>UQPF01000001.1 GCA_900542905.1 uncultured Collinsella sp.
CTCCCCGCAGGTGCGGTAAGGGCTACCGCACGGGCCGATACTCAAAGCCCATTGTGGCATCCCGAGCCCGCGGAAAGAAGCTGCGCCGCGGGGGAGGCGACCCAAATGGCTTTCTCATATCGTCTTGTTTTAATCACCATGATTATTTTGCTTAAAGCAACAACGTTCCCGCTCGATGTAACCACCGAATCAAAACGTGTACATCAGCCACCAAAATCGACATTTTTCGACATGTTTGGAGGCTGATGTACACGAATGCGAAATCCCCGCCGCCTAAAAGCGCCCTCCACATGTCTGGACTCTCTATGCTTACGCTGGATAGACATCGCCGGAACGGGTATAGTATCGAAAGTTTTGTCGTTAACCAGCGGGGGAGTCCTGTGGGCATCAAAAAGAAGATCAAAAAGGAGCTTATCGGCACTTCCGATTACCCGTCGAATAAGATCTTTACGATCTCCAATTTCATCACCTTTACGCGCCTGATCCTCACCCTGGTATTTCTGTACCTGTTTGTGACGGATAACAACCGCGTCATCGCCATCGCAATCTACGCCGTTGCCGCCTCCACCGACTGGATGGACGGCCAGATCGCCCGCATGACTAAGACGGTCTCGTGGCTCGGCAAGGTCATGGATCCCATTTGCGACCGTGCGCTGCTGTTCACCGGCGTACTTGGACTGGTGGTTCGCGGAGAGCTGCCCATCTGGGTCTGCGTGCTCATTATTGGCCGCGACATCTATCTGGGCATCGGCACGCTTATCGTTCGTCATTATCACCGTCGCCCCATCGATGTCGTCTTTCCCGGAAAGATTGCCACTGCGCTGCTCATGACCGGCTTCTCGCTCATGCTGCTCGGGTTCCCCGTTGTTGACGGCCTGCATCTTTTACCTTCAACCCTTACGGCCTTCCCGGGCCTCAACGGAAGCTCGGTGCCCCTCGGCATCTTCTTTGTGTACGGCGGCGTGATCTTCTCCATGCTCACGGCTGTCATCTATTCCATTAAGGGCGGAGCGGCCATTAAACAGGCTCTCGCGCATCCCGAGGACGAGGACATCGACTTTCTGAACCCCGAAATCGAAGACTAATTCGTTGGGGTATGATTACGTACGGTTCATTATTTGCGGCACGTCCGCGATAAGTTAGGGGTTGTCATGGACAACATGGTTAACAATATGCCTGAGAATGATAAGACTGCTGACGCTACCTGCGTATTCCGCGTGCCTTCAAGCGATGTCACCGTTCCCGACCTCATGGCTAACGTGCGCATCACCGCCCCCGTTCTGTCCATCGTCAAGGGTCCGCAGACGGGTGCCGCTTTTGAGCTCGAGGACGACGTGACCACCATCGGCCGCGATCCCGCGAACGGCATCTTCCTCAACGACATGACCGTTTCGCGCAGCCATGCGCGCATTATTCGCGAGGGCCTCGGCGCTCGCATCGAGGACCTGGGCTCGCTCAATGGCACCTGGGTCGACGGCGCCATCGTCAATGCAGCCCCGCTGCACGACGGTTCTTCCGTCCAGATCGGTACGTTTACGCTCATCTACCACGAGAGCACGCCGGAGCGCATCGAAACCGGTGAGTAGGGCATGGCCGAACGCAACTATCTGAGTATCGGCCAAGTCGTCAACCTACTTCGAGGCGCATACCCCGATCTTTCGAACTCAAAAATTAGATTTCTAGAGGATGAGGGGCTCATTACCCCTCATCGTACGCCAAAGGGATACCGTCAGTACTCCAAGGAGGACGTTGATCGCCTGGAGGTCATTCTGCATTTGCAGAAGACTCGCTACATGCCGCTCAACGTGATTAAGCAGCGCTTGGAAAACGCCACGGACCTGTCAACGCTCGCCTACGAGGTGGGCTTGCTGTCCGATGTTCCGCTCAAGACGGAGCCCAAGGAGACTAAGCAAAAGCTGCATCCCATCGAGACCATTCCCGATATGCTGGGCGTCGAGATTTCGTTTATCCGCTCGCTCGCCGAGAACGACCTTATCCGCATTATCAAGAGTCCGCAGAATCGTGAGCTCGTCGATGGTCGCGATTTTCCGATCATCCGCTACTGCTCAGAGCTGTCGCGCTTCCATATCGAGCCGCGCAACCTGCGTCAATACGTGTCTTCCGCCAACCGCGAGTCCTCGATGTTTGAGCAGGTGCTCGTGAGCATGCTCGGAATGGATACCTCCGATGACGAGCGCGACGCCAAGCTCGAGCGTGCGTTTAAGAAGCTTCACGACCTGACGGAAGGTGTGCACACTGCGTTGCTCAAGAACCGCGTTTTTGAGTCGCTCAACGCCGTGGTCGAGGACGCCGACATCGATGCACTTGATGAGGAAATCACACGCTCCGAGTCCACCAAGGCCAAAAACGAAGAAACTGCCGCGCCTGCTTCGCACGAGGATTCTCTCGTAAAGCCGCTCAAGGTCGTCGCCCCTTCGCACTCCGGCACCGTCACCGCGGGCAAATAACCGCTGCTGATATTTCGGCAACTCATTGAAAGGTCATGCAATGTACGACTTCGAATCTCAAATCGTCGACATCCCCGACTATCCCGAGCCCGGAGTCGTCTTTAAAGACATCACGCCGCTCTTTGGCAATCCCGAGGCGCTCAAAGCCATGACCGATGCCCTCGCCGAGCACTTTGCCGGCATGGGGATCACCAAGGTCGTGGGTCCCGAGGCTCGCGGCTTTATGGTTGGCGTACCGGTGGCTGTAGCCCTTGGCGCCGGCTTTGTTCCCGCACGTAAACCGGGCAAGCTGCCGCGCGAGACCGTAAGCCAGAGCTACGAGCTCGAGTACGGCACCGATTCAATTGAGATCCATGCCGACGCTATCAGCTCTAAAGATACCGTGTTGATTCTGGACGACTTGGTCGCGACGGGCGGAACCGTCGAGGCAACAGGTAAACTGGTGCGAGATATGGGCGCAAAGCTTATCGGTTACGGTTGTATACTTGAGCTTGCGTTTCTCAACCCGCGCGAGAAGCTCACGCCGTCTGATGACGATGTGGAGCTCTTTAGCCTGGTGACGGTAGGCTAGCCGTTACCCTTAGTTACTGGAAAGGAAGCTACATGCGCACAGCAAACACGCACAAAAACATGGCACGCTGCGCTGCTACGGCAACCCTCGCTTGTGTTTTGGGCTTGGGCCTCGCGGCTCCTGCCTACGCCGATACCGCATCCGACCTTGCCGCTGCTCGTACGAAACTCGAGCAGATCGGCACCCAAACCCAGCAGATTTACGATGAGCTTGCCACGCAGACGCAGGCGCTCGATCAGACTGCCGGCGAGATCACGCAAAAGCAGCAGGAGATCGCCGATGGTCAGGCCAAGCTCTCGACCTATGTCGCCGGCGAGTACAAAACCGGCGGTCTGAGCCTGCTTCAGGTTTTGACGGGTGTCGATGATCTGAGCGATATGCTCAACCGTCTGTTCTACTACGGCAAAGTTTCCGATAAGCAAGCTCAGACCATTCAAGAGGTCAAGGAGCTTAAGCAGCAGCTCACCGATAAGCAGGCCGAGCAGGAGAAGAACGTCGCCACCACGCAAAAGAAGGTCGACGAGCTTAATGCCCAGCAGGCTGAAGCCCAGAACGTCGTAAACTCCCTGGATTCGCAGCTGCAGGCCGAGCTCGCTGCCGAGGCCGAGGCCAACGCTGCGCTGCAGGCTGGCATTAATGCTAGCACCGCCGAAAAGGCCACGGTGAGCAACGACACCGCCGGTACGACCGAGAACACCAACAATGGCGGCCAGACCAACAATAACAACAACCAGGGCGGCAACACGCCGGCTCCCGCACCGCAGCCTGCCCCCACGCCCGCTCCGGCTCCCACGCCTTCAGCACCGAGTCAGTCTGTTGATGGTGGCTCCGTTGTTTCGCGCGCCTACAGCAAGCTCGGCTATGCGTATTCTTGGGGCGGCATTGGACCGAACAGCTTTGACTGCTCCGGTTTTGTAAGCTATTGCCTCACGGGACGCTACTGCCGTCTGGGCACCACGGTCGACTTCATGGGTTGGACCCGTGTGTCCGATCCGCAACCCGGCGATGTTGTGGTTAACTCCTACCATACCGGCATTTATATCGGTAATGGTCAGATGATCCATGCTTCCGACTACAAAACGGGCGTCATCATCAGCTCCGTTGCCGCCGGCATGAACAACAATTACATTTTCGTGCGCTACTAATTTATTACTGCAGCGAACGAACGTGGGCCTCGCGATCTTGAGTCACGAGGCCCATTCTTTTTTCCCTACCGTTTGCCATAAAATCAGAACGGCTATCTAGTATTCAAAACTAGATAGCCGTCCAATCAATCAAAAAGATGGCTATAATTGTTGGGGAACAACTAGAAAGGACCCTCAATGAGCTGGGCACTTATCTCAGATTCGAGCTGCAATCTTCGCGATTGGCAACCGACTGCACCCCGTACCACCTTTGCATTCGCTCCTCTCAAAATTCGAGTAGGGGAGCGCGAATTTGTCGACGACCTTTTGCTCGATGTTCACGAGCTTAATGTTGCCATTCAGTCGGAAGCCAGCGCATCATCGAGCGCCTGCCCAAGCGTGGGGGAGTGGGCTGAGCTCTTTAAGCTCGCCGACAAGACGATCTGCATGCCAATCTCGGAGGGTGTCTCTGGAAGCTATAACGCTGCCGCTACGGCACGCGATATGGTACTTGCCGAGGAGCCCAATCGTCAGATTCACCTGGTCAATTCGCGGGCAGCAGGCGGCAAGATGGATCTGATCTTCTTGCTGTTTGATCGTTATCTTGCAAGTAACCCGGACGTTTCCTTTGAGGACGCCTGCGCTTACTTCGACAGTCTCGAGCAAAACAGCAAGATTCTCTTTAGCCTGTGTAATTACGAGAACCTTGCAAAGGCAGGACGCATTCCTAAGGCAGCCGGCGTCATTGCCAACAAGCTCAATATTCGCATTTTGGGCACGGCGAGCGAGGCCGGTAAAATCGAGCTCGTCGGGCACACGCGTGGCGAAAAGAAGATGCTCAACAAGATCATCGACACCATGGAAGCCGAAGGTTTTACGGGCGGCGAGGTCGTTATCGACCATGTCGAGAATGAGGCAGGCGCCCAAGCACTTGCCAGCCGAATTGTGGAGCGCTGGCCAGGCTCCAAGACTATCATCATGCCCTGTAACGGGCTAGATTCATACTATGCCGAAATGTATGGGCTCATTATCGGCTACGGCATGGGCGTGGCTTCGGGCCAATAACGTCCAACCAAGCAAAAATACGGGCGGGACAAAGTGGCAGATAGCCCTTTGTTCCGCCCGTTTTATACGTCGGCTAGCTATTAAACCCATTAAACTTTAGATAGCTCATCAGGTACGCTTTCGAAACGAAGGATGAAACCGCACTGCGCACAAGCAGCGACTCACGCGTTACCTGATGCGCCGTATCGGGAACCGGCGCCTGCTCGACGGAAAACGCCGAACGAATCGATGCCTCGAGCTGATCGACCACATAATCGAAGGCCGTCGGGGCATCGTAGCTCAAACGCTGAATGTTAAAGAGTGCCTGCACCGCAGCAATAGGTAGCACCTGCTTAAAGATGCAGATAGCGATCAGGCGGGCAATTTGCTCGCGGCCATATTGCTTTTTGACCGGAGCAGGCACCAGGCCAACCTTTACGTAGTTATTGATCATCGATGGCGTAATGATAGGTTGCTCAACGCAAATGGACAGCGGCTCCATCCACAGCGCAACATACTCAATGACCTGGTCGCGGTAGAGCGTCACATTGGGCAACTGGTCATAGCGCGGCAGACTCAACGTATTGAGTTTGCGAACGATATCGGACTGAATAAATGCATCGGGCAGCACAGTGGGCTGAATATCCTCAGGCTTAATGCTGACCGATGTATCGGACATCGGGATAACGCGTTTGGCGTGGTTCATAAGGATCCTCCGTTCATTTATATATTGTATTCTACGTTATCTAGTTTTGCATACCACATAGTCGCCAAGTAAAAGTGGTTGGACAGCACATTGATACACCGTCCAACCACTTTGTTAAAAGATAACAACCTTACATAAGATATATTATCGTACTTATCAGCGGAGAAACGCGTATGCGCTCGTTGCTGCTATGGCTCCGTCAGAAACGGCGGTCACAACCTGACGTAAGCGCTTGGAACGGATATCGCCAGCAGCAAATAGACCTGGCGTGCGGGTCGCCATGGATTCATCAGTCAGAATGCCGCCATCAGGCGCCAGATCGACAAGATGCTCAACAAGCTCGGTATGGGGTTGCGTCCCGGTAAAGACAAAGATGCCAAACGAGCCAGGCTCAAAGGTCTCAGCATGCGTCTTACCGCTTGCATTGTCCTTGAACGTAATTGTCGTGGGCATCGCTTCACCAGAAAGCTCAACAATACTAGTTTGGTACCTAACTGTAATATTGTCCTTTTTGAGTACTTTCTGAACAACACCATCAGGCGCACGGAACTGGTCGCGGCGCAGCACGATGGTCACACTGCTGGCAATGTCTGACAGGAACAGTGCCTCTTCGCATGCCGAATTGCCACCACCGATTACAAAGACCTGTTTGCCGCGGAAGAACATGCCGTCACATGTTGCGCAATATGAAACGCCACGACCGCGATAGGTATCCTCGCCAGCGAAACCTGCCGGACGCGGCGTGGCACCCATGCAAGCGATAACGCTCGAGGCAAGCGTATCGCCCATATCGTGATGCACCGTAAACAGCGCTGCATCGGCATCGTAATCGATACCCGTAACCATGCTCCATGTAACCTGCGCTCCCAGCCCCTCTGCATGTTGCTGAAAACGCTCGCCGAGTTCGGCGCCACTCAAGAGCGGAATGCCCGGATAGTTCTCGACCTCATTGGTCGTGGCGATCTGTCCACCCGACATGCCCTGCTCAATCACGGTCGTCGTCAGGTTGGCACGTGCAGCGTAAATGGCGGCAGCATAGCCCGCGGGGCCTCCACCGATAATCGCAACATCAATCGGCTGATCGGTAGTCATGAAGAATCCTCTCGTCGAAACGTTGTCGTTCTTTGCGCTCATACCCAAATTTACGTGAACATGACACTCATGCACTACAATGATAAATCGCGTAACAAAGCTGAAGGGGAGTTATCGATGGATCAAACGCAGACGAGCAATAGCGCTCCCCTGCCCATGCAAGCCACTCCCCAACCGGAGCAAATGACCGTTTTACCTGCACAAAAACCCCTGGTAACCATTGTGCACGCATCAGTTGGATCGGGCCACAAAGCCGCCGCCAACGCGATTGCACAAGCATTTGACCTTATCCGCGGCACCAAGGGAATCCCTGAGGATGTTGAGATCGAAGTCCTGGATATCCTCGAATTTGGACGCATTAGGTTCGATGGTAATAAAACAGCAGCTTCGTTTACCGGCGCCACGCGTCCCATATATGACCTAACCTGGCGATACACGTTTACGGGACATCTGCTCTGGGGCGGAGGCACGGCATGGTCACGTATTATGTTCCCTGCCTTCAACGAATATGTCCGCACCCGCAGGCCCATAGCCGTGGTCGCAACACACATCACGGCGGCCAACGTCGCTGTGGGTGCCCGCGTCATCACGGGTATCGATTATCCCGTCATCTGCGTCCCGACCGACTACGAAGTCGAAGGCTTTTGGCCCCACAAGGACACCGATCTGTTCTGCGTAGCCAACGAATTTATGGCCGAGACACTTCGCCCCCGTAAAGTTCCCGAGACCAAAATCCGCATTACAGGCATCCCCATTCGCGCCGGGTTTGATACGGACTACAATCGCGAGGAAGAACTCGAGAAGTTCAATCTCCCCGCTGACAAGACCGTTGTGTTGGTGATGGCCGGTGCCAGTTTGCCTCAACCGTACGTTCGCTTTCGCGCGGAGATGGACCGCACACTCCCCTTCCTGCGCAGCTTCGAGGACATGCACTTTGTCTTTTTGCCGGGCAAGGATGAGGAATACGCCACCCGCCTCAAGACGCTCTTCGACGCCATGAAGCTCGAAAACGTCACGGTTCTGGACTACGTGGACGATATGGCAGCCCTCATGCACGGCTGCGACCTGGCAATCCTCAAATCGGGCGGACTCACGGTCACCGAGTGCCTATGCGCACATCTGCCGATGATCCTGCTGGGCAAATCATACGGTCAGGAAAAGGCCAACACCACGATGCTTACCGGCATGGGCGCCAGCATGCACGTCACCACCGCACGCGAGCTCATCGTGACGCTTCGTCACCTGCACGACCACCCTGAGTCGCTCAAAGCGCTACTCATCAACGGCGAAGTACTACGCCGCCCCCACGCAGCCGAGGACATCGCCATCGCAACCATGGAGCTAGTAGGCAAACCCCAAAAGCGCAAACGAGCCTTCTGCCGCTTCTACTGGGGCGGAAAGCCCGCGCATATCCGCTAGTCGAATGTCCGCCGCTCTGCCGGAGCCGCCCTTATATCATTCCATGCTCAAACATTCTCGCTTCACAGGGCGCACTAAACCCATCCGTCCGGGACTCACCCATATCATTCCATGCTCAAACATTCTCGCTTCGCTGCGAAACTGCGCGTGGAACGATATGGGTGAGTCCCGGACGAGAGGCTTCCTGCTTGAAAACAAATTGCAATCCGACTAGAAAGCCGGTGCGACAAAGGAGAAACTCCCTTGTCGCACCGGCTTACAAATTGATTAATGATATCAGCTTCCAGCGAAGAGGCACGGTAGTTACAAGCATGCAAACGTAGCTCACCCGTGGGAGGGCCCTATATATCGTCCCACGCGCAGTTTCGCAGCGCAGCGAGAATGTTTGAGCATGGGATGATATATAGGGCCCTCCCACGGGTGAGCGGACGGAAGCAACTAAGCGACGCCGGAGGAGCCGAAGCCTCCGTTGCCTCGGTCGGTTTTGTCTAGTTCGTCTACCTCTATGAGGTTGACCGTGGGGACTTCTTGGATGACGAGTTGGGCTATGCGGTCGCCTTTGTTGATTTGGATGTTGTTGGAGGGGTCCAGGTTGATGAGGATAACCTTGAGTTCTCCTCGGTAGTGGGCGTCGATGAGGCCCGGCGTGTTAACTATAGACAGGCCCTGCTTGATGGCCAAGCCGCTGCGGGGCTGGACGAAGCCGGCGTAGCCATCGGGCAGGGCGATGGCCAGCCCAGTAGAGACCAGACGGCGTTCGAAGGGCTTCAGAACGCAGTCCTCGTTGGAGCGCAGATCCAAGCCGGCATCGGTGGGATGGGCGTATTTGGGAAGCTCGACGGTGGGGTCGAGACGCTTTATGTTGACGGTAATGCAGGACATGGAATCACCTTAGCTTGTCGAGCTCTTGCAGAAACTCATCGACGTCTTTGAAATCGCGGTAGACCGAGGCAAAGCGGATGTACGCCACCTTATCGATCTTGGCCAAGCGCTTGAGCACCATGTCACCCAACTCATGCGACGTGACGGCCGTCAGCGTGCGAGAGCGCAGCTCGACCTCGATATCGTCGATAATCTCATTGAGCTTCTTAGTGTCGATATCGCGCTTGATGGTGGCACGCATCAAGCCGACGAGCAGCTTATTGCGATCGAACCGCTGCTTAGTTCCGTCCGACTTAATGACCTCAATTGGGTCTTCGCATCGCTCGAACGTTGTAAAGCGGTAGTTACACGAGCAACATTCGCGACGGCGCTTAATGGTGTTATTTGACTCCTGCATACGGGAATCAACGACGCGGGTATGTGCCTTGCCGCATTTAGGACAGCGCATGGTACCTCCTCTTAAACGATAACAAGAGTACCATGCGCAGCGCGATAATGATTACGAACGAGCAGGAACCTTAAGATGCGCACTGGCGGCGAGCGAACCATGCTCCAGATGATTGACGTTACGGATCATGTCGGAAGTCTCTTGCGTGGAAAGGCCTTCGATTGGATATTCCTCGGCAAGCGACCAAAGAGAATCACCAGGCTGAACGCGAATGGTCTCGTAGGTAACGTTGGAAACGGACTCGGCATACGCGGCGTGACGAGCGCTAAAGACCGACGTAGCGAGGACAAAAAAGAGCGTGAGCGCAACGGCGACGGCAACAATCGTCGAAACCTTCAGGGCAGCGGGAGTCGGCGCGGCAACAGCATACTGAGTGCGAGCAGACTTTACGGGCAAAGGCTGATAACCGGAACGTCCACCCTTGACAACAGTAAAAGCGGGCGCGGCAGGCGTCTCGAGCTTAAGGGCGAGGTTTCCCTGGACCATATTCGTTGCGTTCATCATGTTCTCCTCTCGCGTGTTTTGCTGAGAACAGTTTTATCAAGCCGCGCGGACAAAAATGTCTAGCGCGAGAACGAATGTTCGGTTATTATTATCTTCGAACAGTTGTTCCTGTCAAGCAAAATTCGAACATTTGTTTGACATGGGTAGAGAGGATGCCCTGATGGCTCGCAAAATTACCAAGCGTCAGCAGCAAATTTACGACTTCATCAAGGAATATCAGCAGGAGAAGGGTTATCCGCCCAGCGTGCGCGAGATGGCTTCTGCCGTGGGCCTATCCTCTCCCAGCACCGTGCACGCCCATCTCTCTGCCCTGGAGGCGCGCGGGCTACTCAAGCGCGATGCCACCAAACCGCGCGCCCTGGAACTCTTTAACGAGGACGGTTCCTCTGTCTCAATTTCTAAATCTGACGAGCCCACCGCACCTCGCGGAACGGTCTCGCTACCGCTCGTTGGTCGCGTCGCGGCTGGGATTCCCATTCTGGCCGAGCAGAATATCGAAGACACTTTTACTATCCCGACCGAAATCGCCACTGATCAGGGTTCCTTTATCCTTGAGGTGCATGGGAGCTCAATGATCAATGTCGGCATCTTCAATGGAGATTACATCATCGTCCGTGAACAAAAGAGTGCCATGAACGGCGAAATTGTCGTGGCCATGATTGATGGTTCAGCGACCGTCAAGACGTTCTACAAGGAGCAGGGACGCGTACGCCTGCAGCCCGAGAATGACACCATGGAGCCTATCTATGCAACGAATCCCATCATCTTGGGCAAAGTCGTCGGCTTAATGCGCCGGTTCTCGTAATGCAAAAACGCATCACCATCTTTGATACCGTCCGCGGGTTTACGATGATTTCAATGGCAGGTTTTCACGCTTGCTACGATCTCGCCTACCTGTACGACTGGGATATGCCCTGGTTTACCCAGACCGTCTTTCAAGACATCTGGCGCGCCAGCATCAGCTGGGTATTTTTGTTTATCGCGGGTTGGATGTGCACCCTTTCGCGCAACAATATCAAACGTGCCGCCAAATACGCCTTAGCAGCACTCGTCGTCTGGCTGGCAACAACACTTGTCTCAGTCGACGATTCGGTTAATTTTGGCATCATCTACTGCATGGCCGCATGTACCGGCATCGTGGCGTTGACCGATCCCGTCCTTAAGAAGATATCGGCGAGATGGGGCATGTCGCTATGCCTTGCGTTGTTCGCCCTCACCTGGAGTATCCCCAAAACGATCTACCCTGTCCCCTACCTGGCGTGGCTGGGATTTCCGAGCCTTGGGTTTGTTTCAGGTGATTACTACCCCATCATCCCGTTTATCTTTATGTATCTTGCAGGATACTTCGCCGCACATATAGCGCAGGGAATCGATAAGACCGCCCTAAGCTGGGCCTACGCCAACCCCCTGCCGGCGCTCGCCAGCCTTGGACGTCATGCACTCCCCTTTTATCTGCTGCATCAACCCATTATTCTGGGCTTTTTGGAGCTCGTCTACTCGGTGCGATAACGCTTGAGCCGCGGCGCGATACGGGCCGGCAGCTTCGCCACAATACGAACGCCGTCCTCAAGATATTCCTCGTGCAAAAGGGTTCCCTGCTCATGCACCAGCGTGATGAGGGCGCCCTCGCGATACGGGATATCAGCAGAGAGCAACACATCGGTAGCAGCCGCCTCACGAGCAATACGGTCGACGAAATCGTCGAGTCCCTCGCCCGTCTGGGCCGAGAACAGCACGGCCTCGGGATAGCGACGACGGAAGCTCAGACGATCAACGCTATCGAGAAGATCGATTTTATTGAATACGGTCAGCGTTAAACGCTCTCCAGCGCCGATCTCATCAAGAACGCGGTCGACAGCCTCAAGCTGCCGCTCATAGTCCTCGTCAGACGCATCTACGACTTTGAGAATTAGATCGGCACCCAACACCTCGGACAGCGTCGATTTAAAGGCATCGACCAGACCATGCGGCAGCTTTTGAATAAAGCCGACGGTATCAGTAATCGTCATGCCGCGACCGCCGGGCAGGCGATACGAACGCGTCGTCGGGTCGAGCGTAGCAAACAGCTTGTCCTGCGAAAGTACCGTAGAGCCGGTCAGGCGATTGAGCAACGTCGATTTACCGGCATTGGTATAACCGGCTAACGCGACGCGAAACGCCGGTGACTCAATGCGGCTCTTGGACTGGACATCGCGATGCTGTTCAACCTGCTTGAGCTCACGACGAAGCGCGGCAATCTTATTGCGAATCAAGCGACGGTCAACCTCGAGCTGGCTTTCACCCTGGCCAAAGCGCGAACCGATGCCGCCGCGCGTCTGCTCCTTGGCAAGATGGCTCCACATGCCACGCAGACGAGGCAACAGATATTGAAGCTGCGCCAGCTGCACCTGTAGACGACCCTCGCGCGTCTGGGCATGCAGGCCGAAAATATCAAGAATGAGCGCCGTGCGATCGATGATCTTAACCGGTTCGCCCACGGCCTTCTCCAGATAGGACTGCTGTGAAGGCGTCAGATCGTCGTCAAAAATAACGACATCGGCATCCATGCGATGCACTAAGCCGCACAGCTCTTCAACCTTGCCGGAACCGATAAACGATTTAGGATAGGGTTTAACCAGTCGCTGCGACAAACGAGCAACACACCGGGCGCCAGCCGTGTGCGCCAGGCGCTCAAGCTCATCGAGCGAGCGATCGAGCGGCCACGCATTGTCGCGCCACTCGACGCCGACAAGAATGGCACGCTCAGGCTCGGGTGCTGTGGGAACGAGGGGAAACCGGGCCATCAGGCAGCCTCGATGCGATGCAAGATATCCTCAACGACCTCATCGACCGTATATTCGTCCATATCGAACCACACAATACGATCGTCGCGCTTAAACCACGAAAGCTGACGCTTGGCATAGCGACGCGAACGCATCTTAATGAGTTCACGAGCCTCATCCATAGTCATCACACCGTTAAAAGCATCAATGATTTCTTTGTAGCCAATCGCCTGCATCGAAGTGAGCGCATCTTCAAGCCCCTGGTCCATAAGGCCACGGACCTCATCAACAAGACCCTGCTCAAACATGAGGTCAACGCGCAGGTTAATGCGCTCGTAAAGCAGCTCACGATTGCGTGTCAAGCCAAACCACAAGGCATGATAATGCTCACATGGAACACTAAACTGTGACTTTTGCTGTGCGTAGGAAACGCCGTCATCATGCATTTCGAGCGCACGAATCACGCGGCGCACATTATGAGGATGAATGACCGCGGCAGACTCAGGATCGCGCTCGGCAAGCAGCTTATGCAGCGCTTCCTCACCAATGCGCTCGGCAAGTTCCTGATAACCCGCACGGCGATCGTCCTCAAGTTCTCCCGAGGGAAAATCCATCTCATCGAGGGCGGCCTTGAGATACAGGCCCGTACCCCCGCAAAACACCGGAAGACGTCCAGACCCGAGCAGGCGCTCAACATGCGCGCGAGCGTCTGCCTGGTAAAGCGCCGCAGAGTACGCGACGCCCGGCTCTACGATGTCAACGAGACGCAGAGGCGCCGTACACTCATCGGGCGTCATCTTTGCGGTGCCGATATCCATACCGCGATAGATTTGCATCGCATCGCACGACAGCACTTCAGACGAAAGGCGAGCGGCCAAACGGTCAGCGACGTCACTTTTACCAACCGCCGTCGGACCGACGATCGCAACGGCGGAAAGACCTGCCCCGGGAGAAATCATTAGCGCGGCTCACCCACAACGGAGCCTGACAAATACCACGTCTTAGCAACGTCGACGTCAACATCAACGATCTTACCGACAAGCTGGTCGATGCTATATCCCTCGGGAATGGGCGCATGAACGGTCTGATTCTTGGGGCTCTTGCCCAGCAGCACCGCATCGTTCTTTTTACTCGTACCCTCAATGAGCGCCGGCACCACGGTATGGAGCTCACCCTGGTTGTACTCGTGCGCTGTCGTCTCGATAACCTTGACCAGACGGTTAAAGCGCTCAAGGATGACCTCGTGCGGTGTGGGATCATCAATCTCGGCGGCCGGGGTACCAGCGCGCTTGGAGTAGATGAAGGTATAGGCCTGGGCATAGCGGACCGTCTCGGCAAGCGAGAGCGTCTGCTCAAAGTCTTCTTCAGTCTCGCCTGGGAAGCCAACGATAATGTCGGTCGAGAGCGCGATATCGGGCATACGGTTGCGAATGCGATCGACCAGGCCCAAATAGTCCTCACGTGTATAACGGCGATTCATCTCTTTGAGGATCCGCGTCGAACCTGACTGGACGGCCAAGTGCAGCTGCGGCATAACGGCAGGCGTCTCGGCCATGGCGTCGATGGTCTCGGGCAACAGGTCCTTGGGATGCGAAGACGTAAAGAAGATGCGCTCCACACCCGTATCGCCCACGGCACGCAGCAGATCGGCAAAACGCGGCTTGCCAAACAGATCGCGACCATATGAGTTAACGTTTTGGCCCAGCAGCGTAATCTCACGCACGCCCTGGCGCACCAAACCGGTCACCTCGTCGACAATCTCCTCGAAGGGGCGGCTCTTTTCGCGACCGCGCACGTACGGCACGATGCAGTAGGTGCAGAAATTATTGCAGCCCGTCATGATGGGCACCCAAGCGTGATACTGGGTCTCTCGATGCCACGGCATGCTCATGGCATCCGTATCCTCATGCTCATTGGTGCGGATATGACGCTTGCCGTCAAGGAACGCCTCGGCAATGAGCTCGGCCACATGTGCGATAGAATGCGTGCCAAAGATGACATTGACGTTATCGACGTTGGTGAGCAGTCCCTCGCCATCACGCTGCGCGATGCAGCCGCCCACGGCAACCACACGCTTGCCCGAAGGCGAAGGCGGCAGGCTTTTGCAGGAATTGCACTGACCGTACAGGCGAGTATCGGCGGCCTCGCGCACGCAGCATGTCATGAAGACAACGATATCGGCATGCTCAAGATCGAGCGCCATGAGGCAACCATACGAATCGAGCAGACCGCTCACGCGCTCAGAGTCGTGCTGATTCATCTGGCAGCCAAAGGTGCGGATAAAGTAGGTTTTACCGGCAAGAATATCGCGTACGGAACGCTGATCCATGTGCATAAGTCCTAACGTTGGGGAGCGAAACGAGGCTAGCAGAAGCTATGCCACAGGCTTAACATCATCCATGACGACGTTATCCATAGCAGCTCGATTGATCTGGTGAACGTAGATAGAAAGGCGGATAGCCGTGCGCGACTCCCCGTTAATGAGAATGTCGGAGAACACGGGCGCGCAGGAAATATCAAAACCGGTTGGGATCAAAAAACCGCGCGCGATGGCAACGGCCTTAATGGCCTGGTTGACAGCACCGGCGCCGACACACTGGATGTTGACGGGTACACCATCCTTGACCATGCCGGCGATGGCGCCGGCAACGGACGCGGGCGATGATTTGCTTGATACCTTCAGGCAATCCATGAAGAAACTCCTGCGTTTAAAAGTACGTTTTAACTGCAATAACTGTATCGTACCGAGAGGACTCGGTAAAGGCACTATTCCTCTTTGGCAAGATCGAAGGTCACAGTGATTCGATCACGCGAAACACGAATCTTTGGGTCGCCGCAAAGGTTGAGATAGTACCTGGCGGCAAGGTCATTGAAGTCCCGCTCCACAGCACGCGAAAACTGTGCCATGTCATCCTTGGCAATACGTAGCCCGCGACGATCCTTCGCGAGATCGACAGGAGCCGGCGCATGCGAGGACGAATCACGCTCGCGCAGCAGACGCGCGGTCACACCGCGAACGGGCTTAATCTGCCCTGCCAAAATGCGATGTGCCGTGCGCTCGGACATCCCAAGACCCAAACCCGAGCAGATACGGATAAAGTCCTCGGCATCAGAGGCAAGGCCTAAACGATCGACAACCGGAAGCTCGCTCTCGTCATCAATAAACAGGAGACGAGACGTATCGAGCCGACTTGACGCCTGAGCATAAAGGGTCGCGGCAATCTCAGACGGAGAACCAAGATAGACATCGCAACCACGCAGCTCCTCGAGCGCAAACTCACAGGCAGCGCGAATAATATTATGCGGGCCGCGAGCACAGACATAACGTCCGTCCTCATCCTTGACGGCCTGGGGCCAGCTGGACTGATCGGCACGCTCACTGAGGCGGTCGGCTGCAACGCTCACCTTAAAGGCTGAACCAAGATCGACGCCGGACGTGACCACACGGGCCTCGTCGGTGTTCTGCTTGATCGAAAACAATGCCATGCCACGACCGTGAACGCCCCAACGGTCCATCTTCATGCTCTCGAGCTTGGAGGTAACGCGGGCATCGAAGATTCGCTCTTGCATATCCTGCGGAACGCCCGAACCGTTATCCAGAAAGACAAGCGTGCGGACGCCATCTTCCTTGGTCGTGGCGAGATAGACCTTGTCGGCGCCGGCATCGCGAGCATTACGGAGCATTTCGATGACGATATCCTCGACATGCTGAATGTCGTGTTTTGCCTGGCGCCGCTCGGCCTCCGAAACGCGGAGGCGGACATACCCCTCGCCAAGGTTCTCCTCGACGCGAAGGTTGCCCTCCCCCGACATCGACGCGATAAATGAGATGAGCTCGTTCGCGTCGCTCATGTTATTTAGCGATATCGACAGCGCGGCTCTCGCGAATCACGACGACGCGCACCTGACCGGGATACTCCATCTCTTCCTCGATCTGATGGGCGATATCGTGAGCCAGGACCGTGGACTGGGCATCGGAGATCTTGTCCGGCTGAACCATGACGTGGACCTCGCGACCAGCCTGCATGGCATAGGTACGCTCGACGCCTTCATGGGAGTTGGCAATCTCCTCGAGCTTCTCAAGACGCTTGATGTAGTTCTCGGCAGACTCGCGACGGGCACCGGGGCGAGAGGCGGAGACGGCATCGGCGGCCTGTACCAGGACATCGAGCACCGTGTTGGGGTCGACATCGGCATGGTGAGCCTCGATAGCGTGGACGATAACGGGCTTCTCACCATAACGGCGGGCAAGCTCGGCGCCGATGACGGCATGCGGGCCCTCGACGTCGTGATCGATTGCCTTGCCAAGGTCGTGCAGCAGGCCGGCGCGCTTGGCGGTCACAACGTCCAGGCCAAGCTCGGAAGCCATCACGCCGCACAGGTCAGAGACTTCGAGGGAGTGCTGAAGCACGTTCTGACCAAACGAAGTACGGTAGCGCAGGGCACCAAGGGTCTTGACGATCTCGGGATGCAGGTCGTGAATGCCGGTATCGAAGGCAGCCTGCTCGCCAGCCTCGCGCACGCGCTGCTGAACCAGGTCGGCAGCCTTGTGATACATCTCCTCGATGCGGGCGGGGTGAATGCGGCCGTCGGCGATGAGGTTCTCGAGGGCAACACGAGCGGTCTCACGACGGACCGGGTCGAAGCTCGAAAGAACGACGGTCTCGGGCGTATCGTCGATCACGAGGTTGACACCGGAAACCTGCTCGAAGGTCCGGATGTTGCGACCCTCGCGACCGATGATACGGCCCTTGAGGTCATCAGAGGGAATGTGCACGGAGGTAACGGTGACCTCGGCTGTGTGGTCGGCAGCGCAGCGCTGAATCGCCAGGGACAGAATCTCCTGGGCGGTCTTGTGGCACTCGGCGCGAACCTGCTGCTCGGACTCGCGAATGATCGTGGCGGCCTCGTGGGTGACCTCGCCGCGAACCTTATCGAGGAGCTCCTTGTGGGCGTCCTCGCGGGTAAGGTCGGCAATACGCTCGAGCTCGGAGGTCTGCTTAGTGCAGAGCTCCTCAAGCTCGCGGGAGCGCTTCTCGACCTGACCGGCCTGGCTGGACAGCTGGTGCTCACGCTTGTCGAGAGCGTCGTTTCGGCGATCAAGGGACTCCTCGCGCTGCATCACGCGGTTCTCAAGCGTACGAATCTCGCTCTTACGCTGCTTGTCCTCGGCCTCGGCGGCCTGCTTGTTCTTGATGATCTCCTCTTTAGCCTCGAGCAGAGCCTCTTTTTTGAGGGTCTCGGCCTGACGCTTAGCATCACCGATCAGGGACTCAGCCTGTGCGTGTGCCGACTGGATCTTTTCGTCGGCCTCGTGAAGACTACCCTGCTTGGCGGTGCGCATGTAGGCAATGGCGGCGATGGCACCCAAAACGATGCCAACGAGCGCTGCGATGATAGGCATGCTCACTCCTTTTTATGGATTCGTTACACAACAAAGCGAACCGTCCTTACGAACGGCTCGCGACATTTGAGTAATATGGGCGCAGCTTATGCGGGTCGGATACAGATAAACATATAAACAAACTCATCACAGATGAGCACATATCACAAAGCAAATGACAGTGTTTATCGTACGTTGAACCACAACAACTGTCAAATAAATGGCCCCAGCACGGCGGCTAAAACGCGGTGAACGGCAGGGCAACAAAGCGCATACGCCTAAACTGCACATTCCTCGCGTTCGGCATCGAGACGTGCCTTAACGGCATCGGCGGCGATGTGATACGAGAAGCCCTTGCCCATCAAAAACCGAACCAGTTTTTCGAATCCGCGCGTCTCTGGAACACGACGCTTGGCGAGCAGGGCTGACGCACGCGTCAAATCGTCTTCGACGGCAAAATAATCCTCGGGATAACCGGGAATGTCATCGAGCACGACATGACGGCGCTTGAGCTCGGTCTCGATTTTGCGCTGTCCCCAACCGCGCCGCTTGCGCTCCTCGATAAAGTACGAGCAAAAGCGGCTCTCGTCTAAAAAGCGATACTCGGTGGCGCGCTCGACGGCGAAATCGATCGCAGGCTGGTGAAAGCCGTAGCGAGCCAGCTTGTCACGGACCTCACCCGTCGCATGGTCGCGGCGCGATAACATCTCGGTCACCATGGTAAGTGCACATTTACGCTCAATGAGCTGCACCGCCTCACGGAAGTTGTCCCAATCACAGGGAAGATCGGGGCGGTTTTTGACATACAGCCGCGCGACCCGCACGGGAATCCAAATGGACCGCTCAAAACCGCCCTCAAGCTCACAATCGATATGTGCGCAAGGCTTTTTGGACGCATACCCGCTCGAGAACGAGGAGGCCGCCTTCTTATCGGGAAAGACGACCGTGGCCTCGGTCACCGTATACGACATGAGCGTAACCGCTACTCGTCGTCATCATCGAGCATGGCGGAACCATCGATGGCGTAAAGCTCGTCAAACTCCTCAGGCGCAGGCTGATCGGTCAGCTCGACCTCGGACGGAGCATCGTCATCAAACTCAAGTCCGCAGGCAAGGCGGACCTTATGCTCAATCTCGTCAGCGCAATCGGGGTGTTCGCGCAGGAACGCCTTGGCGGCCTCGCGACCGTTGCCGAGCTTGTCCTCGCCATAGGCAAACCAGGAGCCCATCTTCTTGCAGATGCCGCACTCGACAGCCATGTCCAGAATCGAGCCCTCCTTAGAGATGCCCGTACCGTACATGATGTCGAACTCAGCAGAACGGAACGGAGCTGCCACCTTGTTCTTAACGACCTTGGCGCGCACGCGGTTACCGATAACCTCGTCCTTAAGCTTAATGCTGTCGATACGGCGAATGTCGATACGCACCGAAGAGAAAAACTTAAGGGCGCGGCCGCCCGTCGTAGTCTCGGGGTTGCCGAACATGACGCCGATCTTCTCACGCAGCTGATTAATGAAGATGCACGTCGTGTTGGACTTAGAAAGCGAGCCGGCGAGCTTACGGAGCGCCTGGCTCATCAGGCGAGCCTGAAGACCGACCGTAGTGTCGCCGATTTCTCCCTCGATCTCGGCACGCGGGGTCAGCGCGGCGACAGAGTCGACGACGATGGCATCGATGGCGCCGGAACGCACGAGCATGTCAACGATCTCGAGCGCCTGCTCACCCGTATCGGGCTGGGAAATCAGTACCTCGTCGATATCCACGCCAATGCGCGCGGCATACGTGGGATCGAGCGCATGCTCGGCATCGATAAATGCCACAACGCCACCCATTGCCTGGGCCTCTGCCAAAATCTCGAGCGAAAGCGTCGTCTTACCGGAGGACTCAGGACCGTAAATCTCGACGATACGGCCGCGTGGCACGCCGCCGATACCCAGCGCGGCATCGAGGGCCAGGGCGCCCGTGGGAATGGCCTCGACCTCGAGCTCGGGACCACCGTCGCCGTACCTCATGATGGAACCCTGGCCGAATTTCTTCTCGATCTCGGCCTTGGTGGTGGCGATCATCTCATCGCGCTCTTTACCCGTCGTGCGAGCATGAACGGTACGTACGGGACCTGAATTCTTGGCCATGAATAGCCCTCCTCTTAACAACCTGCATCGATAATAAACGAACGGCTGTTCGTGGTCAACCGTTCAGGCCAATCATATGCAGGCGGTCTTTCCAAAACCCAACCAAACGCCGACCAAACACTGACCAAATGCTTGACCACAAAGGACCAAATATGAACAAGGCAGGCAAAAATACATCTACAACCAGCACAAACGCCAAATGAGCCTAAGGTCCCTATCTCCACAATTAAGGGGCTCGAAGGCCCCTTAAAACACGTCTATTCCATAGAGTTGAGCACAAGGGCAATGCGACCCAATGCCTCCGTGACCGCATGGGCACGAACACACGAACGGTCGCCCTCATAGTGGCAGCGCACAGAGTCCACAACCGGCACGCCCCCATCGGCGGAACGATGCGCCCAGCCAATATAGAAAGTGCCCGCCGGATCGTCCTCAGTGCCACCGCCGGGGCCGGCATAACCCGTTGCGCTCACTGCAATATCGCTCTGGTACAGCTCCAGCGAACCCACCGCCATCTCGCGCGCGGTCTGATGCGACACCGCGGTATAGCGGTCAAGCGTCTCCTGCTCAACACCAAGAACGCGATGCTTAATCTCATCGCAATAGGTCACCGCACCGCCACGCAGCACCGCCGAGGCGCCCGGGATATCGGCAATCGTCGAGGCGATCATACCCGCCGTCAGCGACTCAGCCGTCGAAACCGTCACGCCCCGAGCGCTCGCGCGCTCGACAATATCACGCGCCAGCTCCTCGTTATGTGCGGAAATCTGCTCAAAAGAGTCCGTCATACCCACCAGGACCTAGACCGAAAAGACGATCTTGCGGCAGTTCCAGAAGTACTGGGCGCCCGAGATAACGGTCAGGACAACGGCAACGGCGTACAGGAAGCGCGACACCGAGTAGATGCCGAGCGTTAGCGCCACCGGGCCAAGGTGCAAGCCGGCCATAGCAAAAACGCACAGGTAACCGCAAATGGAGACCATCGTGGTTGCCGTCTTGTACTTGCCGAGCTTATCGGCCGCAACGACCACACCGGCCGCACTCGCGACCATGCGAAGGGCGCTCACCAGAAGCTCACGGAACAGGATAATGAACACGGACCACACGGTCACTGCGCCAAAATCCAAGAACAGCAGCAGGGCCGAGAACACGAGCAGCTTATCGGCGATGGGGTCCAAGAATTTACCGAAGTCGGTGATCTCGTTGCGCGAACGCGCCAGATAACCGTCGACCTTATCGGTGCACGACAGGATCACATACAGAATGAAGGCAGCGGCGGCGAGCGGGCCGTCGAAGGTGCTCCAATCCGTACCGGCAACACTCGTGTGAGAAAGCGCCGACACGATCATGAACACCGGGATAAAGACGATGCGAACGCACGTCACGATGTTGGCGGGCGTCCAGACACTCGTCAGTTCCTTATTACTCTCGTTAGCCACGACGCTCTCCTACTCCACAACATGACCGATAAGCTCGTAGCAGAAGCTATCGGTAAACTCGACGGTCAGAATATCGCCCACGGACGCCTCGCTGGCGTCCAGATGCACCGCGCCATCGGAATCGGGCGCCTGGAACCAGGCATGGCCGATCAGCTCGGCGCCATCCTCGGTCTCTTCGATACCGTCGACGATTACCTGGGCTCGCTCGCCCACATGGGCGGCGGTGGCGGCAAAACCGAGCGACTCGGCCAGGTCCATGGCCTCCTGGGCGCGCTCGAGCTTAACCTCCTCATCGACCTGGCCCTCCATCTTGGCGGCCAGGCTACCTTCCTCACGCGAGTAGGCAAAGACACTCGTGTAGTCAAAGCCGACGGTGTCCATAAAGTCGATAAGGTCGCGGAACTCGTCGTCGGTCTCGGTCGGGAAGCCGACCATGGCCGTGGAACGAATCACGATGCCGGGGATGCGCTCGCGAAGGTCGCGGAACAGATCCTCGAGCTCCTGGCGTGAACCGGAGCGACGCATGGCCTTAAGAATGCGCGCGTCGCAGTGCTGCACGGGGATATCGATATAGGGCAGCACCTCGGGCGTATCGCGAATCGTCTCGATGAGTTCGTCAGTCATGCCCTCGGGCTGCAGATAGAGCACGCGGACCCAGACGTTGTGCGGGCGTACGGCCTCGGCGACGGCACGCAGCAGCTGCGCCAGATTGCGCGGCGAGCCATCGGCGACGTCCTCGTCGGCAAAGTCGGTACCCCAGATGCCCGTGTCCTGGCCGATCAGCACGATCTCGCGCACACCGCCGGCAACCAGATCGCGCACCTCGGAGATGATGCTCTCGGCATTGCGCGAATGATAGCGGCCGCGGATGTAGGGAATCATGCAGAAGCTGCAGAAGCGGTTGCAGCCATCGGAAATCTTGACGTAGGCGACAGCGCCCTCGACGGTGCGCTTGACCTGCGGAATATAGGCGGCAATCTCACGCTCGACACCCAGCACGCCATCGATGACCGTCACAATGCCATCCTCCTCGTCGGCCTTCACAAAGGCAGCGACCTCGGGCAGCTCGTCAGGCAGGTCGTCGCCATAGCGCGACGGCACACAGCCGCACATGACGATGGGACAAGAACGAACGCCGTCCTGAACCTCGTTGGCGAGCTCGAGCGTGGTCTCGATGCTCTCGGACGTTGCGGAGGCGAGGAACGAGCATGTATTGACGATGGCGATATCGGCATCCTGTGGGTCGAATGCCTCCTCGTAGCCCGCGGCGGTCAAAAGAGAACGCATGCGGTCGGTGTCAACCTCGTTCTTAGCGCACCCGAGGGTGATGTAGAGCACGGAGCCCAACGGTGTATCCATGTTGGAGAGCAGTCCTTTCGAATGATATTAGCGGTAGTTGGTGAACTGCAGCGGCTGGCCGTAGTCCTGGTCGCGCAGGAACTGGATCACGGTCTGCAACGCGTCCTTCGAAGCAGAGGAAACACGCAGCTTGTCGGCCTCGATAGTCACCTTGACCTTGAGCTTTTGGTCCTTGATGTCCTTGTTGATCTTCTTGGCGGTCGTCTGGTCGATACCCTCGACGATATGGCCGAGCACGCGCACGGTGCCGCCCGATGCCGCCTGCGGAGCATCCCACGAGACAGCCTTGAGGTCGATGCCGCGCTTGATGAGCTTGGAGCTCAGCACGTCGATAATCTGCTTGGAGACAAAGTCGGCCGGGGCGTTGATCGTAAAGAGCTTGTCGCCCTTCGAAAGCTCGATCGTGGCGCCGGAATCCTTCAGGTCATAGCGCTGGGAAATCTCACGCGTGGTTTGCTGGAAGGCGTTGTCGACCTCTTGCATGTTGACCTCGGACACGACGTCGAAGCTGGAATCTTTAGCCATGATGTTTCCTTTCGCGTACGAGCGGCTTAGTAGCTATCGTACGAATAGTCGGTAGAATCGGTGGGCGTCTGGCCGTCAGTTGCGGTATCGGCGCCATCCGTGGATTGGGCATCGGTGCCGTCGGTGGTGTCGGCACCATCGGTGGTGTCGGTACCATCAGAACTTTCACCATTCTCGGAACCAGTCGTCTCCTTCTTGGGAACGGTGATCGTCACACGCGCCACGCCCGAGGTCTTGGTATCGTAACGGACCTTTTCGCCGTTCTTGGTAACGGTGACATCGGAAGGCTTGGACGTGGTGATCTCGATCGAGGACTCAGGCGTGTACTCCTGCTCAAAGGGGCCAGTCGCCTGGGCGCCATAGACCGACTTGCCATCGACCTTGACCTCAATCCAGGCGGTCTTTCCCTTGGCAACGGAGACCTTGACCTTCGTTACCTCGTTTTCTTCCTTTTTAGCCGTCGTCTTGGTGGCGTCCGAATCGGTCGACTCATCCGTCGCCTCATCGGTGTCCTCATCCTCGTCGACCGTTTCGGTCTTCTTAGAGGACTTCTTGGGCGTCGTCTTGGTAGCAGTGGGCGTCTCGGGCGTGGTCTCGGGCGTCGAAGATGCGCAGCCGCGCAGAAGTACCACGATGAGCACGATCAGCAGCAACGCCACGGCACCGATGCCGGCGTAGACGATACGCGGATCGAGACCGTTGTTTTGAGGAGTACGGGAACCGCCGCGTCCACGACTGGAACTGCTGCGGCCGCCTCCCTGAGGCATACGACCACGATTGCTGTCGGAACGGCCGCGATAGCCACCCTGGCCCTGAAGGCTGCGCTGACCCGAGCGGGGCGCAAGTTCACCGCGGCCTTGATAGCCACGCTGGCACGCACGTGGAGCCGAAGAGCGCTGGCCATACGGCTGTGATTGAGAGCGAAGACGCGGCGTCACCTGCGTGGCATCGGCGTCCGCATAGCCACTGCGAGAACGTCCGGTGGAGATACCACGGTGACCGCGATCGGAATAGCCGCCGTCGCCGTAGCCGGCACGAGGGTCACGCGCCACGCCGCGGGCAGCGGGAAGTGCACGGTCCTCGGGCATCGGCGTACTGCGGAACCGGTCACGCTGTGAGCGAATCTCCTCGCCCGAACCCGTCTCGGTAATATAGCCAGCCTGCTGCGGACGCTGACCATAACGCGTTGAGCGACCACCCTGAACCATCAAGAAGCGCCCATTATCCACCGAGGAACGTGAATTGACATAGCCGGCGGCGTCCTGAAAACGACCGCCCTGCTGCGACGTCTCGCGCTCGTATGCCATCAGCTCGTCAAAGTAGGCATTGACGACCTCGCGCGGATTGAGGCCCAAAAAGCGAGCATAGCTCGAAATCATGCCCTGCGCATAGCCGCGCGGCGGCATCGAAGCAAAGTTACCGGTCTCGAAAAACTCGATGATCTGCGGCCTGATTTTGATGGTGTTGGCGACCTGCTGAATGGAAAGGCCCATTCGGCGACGCTGCTCGAGCAGCATGTCACCAAAGCGTGCAGCCATCAGAATCCTCCAAACTCACGATCTTCACGTGCCATCTCGGCGTCGACAGATTCCAGCGCGGCAAGCCCCTCCTCGTCCAACAGGACCTCGCGCGGCTTGGAACCGTCGGGCGGGCCGACGACACCCTTTTCTTCCAGCATGTCCATAATACGCCCGGCACGCGCATAGCCAACCTTCAGACGACGTTGCAGGCCAGATGTGGAGCCAAGCTGCGATTCCACCACAATATGGGCGGCTTCCCAAATGAGCGGATCATCGTCTTGCGGCTCGGCTACTCCGGTGCGGACAATGCCGCCGCCACCAGCCATGGACATGGAAGCGGGCGCCACGGCGGACAGAATCTCCTCGTGGTAGTCGGGCTCACTCTGCGACTTGACGAACTCGACAATCTCGTTGATCTCATCATCCGAGACAAAGCAGCCCTGGATACGGCGGGGCTTGCCCCAGTCGACCTTGGAGAACAACATGTCGCCCAAACCGGTGAGCTTCTCGGCGCCCATCTGGTCGATGATGACGCGCGAGTCGATGCCCGTGGCGACGTTAAAGGCGATACGGTTGGTGATGTTGGCCTTAATGAGGCCCGTCACCACGTTGGAGCTGGGGCGCTGCGTGGCAACGATAAGGTGAATACCGGCGGCACGGCCCAGCTGTGCAATACGCACGATCGAGGCCTCGACATCCTTACCGGCGACCATCATCAGGTCAGAGAGCTCGTCAATGATAATGACAAGGTAGGGCATCTTTTGCGGCGGATTGTCGTAATGCTCAAACTCGCCAGCAGCCTGCTTTTCGTTGTAGGTCGAGATCTTACGCACGTTGAGACGCTCGAAGACCTTCAGGCGACGCTCCATCTCGGACACAGCCCATTGCAGAGCGCTCGCGGCCTGCTTGGGCTCGGTCACCACGGGCACATAGAGATGCGGCAGACCGTTATAGCCCGCAAGCTCGACGCGCTTGGGGTCGACCATGATCAGGCGAACGTCCTCGGGAAGGGCGCGCATGAGCAAGGTCGTGATGATGGAGTTGATCATCACCGACTTACCAGAACCGGTCGTACCGGCAATCAACAGGTGAGGCATCTTGGCGAGGTCGGCGACAACCGGCGTGCCCTCGGCGTCGCGGCCGATGGCGAGCTCGAGCGGACCGCCCTTCACATAGGGCAGCACGTCGCCCAGATTGACGTTCTGGCGCTTGCGGTTGGGAATCTCGATACCAACGAGAGAGGTGCCGGGGATCGGGGCAAAGATACGAACCGACTGGGCGGCGAGCGAAAGCGCAATATCGTCCTCGAGGCTCGAAATCTTGCTCACGCGCTCGCCCTCGCCAGGTTGCAGCTTAAAGGTCGTCACCGTGGGGCCGGCGATCCAGCCGACCACGCGGGCACTGCGGCCAAACTCAAGCAAGGTGGATTGCAGTGACTCAGCGGTCTGCTCCAGCTCCTTATCCGAAGACGCGGCAGAAGCCGACTGCGGGTTGGCATGTAGGATTTCGAGCGGCGGAAGCTTGAGGCCGTCCTCTTCTTCGCCCTCGTTATCTGCGGCGCCGCCGTCCGCTCCCCCATCACGAGCCGCAGCCGATTCGACAGCACTCGTGGCAGGCGCATCGGCAACCTTGGGATGCTTTAAGAAGTCGGGAATCTGAGGTGCGGCCGAAACAGGGTTCACGGCAAACGGCGGCTCGGACTCGTCAACCTTGTCCGGATCGTCCTCCATCGAAAGCTGTCCGGTGACCTGGCCGCGCTTTGCATGGCGACGCGGCAGCAAAGTTGTCTTTGCGGTCTCAATCGGAGCCTCGTCGTCCTCGTCATCGCCCTCGGTGAGCTCAATCTCGCTATCGGACCAAGACGGGTCGGGCTCACTCGTATTGAGCTTGGGAACCGTCTTGCCCTTCTTGGCATGACGGCGCGGCAGCAGCGTGGTCTTGGCCCGCTCGGCTTCAACCGACTCGGATACGTCGACAAACGGGTCATCGTCCTCGTCGTCATCCAAAACCGGGTCGACATCGCCACCCATGACCGTGGTCACCGCGGCGTCAGTCCCCTTCTGGCGCAAAATGCTCAGGTGCGGACGAGCGACGCCGGGAACAGACAGGGCCTCTTCATCGCCCCACGGGCTCGCATTGACATCGGCACGTCGACGCTCGGCAAAATCGGCAGCGCGATCGCGTGCGGAGCGCAAAACGCCACCCACCGAAAAGCCGATAATGACCAAACCAACGACGACAAGCCCCAGCAAGACAACCATGGCGATAGGTTTACCCAAGGCGTTTTGCAAGGCACTTGCGATAAAGGCGCCAATGTAGCCGCCCGACACGGAAAGGTTCTGCGGCGTAAACATAAGGTCGCACGAATCGCTCGTGCCCGGCACCATCAGCGAAAGAATGGAGACGACGGCGATAAAGACCAAAGCGCCGCCCGCAACAGAGCGCACGTTGAGCGGCGAGTCCTCACCCAAAAAGAGCGTGGCGGCAAACAGCAAGATGACGATCGGCAGCACGTAGGCGCCCAGACCAAAGCCCAGGTGGTAGAAACCGGCAACCGCAGCCGTCACGGGCGCTGTTGCCGGAGAGATCACGGCAATGAAGGACGCGATCGCCAAAACGGCGATGACCACACCGGCGATATCGCGATTGGCCGAAGGCTCGACCAGGGGCTCAAACTCATCAAACTCGGACTCGTGGCCCTTATTGGCACGCAGATGGGAACCGGCACCCTTAGCAGATGCCGGTTGGTTATTGGCCTTATTGCCTTTGGCGTTTTGTGCAGATCCGCGCGCCAAACTAAACCTCCATGACGACCGGGATGATCATCGGACGGGTGCGCGTACGGCTCCAGATAAAGTTAGAGAGCGAATCGCGCACGGCCTTGCGAATGGCATCGGAACCGCTGCTGGTAAAGCTAAACTTACCCTTCTCGATCGTCTTCATAATGGACGCGGAAGCATCCTCGGAGAACTGGTCGTCGATGGCAAACGAGACGCCGCGGCCCGAGAACTCGATGGCCTCGATCTTCTTGTGTTTGAGGGAGACGATGGCAACGGCCGTGACCATACCGTCGTTGGCGAGCTTCTGGCGATCGCGCAGGACGATGGGGTCGGTATCGCCGATACGCAGGCCGTCGACGTAAACGACACCGGACTCGACGGGCGTACCGCGCTTGACGATACCACCGCGCATCTCGAGCGTGTCGCCGTTATCGAGGATAAAGATATGATCGTCCTTGATGCCCATCTTGCGGGCCAGCTGCGCATGGGCGCGCAGATGCACGGCCTCACCGTGAACCGGCATAAAGTACGTGGGCTTGGCCATGGCCATCAGGAGCTTGAGCTCCTCCTGGCTACCGTGACCCGAGACGTGGACGAGAGCGCGGTTCTTATCCCACACGTCGCAGCCGAGCTTGGCCAGGCTGTTGACGACCTGCTGGACGG
The DNA here is from genome assembly GCA_900542905.1 of uncultured Collinsella sp. Lineage (GTDB taxonomy): Bacteria > Actinomycetota > Coriobacteriia > Coriobacteriales > Coriobacteriaceae > Collinsella. The sequence goes on from UQPF01000001.1 coordinate 28,821, forward strand.
CCTTCTCGTTGCCAGGAACAGGAGTTGCCGAAAGGATAACGGTATCGCCCTCGTGGATGGAGAGCGTCTTGTGCTCGCCATTGGCCATGCGGGACAGGGCCGACAGCGGCTCGCCCTGCGAACCGGTGCACATGACGACAATCTTATCGTCGGGCAGGTTATCGATATCGAAGGCATCGATGATATCGGCGTCATCGATGTTGAGGTAGCCCAGCTCACGCGCCACGCGGGTGTTCGTGAGCATGGAGCGACCGGTCACAACGACCTTACGGCCGCACTTGCGGGCGGCATCGCAGATCTGCTGCAGACGATGGATGTGGCTCGAGAACGACGCGACGAACACGCGACCCGGGGCGTTCTTGATGGCGTGCAACAGGTTGGGACCAACCTCGGCCTCGGACTTGGTAAAGCCGGGAACCGTGGCATTGGTGGAGTCGGAAAGCAGCAGGTCGATGCCCTGCTTGGCAAAGCGGCTGATAGCGGCATAGTCGGGCGTAACGCCATCGATGGGCGTCTGGTCGAGCTTAAAGTCGCCGGTGTGCATAACGGTGCCCTGATTGGTGCGGATGAACACGCCCAGAGCGCCGGGGATGGAGTGCGTCATCGAGAAGAAGTCGAGCGAGATGCCGCCGAGGTTGACATGGCTGCCGCCCTTGACCTCGCGGAACTTGGGTGCGCGGATGCGGAACTCAGAAAGCTTGCCCTCGATAAAGCCAAGCGTCAGCTTGCTCGAGAAGATGGGCACCTTGTTGTTGAGGTCCTGCAGCAGGTACGGAAGCGAACCGGTGTGGTCCTCGTGGCCGTGAGTAACGATGATACCGCGGAGCTTCTCCTCGTTCTCCAGAACATAGGTGTAGTCGGGAAGCACCAGGTCGATACCGGGCTGGGAGTCATCCGGGAACATAAGACCGGCGTCGACGAGCACCATGTCGTCGCCGCACTCGAAGACCGTCATGTTCTTGCCGATGCCATCAAGGCCGCCGAGCGGGATGATCTTCAAGGGAGATGATTTTTTAGCTGCCATAGGTTAGTGTGGTTTCCTTTCTTCGAAACGGGTCTGGAACAACCGACGGGGCGCTTCTGGCAAACCGACCGTCGGGAACGTACAAACATGCATCGCAGAGTCGATGCAATAACTACAGTATGATACCCATTTGCACAACAACAGACCACCCATGCATCAAAGCCCCATCTGAACTGGTCTATCCCGCCGGTTTCCCGTGGGGCGGGCACTGATGAAGTTTCCTGCTCTACAGTCCTGCTCACGACGGAGGCCACATTAAGTGGCCTCCTGTTCGTGCGGAACTCGCGATAAACTTCATCAGTGCCCGCCCCACGGGAAACCGGCCAATAAGGGACAGGTTAATTTTGGTCGATTTTATCTGGGGAAATGCTGCAGCGTCTATCTACAAATCCGAAATCTGACTACTGAATAGACTGTCTAACTAAATTGCGAGCGGCACTAACCAGTCCTTTTGCTTGCGCCCGGGAGGGACGCATATGAAGTTTATCGCGAGTTCCGCACGCAAAGGAAAGCACTTAATATGCTCTCCGTGCGAGCAGGACTGTAGAGCAGGAAATTTCATATGCGGCCCTCCCGGGCGCAAGCAAAAGGGCGACCCCTGTCCGGAGTCGCCCTTGCGGTGCTGCTTATGTACGGCTGTTACTCGGCGTCGTGGTGACGGCGGGGCTTGCGGCCTCCGTTGTCGCCGGGACGGCGCGGACGGTCGCTGCGCTCGGAGCGCTCGCGACGCGGACGCTCACGACGCTGGAAGTGCTCGCCGTCGCCCTCGGAGGTACCCTCGGCGCGAGCCGGAGCCTCGGGCTTGTCAAGACGATCGAGCGAGATCTTGCCGCGATCGTCGACCTCAATGACGACGACCTTGACCTCGTCGCCCACGTTAAGGACATCCTCGACCTTCTCCACGCGGCCCTTGGCGACGCGGGAGATGTGCAGCAGGCCGTCCTTGCCGGGCAGCAGGTTGACGAAGGCGCCGAAGGGCTGGATGGAGACCACACGACCGGTGTACTCCTCGCCCGGCTCGGGAACCTTGATGATGAGCTTGATACGCTCGACAGCCTGATCGACGGACTCGCCGGTGCCGCCGACAAAGACGGTGCCGTCCTCCTGGATGTCGACCGAAGCGCCGGTCTCGTCCTGGATGCCGCGGATGACCTTACCGCCGGAACCGATGACGTCGCGAATCTTGTCAGTCGGAACCTGGATGGAGACGATACGCGGAGCGGTGCTGCGCGTGGTGTGGCGCGGCTCGGGGATCACATCGAGCATCTTCTGCAGGATGAAGGCGCGACCCTCCTTGGCCTGCTGCAGGGCGCGGGCCAAGATGTCAAAGGTAAGACCAGTGGCCTTGTTGTCCATCTGCAGAGCGGTAATGCCCTCGGTGGTGCCGGTGACCTTAAAGTCCATGTCGCCAAGGAAGTCCTCGAGACCCTGGATGTCGGACAGGACCACGGTCTTGCCCTCCTCCTGGATCAGGCCCATGGCGATACCGGAGACCGGGCGCTTAATGGGCACGCCGCCGTCCATAAGGGCGAGCGTGGAGCCGCAGGTCGAAGCCATCGAAGAGGAGCCGTTGGACTCCATGACCTCGGAGACGACGCGGATGGCGTAGGGGAACTCGTTCTCGTCGGGGAGCACCGGAAGCAAAGCGCGCTCAGCCAGGTTGCCGTGGCCGATCTCGCGGCGCTTGGGGCTGCCCATGCGGCCGGTCTCGCCGGTGCAGAACGGCGGGAAGTTGTAGTGGTGCATGTAGCGCTTGCCCTCGGTGGGCTCGATGGTATCCAGACGCTGGCCCTCGTTGAGCATACCGAGCGACAGGACGGAAAGCACCTGGGTCTGGCCACGCTGGAACAGACCGGAGCCGTGAACGAGCGGCAGGTAGTTATCCTTCACCATGATGGGGCGAATCTCATCGGCGGCACGGCCGTCGACGCGCTCGCCGGTCTCGACGACCATGGTACGCATAGCCTTCTTCTCGAGCTTCTTGAGCGCCACGGGAATCTCGCGCTCCCAAGCGGACTGCTCCTCCTCGGTGAACTCGGCACGGATGGACTCCTTCAGAGCCTCGACCTTACCGATACGGGAGAGCTTGTCGGCGTCGCGAAGGGCGGCTGCCATCTCGTCGTAGTGGGCGAAGATGCGCTCCTGGACCTCCTCGACGGGCTGGTCGAGCGGGTACTCCTTCTTGACGATGGCGCCGTTGACCTGCTCCCACTCGGCGACAAACTCGTCCTGAGCCTGGCAGAAGGCAGCAAGGGCCTCCTGGCCAAACTTCATGGCGGCGAGCATGTCGTCCTCGGAGATCTCCTCGGCGCCGGCCTCGACCATCGAGATGAAGTCGGCGGAGCCACCCAGCTCCAGGTCCAGATCGGAGTTCTCGCGCTCCTCATAGGTGGGGTTGACGATAAACTCGCCGGTCTCCACGTTGCGGCCGATGCGCACGCAGGCAAGCGGACCCTCGAAGGGCACGCCGCCGAGCGTCATGGCCAGGGAGGCACCCATGACGTTGATGACGTCGAAGGGGTTGACCTGGTCGGCGACGAGCGAGGTGGCGACAATGTGCACCTCGTTGCGGAAGCCGTCCGGGAAGCTCGGGCGAATCGGACGGTCAATCATGCGCGCGGTGAGCGTGGCCTTCTCGCTGGGACGGCCCTCACGCTTGAGGTAACCACCCGGGATGCGGCCGGCTGCGTACATCTTCTCGTTGAAGTCGACGGTCAGCGGGAAGAAGTCGTAGTTCTTGCGCTCCTTGGAGACAACCACGGTGTCGAGCATCGTGGTGTCGCCCTGCTTGACCAGGCAGGCGCCGGTGGCCTGCTTGGCAAGCTCGCCGGACTCAAAGGTGTAGGTCTTGCCGTACAGCTCAAAGGTCTTGGATACGAGTGTCATTGTTCTCCTTTACCCCACAGGCCCCTTGCCTGTGGGCTTCTCATGTGACGCGGGCCCCCTGCCCCCGCCACGCTTCAGAGCGTGATTGTTCGCGCCCTTACACAAAAAGAGCGCCCCGCTGCGCAGGACGCTCTTAGCATGTACAAATCCTTACTGGATGTTACGCACGCTAAGACCTCCATAGGTTAGCATAGTGCTCCATAGTGCAGTTATACAGTTTGCAAGGTATCTATAGACCCTCATATTTCAGAACTTATGGACTGAGTTAGGACGCGGGTGTAACCACTAGATAGAAAATTGGCCCCGCTTCCATCAATCGGGAACGGGGCCAATAACCTCAAATGAGGTTTGTATTGCGCCTTTATTTTAATCGTCTCGGAAAGCACCCACAAGGCATAGAGCCAAGAAGAAAATCAAGCTGCCGAAGGTGCTGCCCAAGATAAAAGCTATGACGACGCCCATCATCGGCGGGTACCGTCAGACACGTAGCATTGCAAGCGGTCGAGCGCATAGCCGTACATGCCAGCATAGTCATCGCCGCCGTAGGTGGAGCCATCATCGCAGACCTCATCGTGCCAGTTTGCGTGTGCAACGTCCTGAGCACGGTAGTAGACCTGCTTGTAGTCACCGTTCGGCGTGATGTAGTACATCTGAACTCCGTCGATTGTCTGGCCCCAGATGCCAGCCATGCCATTTACGGAATCGTTGTAGTTAGCAGACTGTACCCAATCAAGCCAGCCACTCTCCTTGGTGTGGACACGATAGCGAAGAGTGCCACTGTCCACCCACGCGATCAGCATGTCGTGGGAGCCGTAGGGCATACCCGCGAAACCCTCGCTGTTGCTGTCATTGAAGTTGGTTACGGCATCATTCCACGCACCGTAGCGATTGTGCAAGGCATAGTGGATGTTGACGCTCTTGCCCGTGGACTTCGGGAACTTGGTACGGGTTGCAGAATAAGAGGGCTGATACGTACCGCCATTGGCATCGGTCGGTGCGGTCGGCGCGATGTAGCCGCTACCCAAGTAGCTAGCGACCGCCTGCACAAACTCATTCCAGCTCTTGCCGTACTGGCGGAAATAGCCGTTAGGATCGGTATGGTCGGAGCCGCCCCAGATTCGAGCCGCCTGATAGTGGCTCAAAAGGCGGGACGTATCCCAGCCACGGGAGCGCAGTTCATCGCCCGTCCACTTCACGGCTTCATTCCACTGCTTGGCAAAGTCGCTGGCATTGGTGGCGTGGGCAAGCTCGATACCGACCGTGGCGTAGTTTCCATTGCCCACGTGCCAGCACAGGCGGTTCTCCGGCACGGTGTTGTACACGGTGGAGCCGTCCAGTTCCATCACATGATGAACGGCATACGTATCATTGCCGCGCCAATACAGCACATGATTCCACGCGGACGCACCGGGGTTCGCCGTCTCGTGGATAACAAGGTACTGGGCGTTGAGGTAGCCATGACCGTTGCTCACGTAGGCATCTTGGCTCTGGTAGGCTTCGGCACTGAGCGGGGCGGCGAGCGCTGCCACAAGGGCGAGGACAACGGCAAAGGCTCTGCGGAGCGGCAGCTTGCGCTTAGGCTCGGTCGTAGGCTCAGTCATGCTTATCACCAGCTTTGAGACGGGCTGCATCGACCGCCTGCTCGGCTGCTGCGTAGATCGCGGCGCTGGCTACGCCACAGACCGTGCCGATGATGGCGATAATCTCGTTACTTGTAGTGATTCCTGCGATGCTCGCGGCGATGCTGCCGAGAAAAGCTGCGGCACACAGCCAGAATTTGCGGCTGGTCAGCTTGCGGATAATGTCTTCGGTAGTCATACGATTACCCCCTTTCCGCGCACACTGGCGCATTTAGGATTTCTTGGTAGTACTTCGTGCCAACACCGTTGCCGCCGAGCGCGTGGTACGCCGTGTACACCTGCTCCGTCTCGCGTTTTCGTTCATCAGGGCAATAGCCCTTCTCGACCGTGCGCTCATGGATGTCGTAGAGCCTGCTGCGGAGCAGGGTCTTGGTGCCCTCTTGGTTGGCAAGGATTAGGCTGTAGAGCCGCTTCAGCGCCACCAGAACGGCTCCCAAAAGAGCGGCAACGCACCACGACAGAGCCGAGTTGATGATTACTGCGTCCATCGCATCACCTCCCTTCCACGGCAGTATCAAGTCGCTGTCCCCCGCGCGTTTTAAAGGCAAAAATCCCAGACGAAACGCGGCGGGCTACCATTCGTTAGGTCTGGGATTTTGAGAGATTAGATTAGTAAAAATGCTGTTTTCCGATGCCGTAACCGAGTACATGGTCGACAAGGGCAAGCGCTTGCGTGCCACCACACTGGAGGGCTACCGCAGCGCCATCCGCTGCCACCTGATGCCGATGTGGGGCAAGCGCGAGATCGAGAGCATTAGCTTTGAGGAGGTGCAGGATTGGGTTGATTCGTTCGACCTGCCCGGTGCCGCCGAGAAGGCGTACAAAACTTTCCGCCAGATTTACCGCTGGGTCTTGCGCCGCCATCAGCTGCGTATCTGGGACGTGACGCAAGGGGTCGAGCTGCCCCAAAAGCCCACGGTGCGCCGACCGACGCTCACCGCGGAGCAGGAGCGCGTGACACTCAAGGCAATCGTGGGACAGCCCTTCGAGGCAGCCGTGCTCTTGGGTGCCGCGCTGGGGTTGCGCCGCTGCGAGGCGTGCGCCGTGCGCATCGAGGATATTGACTGGCGCTCGGGATGGGTGCATGTGCGCCGTGGCCTGCACGTGGTCGGCGGCGAGGTCATCGAGACTGGATGCAAGACCAAGCTGTCAGACCGAAAGCTGAAGCTGCCTCGATTCGCGCTTGAGCGCCTGCGTGCGATACGCGGGGCGCGCAGGTCTGGTCGCCTGTGCCTGCTCGACCCCAATGCCGTCGCCCGCAAGTTCCGCGCGTTCTGCAAGCGATTTAGCCTGCCCCACGTGCCGATGACCTGCCTGCGCCACTCGTGGGCGACCATCTCGCTTGAGCATGGAGCCGCCATCGAGGACATTGCCGTGGCGCTGGGGCACTCCACGGTCAATACCGCCATGAGCCACTATTTGCAGAGTTTCAGGACGGTCGTGGCACGTGCTAGCGATTCATACACGGCGGCAATGGAATGGTGATTCCGTATCCCGCGTGACCTTCCGAAACATGACTGAGATTGGTTTCAAGGTATTCTCAACATGCTTCGAAATCTGGTTCGTGGTCACGCCGGGCAACGCCTACATCTTTAGTATGCCGACAGAAGATTCGACCGACCAAAAATGCAGTCTAACTCACGAGTTAAATGGCAAGAGGACGACCATCAGGTCGTGGTAGTTTTCCGTATCCCGTAAAACGGAACTTCGAAATCAGGCAGTATCTGCCTCCGTCGGTGGCGACATGTCCTACGAGAGGCCCCAACCTATCCAGATTGCTGTGAAAACTCCGACATCAGACTGCGTGCTCTGCATCCTGATGAACGGAATCTCCCTATACGACAACAAGACCGAAAAAGTCATCTGGAGCATGAGTGCGAAGTAATAGGAGCATTCCGTATCCCTGGAATGGTGGGCAAAATCGATAACGTTCCAGCTCGAAAACACCAAGACGTTCGCGGTCGTCGAGATGGGTATCCCGAACGTGGAAACAAACGCGCCGTTTATGATTTGGCTAAGCAGTGCGACTCCAACACATACGAAGCTGCCCAGCGGCGTTGAGGTTGCCAACAACGGCAGGAACATTACAGTCTCGTACGCCTGCGAAGCGTCCTTTTTAGTGCGGCTGTACACCTGTTAGTTTTCCGTATCCCAACAACCAAAAATCAGCACCGGCGTGGTCGTTATCAAGTACGCAGATATTCACGATTCTCGTGCAATACTGCTCACGCGCGCGGCGGTCGAATCCATGTTCGGCAGCAAAATGAACATGGACAAAACCGCCGTCTTGCTTACCAACTCAAACGCGCTGTACGGCAAGACGACGATGGTCGCGGAATACAACGACAGCGACAGCGCTTGGTACGTTCGCTTTGCCAGCGCGCCAAGCTCGAACGCGCAGATTACCTATGCCGTAATTTATTAGCCTTTCGTGTGCGTACCGGCACCGATGAATGCAACCTCGGTGCCGTCAATCTTGACGGACAGGCCAGTCTCGATATCGGTGCCAAACTTCCATTTGAAAGAAAGCCTTCCGTCAGACATAGAGGATAGCGGGACTTTCTGGGATACGGAAAACTAAGCAAACGAGATGGTCGGCTCTCCAGCAGAAATAACGGTAACGTTGTTCCAATCGGTCGAATTGAGGGTAAGGGTTACCCCATCGTCGCTCCATGACGGCTCGTTGCCGTTCCCTGCGAGCAATATCGCGGATTTCGATATTCCCGAGACGAAATACAGGCACGCCTTGCCCTTGCCGTTGCAGTCCATCATGACTAACGCGACCGCTCGATTGGCAGAGCTGAATGCGATGCTGACCGTACCGCTATCTCTTGACATGTCATGGGAAAGCAGGGATACGGAAAACTATCTCGTCTTTACGTAGGTGCCGATTCGCTTCTTCAACACCTCGTCATAGATAACGATCTCATTCTCATAGCAATTCAGGGAGACACAGTTTCCCAACTTGTTCTTTGCCATGATAATGAGATCGTTGCCATTTAGCGACACGTAGCACTCGGTTGTCCCGGTCCCGCTGTCAATCTGGCATACGGAATGCTACTTAGTCCACAGTGTTTTGACATTGCCAGTAGTCCCGTACTGCAATTTGATGCCTTCTGCTTTCGAGATGGTGACGTAAAGCGATTTGCCGTCCTTTAAACAGAATTGCACTTGGATAGAAGTGTCCTCGCCCGACCCCCACGAGCCGTAGGTAACGGAGACAACGTCTCCCCAGAAGCTCGGCACTCGGCATACGGAATGCTATTCGACAAACTTGCATATGTAGTTCTTCTTGTCAGTGCTGTCCCAGATGCCAACGCCGCGCCTTTTGTCAAACCAGACAGCCAACGGCGTTCCCGTAATCGAAAACTGTAGCACTCCGTCATCGGAGTATGAGACTCGGAAGACTGTTCCCTCCTGCGCGAATTGAACACGGGATACGGAATCCCCGAGCCTGTTGATTTGGGATGCGCAATTGGAGATGCCCTGCTCCATGTTGTTCATTCGGGCGGCGTTGAGAGCGGTCTTGCCGTTCTCCCAAACAGTCTTTACGTAGTCAACGAGATTTGCCATTTTTGTTATCCTTTCTAGGCGATACGGGGCAGGCTGAATGTAGTCCACTCGCCCTCAATGTCGATTACGGACGTATCCCCGCAAATGGTGGTATTGCTTGGGTAGATTGCGTTTCCGGTCTTGCCAGCGTCCCATCGCTTGAGCGTGCTCACCATACGGTTTGTTTCGTTGGTGGGAATCCACAGCATTCCATCCACTCGCTGCGAGCGTGCAGGCTCATACTGCTGCATGAAATAAGGCTTGGCGTACTTCGTGGTGGCGTTCGCGGCGTTGGCGGCAGACGTTGCGGACTGAGCCGCCTTGCTCGCTGCGGATGCCGCTGCGTTAGCCGCATCGGTGGCTTCACCGCGCTTAATGTCGTTGGCAACTCGCGCGGCTTCGGCAGCATTAAAGTTCGATGCCACCTTCCCTGCTTCGGCTGCGTTGTCGCTAGCAACCTTGGCGGCACTGTTCGCGCTCTTGGCACCAGCGTTGGCGCTCGCTGCCGCCGCGTTAGCCGCTTCTACAGCCGCGTGGTACGTCTGCGGTTCGATGTAGATAACATTTCCAGACGAATCAATGAATCGGTCAACGCATCCGTTGCTGTTCGTTGCCGCCGTGATGTTTCCCGCCATGCGCACCTCCCTTTCTATCGGTTACGGCGTGCATTGTCGGCTCACGTTCCCCCGCTACGCTAGGATCGCGGTGACGAGCGAAACATGGTCTACCGTGTCCACCACAACGCTATCGCCAGCCTTGATATCCGAACACGATTTGACCATGCGTAGGCCAGCAACGGGCATAGGGGTGGAAGTGCTGCCGAAATCGACGGTAACGGTGGAGCCCGATACCAATTTGACCTTGCCTATGCGCCGCTTGACGTATGAGCTCATATCAGGGGACTTGATACCTCGCTTTACCTTGCGCCCGAGATAGCGCATGTACGCGGCTTCTGAATCCATTGTCTACCTCACAAACTGGCGTAGCTCAGTCTCGGTCGGACAGCCGCCCGTGAGCGTGAGCTTCTGCACTCGAATCTCGAACTTGCCGCTGATTGAGCCTGATGGATAGTCGATATCAAGTGAATCGTTGACGGTGGCGGGATATCCGGCACTCGTCATGGTGACGCGCCTGATGGCTGACTGATTTGTTTTAAGCAGCGTCTTGGCGCGTTTATCGGCATATGCCTGTTTTTCCTCGGCGGTAGACCCAACGGGCTCGTCCGAATACTCATAGCTCTTGGTGATGGTATAGCCGCGCGAGATTGTGGAGAACTGGCTATCGGGATCGTTATCCCACGCTTCGCCGACATACGTTGTCTGATTACCGCTCTTGTCCTCGCCCTTGTAGACAACGACGGCATGGTTGGCTATCTCGGTGATATCCTGTTCGTCCGTCATGTCTGGCTCGAACTTGCAGTCCGGCCCCTCGGACATGGAGTAGGCAGCCGGACGTTTCACTGGGTCAACGTACTTTGAGTAGATGATGTTACCCATCACATCGTCTTTGGCGGCGCGGAAGCCAGCCAACGATAGCAGGTCGTTCACCATGCCCAGCTTGGTATCGTCCGTCTCACTATTGTTCTGGTCTACACCGATGCCGTAGACGCGCGTGCGCGAAACCGTGTAGTCGCTAGGGTCGGTGATAACGTTAAGTCCGATATCAGCGGCTACCTTCTTGGCGACCTCCACCGCGTTATCGCCCTTGTTGACGGTAAACGGCGTTGCGAACTTATCCTGCAACAGCTCCTGCAAGCGCCCGTACAGCTTCACGGTGGCGGTGGAGAAGCGGTTATGGACGTTACGGCTGGGAATAACGGGGATGAACGTACCGAGTACGACCGTCTCGCTATGCCCGCCCCTCCACTCTGCCGTTCTGTAGACGCGCACGAGGTCAGCGCCGATATCGAACTTTCCCACGCGCGTGACCTCGGCGGTGTCAAGGATGCGCACATCGTTGTTTCGCGTAATCGTGCCGCCGCGTAGCATCGGCAGCATTTCCAGCTCGTTGCCAGTTGCGCGGGACACGCGGACGAACCTGTACACGTCGCGCACGGTGCGCTGTTTCCACCAGTCTGTCATCGCAGCGGTTCCTCCCATACGCATTCGGTCATGCTTACGCCCATCGTCCACAGCATGTAGTTCTCGGCGGCGTACCCAAAGTTCCACGTGGACACGTACACACGCGCGATTCGCCCGAACGCGCTGCGGAAGTAGCACACGGCGTTCTCGGGCTTGTCGGTGATTAACTCGGCGCGTCTGTAGGCATCGAGGGAATGGATCTTGTAGCTATGCGTGCCGTCAATGTCCAAATCGTCGTTGGAGTAGAACATGGGCAGCGGGGACGCTCCCTTGCCAAGCGCAAAGTGGAACGTGTTACCCGATACCTTCTTGCTCCTGCTCGCCTGAGCGTCAAATCCAACGCGGAGACATTCGTTTGCGGAATCGCCGAAGTTGAAGGCTTCATCGCCATCGGAGTCACAAAATGCGTGGACGTTGAACGTGATGTACGTGCCAGCTTCGGAACGTGCGGTCACCACGTATACGAAATCGGTATTCAAAGGCGGCAAGGGGTCGATGATGCCAGTGCCGATGCCTTTGTTGGTTTCCAGCGGCGTGAGCGTGCGGTCGGGGTTCCTTCGAGAAATATCGAACGATACGGACGGTGCCGTGCTAGCCAGCTTGATAGCGCCGTTCTCGATGGTCAGCTTGCCAGACAACAGCACGCCGTCCTCGTTCTGCGTGATTGGCCCCGTAAGGGCTGTGCCTTCAACCGAATACTCGGTCTGCGATGCGCGGACGTTGATAACCGCGCTGAGGTTGGGCGTGTATTCTATTTTGATGGACGGGGCGGCAGGAGTGAGCCAGCTGGTTGAGAACGTTCGTGTGAACTCAATCGTCAAGCCAGCGCCGTTGCGGATCGTGCCCTTCAGCGTGAACGAGCGTCTGTTTGGCAGCATAGCGTACTTGTCGAAGTTCCAAGAGCGTGTGCTGGTGGACGGCGTGATGCTCGCCATGGTGCCATAGCCGTTATTGATAAGTTCTATCTTCTGATACGAAACGCCCGTAGGGTCGTTGACCTCCCACGTGACGGTAAACGGCAATTTCTGTACCTCGGTACCATTGGTCGAAGGCGAGGTGAAGTACGCCTGCGGCAGTTTTGCGACCTTGGTGTTCTTCCACTCGCTCCACTCGCCCCATTCGGCATCGAGACCCTTCGTGCGAACGCGGATGGTGCAGTCACCGATACCGACGCTTGTCAGCGTGTATGAGGTGGTAGCACCCTGAATGGAAATAGTCGGGAGCGTACCAGCAGATATGATTGCCTGTATCTCAGCGGCGGTCTGGGCTGAACCGTCAGAGTGGTTCGGCACCCACGAGAACGAAATATCGGCTGTTCTACTGTTGTTCGCCGCGTATACGGTTTTCAAGCCGTTGATGGTCGGCGCGTTCGGTGGGCAGATAGTGGTAATGGAATTGGTGGAAGTCCACGGCGAGTAGATCGTATCGCCAGCGCCGTTAATGGGTTTGAGCTTGTAGGCGCGTGCGCGGTACGCGATGGTTCCGGCAGGCGCGTTCTCGTCCACCCAATCGCTCGTGAGCGTGACGCTAGTCCACGTCTTGCCGTTATCCTTCGTCACTTGGAACTGATAGCCGTCACACCAAAGCGGGGCATCGTAGCCCTTCAGCTTAGCCTTGTTCTCGGCGGTCTTGATTAGCTCAAGCCTGCCTAACGCAGTGGGGCTTGTGTAAATGGTCACCACGTTTGACTGGTCGGATAGCAAGCTGTCGCTATCGCCGTTCTGCACGCGGCAGTCATAGGTGTACTTGTGCCCCGCCGTGGTAGTGCTGTCGGTGTAGTTGGATACGGGCGTGCCGTGGTATAGCTGCTCGGTATCGCCGTTGTCGGTATGGCGGTAGAAGTTTACGTTGTCGTAGAGTTTCCACCCCGTCTTTTCGGGAAGCGTGACTTTGAGTTTCTGGACGGTATCGGTGGAGCTTTCCACGGTTAGGTTAGTCGGCTTGTCGGGCTTGTAGCGCGGATGCGCCTTGACCGTGTACGAACCGCTGCACCATGACGTACCCGGCGCGAAACCGCCAGTAGTCCAAATTTTGCCGTTGCATGAATAGGTCTGGTCGTTTTCACCGCGCCACACGTCAACATCGGTAGACGTAGCTGCGATCTTCACCCAATCGCTGTTGTTCCATGACTGTAGCGAACCGCTCCAGTTGGTATCGTTCGGGTCTAGGTGTCCGCTCGCGTAAACGTCGATTGCGTAGCGCGTCCAGTAGCCAAGCTCGATATGGAGAGACGTTTTATCATCGTTAGAAGCGTGCGCGTTTTCCCAAATGTCAATGTAGGAGCACCAGTTGTACTTACCGTTACTGTTGCCAGAAACGTAATTACCTAAAGCCATACCTACCTCCTTGTTTCATCAAAGAAGTAGATATGGCATTAGTCCCCCGTTTCGGTTAAATCAGCTCGCTCACGAGGGCTTCGATAAGCTCCTTGGCGCGATCGTTGCCGCGAATGGTGGAGCCGTCGATGTTGAGGGTGTAATTGTTGACCACCTGCGAGGACACGCCGCCGCCCACCTGCTTCATCTGCTCGGCGATGGTGCGTGCGAACGGGCGCGAGTACTTGCGGTTGGTCAACGGGACGATTGCTTCCGCGCCTGCTTCACCGACGATATCCAGCGGCACGCCAGCCCCAGGGCGATTCGCAATAGCGCCGTTGGCGTGATAGCGCAGCATCATGCCGCCTGCCGCGTGGGGTCGGATACCGCCTGCGGCGTTATGGTGCTTCGAGATAATCTGATTTACAAACGTGGTGACGTTTCTGGGGATGCTGCTCAGTGCGCTCGTGAAGGATGTGATCGCGCTGGTATCGGAACTGGCGGAGATATGCGTCTTATGGCTGGTTGGGATTTTGTTTACAGCTTGCGTAAAGGTATTTGCGCCCCGGGTACCCTCGCCATTTACCGCGCTGCCAGCCGCAACATGGTTAGTCTTTTTGTCCTTGCGCTTTGAATCGGAATCCTTGAACTTGTTAACCTCATTCGTGGCGCTACCATCCACCACATTGCCGTTCGCACTAGCGGTGGAGTGCTTGTCCTCGGTCTTGGTGTTGTTGTAGTTCTGAATCATTGATATGAGCGTATCAATGTTGCCGCCACAGCTGGCTACCATGGATGCGAAGTTAGAACTACTGATGTTGTTAAGCTGCTCGGACGATACGCCAGCTTCTTGCAGCTTAACGGCAAAATCAGTCACGTTGATACCAGCTGAGTCCATAGCCTTAGTGACGCTATCGCCCATCGTCGCCATGGATGCAGCGATTTTAGCGGCGCTGTTCTGGGCTGCTTCGTCTAGGCCAGCGTGTGCGGCTGCCGCCTTGGTCTCAAAGTAAGCCGCCTTTTCAGCTGCGGAGGTATAGTCGCTGCTGAGTTCATCCATCTTGTCTTTGTATTCTTTGGTCTGCTTGCTGGTCTCTTCGATCTGACCCGTCAAGTCGGCAAGATGGTTTTTTTGCTCTTGGGTGAGGTTATTGTAGTTGTTCCAGAGCGGCAGCGCCTCTTTACTAAGTCTCTCTCCCTTCGCCTTTGACTCGTTGTAGGCATCGGTGGCAAGGGTAAGCTCGCCCTGAGTCTTAATCTCCTGTTCAAGATACTTGGATGCCGCACTGGAAAGCGCCTTTGCTTCGGCATTGGCTTTCCACTTCTCCGCGTTCTCCTGTAACTTCTGGGTGCTTTCGGACAGCTTGCCGTTCTCAGCATCAGTCACAGATACCGAATCGCCCGTAATCTCGTTGTATCCCTTAACGGCCTCAGCCAGACGATACTGCTCGGTAGAGCTTAGGTTCGATTTCCCCGCAAGGTCATTGATGGTCGAAACGTACTGGTCGAGCTTAGCGCCGTTCGTCTCCACCTCAGTAAACGTATCGCCGATAGACTGGTTGAGATCGATAAGGCTTTGCGTCACGGAATCAGCGTCAATTTCGACGTTTCCGATCGCATCGCCGAAACCTTCCGCGCTTCGGGCGGCGTTAGCCATGATGGATTCGCCAGACTGCATGGCGCTGTTCATGCGGTCGGCGTATTCTTTTGCCTTTGCGGCCTTGTCAACAAAATAGCCAACGGCTGCGCCAATTGCGGTTGCTGCCGCCGCAAACGCGAGCTGAGGGCCAATAGCCGTTGCGATGCCGACGGCAAAGTTCTTAAAGCCAGTGGCGGCGGTTTTCACACCGCTGCCGAGTGTGCTCATGGCACCGCCGCTTAGCTTTGCCGCTTCTGCCTGCTTCTTTAGTGCGTTGGCAGAATCAAGAACACTCGTCTTGGTCTTATTGTTCGCGTCTGCAATCTCTTTGGCGACCTTGGCGGTCTCCTTGGTGCTGCCGCTCCACTCGTCCACCATCTTGCCGTAAGTATCACGGGCCTTGGTCGTAACGTCGATCTCGTCCTTGATTGACTTGACGCTATCGGCAGATGCTTTAGCTGCTCTATTCGCTGCGTCAGCTTTCGCTTTCAGCATAGAAGCGTATTCGGTTGCAGCCGCCTTGCCCTCTTCGTCTGCCGATGCCGCAAGCTTGGCTGCTTCTTTATATTTGTCAACGGCGGTCTTGGCCTTGTCAGCCGCCGTAGAGTTTTTGGTTACAGCCGTGGCGTACTTGCCCTCTAGATCGACTACACGCTGCGAGGTCTGGTAGTAGCCCTGCCACGCGGCAACATATTTGTCGGCTCCACCAGCGGCCTTTGCGGCGGCGTTGCCGGCGATGCCCATTTTGGTGGACAGCATATCGGCAGACGCATATGCACGCATTTGAGCGCCATCGGTGGTGACGAGAGCGTCTTTCCAAACGCCAAAGTCTTGAGCGCCCTTACCGACTGCCGTTACAGCGGTTCCAATGCCCTGCCCCAGCTTGCCAAGCACGGTAAGCACGGGGCCAGCCGCCGCAGCGATACCGACCATTGCCAAAACGAACTGCTGTTGTCCCGTATCCATCTTGGAAAAAGCGTCGGCAAGGTCGCCCACGCCCTGAATGAGCGGGTCGCACGCTTCGAGCGCTGAGATAACGGCGTTGGTAAGCGGCCTGCCGATGGAGATAGCGATAGAGTCAACCTTGTTCTTTAGCACCTGTAAACGCGATGCCAAGCTCTCGTTTCGCTGGTCAACCTCGTTTTGGAGCGCGGTGTTCTGCTTCCATGCGTTGTTGGCGCGGTCTACCGAATTGCGCAACAAATCGCCAGCGCCAGCCAAACGGCGCATGGTATCGGAGTTACGGATGTTGTTGATGCCGAGCTTTTCAAGCGTGACGTTCATGTCCTCGCCGGAATCGCTCGTGCGCTTCAAGCCCTCCACCAATGCTTCGAGGGCTTCCATGGGGCTGCTCTTCCACGCACTGGCGAACTGGTCGGCGCTCATGCCAGCGACACGGGCGTATTCCTCCACTGTATCCGAGCCCTTGGCTACGTTCTTGGAAATGTCCTGAATGATGCGGGTCATAGCGGAGCCGCCTGCTTCAGCCCTGATGCCGAGCGAGGACATAGCGCCAGACATGCCCAAGATATCAGCCTGCGAGAACTTGGCGGCGGTGCCAGCGCCAGCCAAACGCAACGCCATGTTCGAGATATCAGACTCGGTAGTAGCCAGATGGTTGCCCAAGTCAACGATAGTGGAGCCGTAGTTCTTGAACTGGTCTTGGCTCATTTGGGTAATATTGGCAAACTGCGCCATCTGCTTGCCAGCGGTCTCGAAGTCCATGTTCGTGGCGATATCAAGACCACTAACGACCTCTGCGAACGATTCGAGCTTGCTATGGGCAACGCCCAACTGTGCGCCGAGGGCTTCGATATTCAGCAGCGTTTCAGCCGTGACGGGCTGTTTGGTGGAAAGGTTCTGGGCGGATTGCGCCAGCTTCTCGATTTCCTCGTTGGATAGATTTGTGGTCTTGCGAACGTTCGCCATGGCGGTGTCGAACTGGACGGCGGTTTTTCCGGCGTATGCGCCGATAGCGACCAGCGGGACGGTGACGCTTTGCGTGAGCATCTTTCCGACCTTCTCGGTCTTAACGCCAGCGTTATAAATCTTGCCGCCGAGCTCTGCCCACGCACCGCCCTGCTTCACCAAATCAGCAGTGGTGGACTTAGAGCTAGCCGCCGACAGCGTGGTTAGCCGCCGAAGAGCCTTTTCCGCATTATCTAGTTGCTTGCCGTTCCACCTGGCGTTTACGGCGATTGTGATTGACGCTTTGCCCATTATTCGGCTCCCACCAAATCAGCGACCTGCGCCACCTCGTCATTAACCTGTTCGATGATGTTTTCCTCGTCTTCGAGGATTGCTTTGAGCAGCGCACGCGGCGTATCGCCCGTGTGGGGAACGCCAGCACGCCTGCCAGCACGCTTGCCCGTGAGGATGATTGCGCCGGGGTTTGCGAACTCGATAACGCCGCCGCCCGGGTCGCTAGAGATGAACACAACGCCGTTCTGACGCTGCCTAAGCGACAGCGAGTTGGCGAAAGCGCCCGTGGGGTTGGAACCCACGTGCGCGTATCCCTTCGCCTTGCTGAGCGTCGGCTTGGTTATCTCGACGATGCGCTGCTTTAGGCGCTTCGCCATTTTCTTGTCCACTAGGTTGAGCGCGGCAACCGTCTCGTCTAGGTTTTGAATCTCGATGGTGTACAAGGGTCACTCCCTGTATTGCTCCATCTCCCTTTTCGCCTTTTCGCGCTGCGCCTTAAGACGATCTCGCGCGTCCCCTATCGACTCCCCCGGCTTTCTCCACGGCTTGCCGTTCTTCGCTTCTTCGAGCGCCTGCACCAGCTCCATGTCGAATAGCATCTGGTCAAAGACGCTTGGGAAGTCATAAGCGAGGTCGATAAGCTCGCGTACGCCAGACCCCGAGAAGCGCCATAACGCAATTAGGACTCGTCCGAGGGTGCCGTAGGGTTTTCGGTGCCGTCCTCGGTCGCGCCGTCCTCGTCCATCTCGAAGTCGTAATAGACGGTCACCTCGTCCATGAGGTCGAGAACTACGTCCTGCGTAATCTGGCGCGGGGCGGGAAGTTCCACCACGGGGTTGCCAGCTGCCTTGGCGCTCAGAAAGCCCCAGAGGGCAATCCAGATGTTCGTCTGCATGTTGCCAACGGGATCAGCGCCCTTAAACAGATAGAGCTTGGCGCGGTTGAGTGCGCCCTGACGGGTCTTGCACCTAAAGATTTCCTCGCCAGTCTCGGGGTTCTCAAATCGGAAGATTTCGTTTGCCATTGCGGTTCTCCTTTCAAAACGGCTTGGCGTGAATAATCGCGCCGCGTTCCCCCGCTGAATCGGCATGAAAAAGGCGCGACCGCAGCCGCGCCCGTTTGGTTATCTGTGACCACCGTTCGTTACTTGTAAGAAGCAACCTTGTTGACAAGCGTGATGGTCATGGGAGACTCGTCAATGCCGGAGACGATCGCGTTATCGGTGCTGAACTGGATAGCCGCTTCGTTGCCGGAGGGGTCAAGCTCGGGGAAGTCTGCCGTGAAGGGCAGGTGGTTAGCGGAGAACTCAAGCGTCTGCTTGGGGTCGTCCGTGTGATAGAACTTGGCGTACACGCTGCCGAACACGACCTTGCCCGAAATCTTGGTGGAGGTCGCAGAGCCGGTAATGAGCTTCTGGTACTCCTTCAGATTCTCGGGGATAGTGGTGACGTTCACACCGAACTGGCACTTGCCCTCGGCAATCTCGCGGGAGGTGGCGCGACCGAGGGAGCGCAGACCGGATACGTTGTTCTTGATGGTGAACGTTGCTTCGGAGACGAGCGCGGCTGCGGGGGTGGAGCCAGAAGCGTCAATCTTGAAGTCGCAGTCCGTGGTGGTGTACTTGCCACCAAAGCAGGATGCCTGAACGCTGCCGGGGATGGAAGTAAGACCGACCTCGCCGTCGATGCCCTGCCAAGATGCGGACATGGCAAGGTGCTCGTTGCCAGTGGCGGTAAAGGTCAACTCGTCACACTTGCAGCCGTCGGCGCGGGTGAAGCCGTCCATGCCAATCTGAGACCAGATGGTGAAGTAATCGAGGACGGAACCCATGGTAAAGACGTGGGTGTAGTAGCCGGATGCGGCATCGCCCTTGCCAGCGACGGGGGTAGTCTTGACGTTGCCGCACGCGGCAAGCAGGTACATACCGAGAACGTCGGGGTAGCACAGGGACTCAATCTTGGGCGTAACATCGATAGAGTCAACGCGAGCATCGGACGGGGCGCGGGAGCCGCACGTAACGTCGGTGGTGGCGATGGAACGGGACACACCGAACGGGGAGCCGCCCGTAAGACCGTGCATAAAGGTGGGGGCGGTTGCGGGGGTGTCGCGGTCTTTCTGCTTTGCGATAGCGGCAAGGCCAATAGAGGGGTTGAGTGCCATAGTTGCTCTCCTAGTCGATTACGGGGTCGATAGCCGCCTTGATGCGGACACCGCCCTCGATGGATGCCATGTATGAATTGCCCGATGGAGCGGTGCCAACGGACGAAATAAAAGGCTGGGCGTGGTCGCACAGGCCGCCCAGCGTCTTGTCTGATGCAATGGAGGACATGATTCGCGCCATCCACTCCTGCACGGTGGCGGTGGATTTAACTAGGTCTGCGGTCTTAGCCCACAGCTCCACCCCCACCGAAAACGTGATGGAGTATCCGCCGCGCGATGCGCCCATGTAGGTGTTGGTTACAACGTCCTCGATGGAGTAATCCGTTGCGATCTCGCGAACAAGAACCTCGAACGGCTGCTGTGTCTTGGCACCGCCGATGGAGATGTAGGGGTGCGGCTCCATATCGGCTAGAGCCGCCTTAACGTCCTGCTCCACCCGCTCGATGCACTTTGAAAACAGGTTCGCGTCCATCTATCGCACCTTGAAGTCTCGAAGTCCGTAGCGCTCGATTACGGCGTTGACCTCGGGGATTGAGGTTGCAGCGCCGTCAACGCCGCCAACGACAAAGCGCATAAAGCCCAGGTCGGTACTGGCGGACGTGGCGTTATCTGGCATTGCGTGGTCGGTGAGGTACCATGCAGCAAGCGAAACGACCGCGCTCTTGACCTCGGGCGGGGTGGGCTTCATGCCGCACTCCACCACCACCTCGGCGAACTTGTTGACGCCCAAATCGCGCACGTCCAGAAGCGAGTGGTTGCAAACGCGCAGGTTCACGGGGTCGCCGTCTTGGTCTTTCGCGGATACGACAGAGCGCATATCGGACGCGGTGAACTCGCCCAAGAAGACGAGCGAGGACGTGCGGCAGTTCGGGCGGTCGGTGACTCCACGCATGAGGACGGGCTGGAACACGCGGTGCGATTCGGACTCGATTACGTGCTCAGCGCGGTCGATAGCATCCTGAATGGTTGCATCGTCAACGGTTCCGAGCAGGTTCTCGTCTGCTCGGTAGGCGCGAACGTCCTCCACCGTGCAATAGCGAGCCGCCACGACCTCGATTTGGGCGGAGACGGTAACGCCCTGCATGAGCCAAGAAACGTCTAGTAGCTCGGGCATGGTGGAGAGGGGAAGGGTGAACTTGCCGCCCTCCCCCGTCACTTCCACCTGCTCGGCACCAGACGCATAGCGAACGGTCACGGTATCGGGGTTGCCCTCGAACTCAACGTCCGTGCACTGGGCGATTGAGAACCGCTTACGGCTGTCTGGTGCCAAAGTCATTTGCAACGCCCCTTAGCGACCAGCAACGCCGGTGTCGGTGAGGTAGGAGAACGCCTTGGGGAAGGTGACCTTAAGGCCGTACTGACCGTTGATGCGGATGGTCTTCTCGTTGCGCAGGAACTGGTCGTTGACCAGACCAATCTCAAGCTTCTCGCCCATCTTGGTGTAGAAGGTGGCGGCGTTGGGGAGGTAGACCATCATGCCGTAGGTGGTCTTCTTGCCGCTGGTCTCGCCCGTGGTCTCGGTGAGGTTCAAGTCCTCAACCACGTTCAGCGCCCACAGCTTGCCGTTGACCATCTGGTTGATGTAGCGACCGTTCTTGTCCTTCTCAAGGTTGACGGACTCGGCAACGTAGGGGTGCATACCAACGGTGGTCGGAATAAAGCCGGTGGTGAGGAACACGTCAGTAGCCATCTTGTAGGCGCAATCGGAAATGGTGTCGGTCGTGCCCTTGGTGAACTTCTGGATGCCGTCATGGTTGAGGATGCCGACAATGCCAGTCTCGGCGTTCTCCTTGGGGCCATTCAGAACCTTAGCGCCCTTGGCGAGCTCCTGCATGTAGAGCAGGGTGCCGTTAACGAGCGTCATAAGCTCGTTGTAGTCGTTAAGGTTGTTCTCAAGCAGGGGCATACCGTTTGCGATCTGCTCCGTGTGGAAGGAGCGCGGAGTCCACGCCATGCCGGACATGGGGATGGTGGTATTGGGCTTCCAAGTGGCGGCGGCATTGGTGAGCTTGGTCGGGTCGGCCTCATAGAAGCTCACGGAATCCTTGTCGGTGACGGCACGCGGCAGGGTGTTGTAGATGCCCAGCTTCGGCAGGTTCTGGGCGTACTGCTCGGGCAGGGAGTAATCGGTCTCGGTGTGCTCAAGCAGCTTGAAGTCCTGATAGGCATCGAGGGCGATAAAAGTGCCCATCTGCAAACCCTTGAACTCGTCACGTGCGCCAAGCACGAACTCGCCAAAGTTCTTGGGCTTGAACTTAGCCTTGTTGCCAGCGTTGGGGTCAGCCAACGGGATACCGCCGCCCTGACGAATCTTGTCCTCGTAATCGAGGGCTTCGGCAAGCTGCTCGTCAAGAGACTTGTTCTCGCCCTTAATCTGGTTGATGGTGTCGCGGAAAACGTCCTTTGCATCGCCCTCGGCAGCGTTAAAGGACTTCTCGGCTGCATCGAGCTTTGCGCGGTTCTCCACGATCTTGTTGTGAATCTGGATGGAAGAAAGCATTCTCTACTCCCTAGTACGTCAAAAACTTTCCGTTCACGCACACGGTTTTCGAGACGGCTCCCGTCTCAACCTTGTCGGCTCCCGACACGGCTTTACCACCGTTGTTGCTGGCAGGGATTGTGGGTTTGGTTTCCCCCGCGCCGTTTCCGTCCACCACGGCAGTGGTATCTAGCAGGTCTTTCGGCGCGTTCTTGAATCGCTTGGCCTGCTCGGGGTCGATGCACGCGGCAACGGGCTCCATATCCACGATGGAATCGCAAAAGCCGTTCTCCACCGCTTCTTTCGCGGTGAACCACGTCTCAGCATCCATGAGGTCTGAGATAGCGCCCTCGTCCTTGCCCGTCTTGCGCACGTACTGGTTGACGATGGTGGACTTAACCTTGTCGAGAAAATCGGCGGTCTTGCGCAAGTCCTCGGCGGTGCCGCCCGAGAAGGAATAGGGGTTGTGAATCATCATCAGCGCGGAATCGCCGATAACCACCTTGTCGGCGGTAAGAGCGAAATAGGACGCGGCGCTAGCGGCAAGGCCCTCGATAATGCAGGTGGACTCGCCCTGATAGGCACGCAAAAGCTCAGCCATGGTGTTAGCGTCGAACACGTCTCCACCGCCAGAGTTGACGTGGATGGTGACCGCTTCGCCGTTTGCTTCTTTCAGCTCGTTGGCGAACTTGGTGGCGGTCATATCGGTTTCGTCCCAGCCGTCACCGATGAACCCGTAAACGTTAATGTCCCTCATGCTCGAATATCTCCTTAATATCGGCTTCAATGTCGTACTCACGCCGCGCCAACAGGCAGGCGTTGGCGTAGGGCTTAAGAACCTTGGTTGCGAATGCACGGGTCTTCTCGGTGTCTCCCGCTTCGGAGATGCGCTGCTTGATGCGCTCCACCATGTCCTCGTGAATTGAGTTCATGGCGTTGCCGGTGCCGTCCCCGCTGTATGGAGCTCCACCCTCGCCAGAAGAGCCGGGGTCTTTCCCGTGCGTGGCGGTGATGGTCAGCTCGCCCGTTTCGGCGTTGAGCAGGTTGTAGGAGGAAGGAATAAAGAGAACGTCCAGACCCTCCACGGGCGGCAAGTCCTCCTTGGCGCGTACCTCGGAAGGCATCATCCAGCCCGAGAAAACAGCCGCCTTGTAGCCCTCCATGCGATCGCGGTAGCCGCCGCGCAAAAGGCCGTTCATATCGAACTGCACGTAGCAATCTTTAAGGCCGATGCTCCAAAGGACGTTGCTGAAAGCGTTCTCAATCTCGGTACACTCGGGCATCAGGGTCTTGTTGGCGAAATTAAGTGCTCCCTGCTCGATATTTGAATAGGTGGCGTTGGAAAGGTCGAATACCTCCTGCGGGGGCACTGAAAGCGTTCGGCAGACCTGCTGTAGAATCCACTGCTCCTGCTGCACAAGAGACATGTCCACCATGGTCTGGGGGGTGGACTTGTATTTCAGTCCATGATCGAAGATGCGAATCTTGCCGGAATTGACCAGACCGCCGCCGTTCTCCAACTGCTGCTTAAGATTCTCAAAGTCAGGTTTCTTGAGCGTTTGGTCGGTCTCCAACCAGCCGGGGAAATTGCCCTCGCCGTTCAGGATGTGCGAGTAGAACCGCTCTAGGTCAACGGACAAACCGACCTCATTAGCGGCAAGCTCGGCAAGCGAGCGACCGTGGAGACAATCGGAATCGAGGATGGGAGACTTGACCCACACGATCTCGTTCTCTAGGTATCGCCCAGGTGCGGTGAACTTATCGCCGCCGTAGTTGAACACGTGCGAGCCGCCACGGATGATTTCGATACCGGGCGTACCAGACATGGGCCATAGCGCCACGATACGGGCATTTCGCCACTCCACACGCACGAACGCCTCGCCCTTTAGGTCTTTGGTCATGTTGAGCCAGCGGATACACTCCTGCGTAGACATGAGCGGGTTCCACTTGGTGCGCAAAAGATGCCCAAGGTCTTGCGCGGCGCGTTTGGCTGTAGGCTTCCTAACGCCGCCAACGCGGTCATATACGTGGACTGGCAGAGCCGCCAGCGGTCGAGCCTTAGCCAACATGCACGCACGGTACGCATTGGAGTAGTAGGCTTCGAGCTTCGCGCCATCGCGGCTGTAAACGTCCTTGCCGTCATAGTTCACGAAGTCGTATTGGATTGGCGGTAGCTGCACGCCAGCGAAATTAAAAGCGCTGTACAGAGCGCGTGACGCGGCGGCAGTAATTCTGTTCTTTAGAGACATGCACGCTCCTTCTATCCGTTGCGTGCATGGTGCTATCGCTGTCCCCCGCGCGAGATAATGGAAGGGGAAGGGGGCGGGGTTGGCGAAAGGAAGATGAAACTCCAACCCCGTTGCCCGTATATTCGCGCCAGCGTCCCCCGCTATACGTCGATAGTCCAGACGTTGGGCGACTCTTCCTCATTGTTGTCGTAGGCCCACATAGCCATTGCCGCCGCTACGGCAGCGTCGATACGCTTTGAGCCCTGACCATGCTTCACGGACGCGAGCCTGCGACCGTATGCCTTGGATTCGCTCGACACGGCGTTGATGCAGTGTGCCGCCAAGATGGGCGTATCCCCAAACGATGCAATATGAGTGGACACGGCCCGCGCCAGAAGCTCGGACGCGGGGCACATGATGGACGGCGTTTGCGGCACTTGCGATAGGTCGAAGTCGTACGTTCGCTCAAGCCAGTTGGATAGAAACTGCATACGCGCGGGGTCGGCACAGATGAATGGAGCGCCGGGCTTTCGCGCGAGCTCCAACAGCACGTCGGCAACGGCGGTGAGATCGTAAACGGAACTCCCCTTCTCGGGCTTCTCCCAACACCACTCGGCGTATGCCCACCGTTCGTTTTGGCGTTGAGCCGCCACGATTGCCAGCGTATCGCCGCGAACGGCACCGTCCAGACCCACGCAAAACCATTGGTTCCAGTCGATTTCCATCCGTTCGGTCTTTTGGCATGCCGTCACGTCCCTGCGCTTCATGAACGGTTCTTCCACCTCGTCCATGGGCGTGCGGTTGAGGTAGTAGCGGACAAAGCCGGGGCCGGGCGTTCCGTCCTCCAACTTATCGGATTCGTACTGCTCTTCCAGTTCCTCCATCGTGATACGGCCCGCTGCGGTAATCTTCTTCCAAACCCTGCGGTCGGCGGGGTTGTCTTGGTCTGTGATACCGAGCCAGCACACGTAGGCGTGCTTATCGCGCTTCAACTTCTGGTAGAGCTTGAACAGGAAACCGTCACGGTTGCTGCCAGCGGTCGTGATGCCGATGGTGAGGGCGTTCCATACCTTAGCCTGACCGGACGTGCCAGCTTTCCAAACGGCATCGTCGCGCCAGACGTGAATCTCATCGCCGATGAGAACGTGGAAGTGCTTGCCCTGCAACGCCGCTTCCTTGTAGGGGTAGACGTGTATCTCCTGCCCCGTCTGCTCGTTGCGGATAACGTCCTTGTAGACCTTCCACTGTGCATTGAGGGTTGGGTTCGCCTTGATGATGGTGGCGATATAGCCCTTGACCATGGCGGTGTTCTCTTTGGAATCTGCCACGATGCCGTATTGACCGTTCGGGATAGCGTCCATGGTTGCGATGGTCAGAACCAAGCACGCCGCCAGCTGCGACTTACCGAATGCGCGGTGGACTCCAATAAGGGCGCGGCGATACTGCCGCCTAAACTTGCCCGTCTTCTTGTCAATCTCGCCAGTGCCAAACAAAGGTCGCCAGATGTATTTCATGAGCCATTCGGTGACCTTGTATGGGCAGCCGCATAGATCTGATTCGCCAGCATACGTAAGGAACGTCTCGGCGAAAACGCGCGTGCGCTCCACCTGAAACTCGCCAGCCTTGCTCAGCTTCTTAAACGGGGTGTGGTAGCTCACGACCTACCACGGATAGCTCTATCTATCTGCTCCGCTACGGAGATTTGCGCCGCCTGACCGCAAGCCTGCGTCAAACCGAGTCTCGCACGGGCGAACCTAGTAAGGCCAAGCTCCTGCGACATTTTCATGACCAACTTCTCGGCATCGTTCATGATTTTGATATACGGGTTCGGCCTAGCAACGACATTGCCGTATTCGTCCTCGTCCTGACTGATGACGCGCATGGTGCCGTCCTCGTCATAGATGTGCTTTCGGCAGTCCTCCACTATCGCTATGTTGAAAACCAGCGATTGAAGCATCGGTGAATCCGCTTCTTTAAAAGCGGCGCCCGTCCCAACAAGCGTGTCCCAAATCTCGCTTTGATACGGGTCGAGCGACACGTTTTCGGGCTTTACAAGCGCCCCTTCCTCCATTGGCACAGCGGTAGTGGTGGAAATATCAGCAGTGCTAGCCCCGCGCCTTACCGCGAGCGCATCGGGCTTACGTCCCCTCATAAGCCCCACTCCGCTAGCTTCTCAATTACCGTTTCGCTGATATCACGGCACGCCTTGCGGTATTTCACGGGTCCACGCTGCGCCGCAGCATCGAAAAACGCCGCGTCACCGCGCATAATCACGGCGCTCTTGGCTATGGTGTCCACGGTTATGGTGTTCGGCGCTTTAGAGACAACAATCATTTCCCTATTCGCGTTAACGCGGCACTTATCGGAGCAAAATCTGCTCCTTTTCGTTTTAGCGAGGTACTTTTTCCCGCAATATAGGCATCTTTTTTCAATCAAAATGCGCTCCCTCCACTATCTCGGTGGAGGGTATTTCGGCGTTCCCCCGTTCCGTAACAGTTCCGTAACAGGCTCCAATTTCGTGCGCGTAAAAAAATCAGGGGGCCGACGCTGGGTAGCCAGTTGTGGTGTGGTGATTTGACCCTCCCCCCCTCCCCCTGTGCGCGGGGGCGCGCGCTCGCGTGTGCGCAGGTGCGCGCGTACGTGCGGGCATGGGCGCGTGCGTGTGCGCTCGCGTGTGCAGGTGTGCGCGTTCGCGTGGGGGTACGCGCGCTCGGTCGTGGGGTTAGGCGCGATCGTTTTGGCGCCCGCGTTCGTCCTGGTATCCACGCTCTCACGCTCACGATCGCACACCGCGCGGCGTGGCTTAAAAGTTTTTTATGCGTGTTGGCCTGCGGTTTTGTTGGGTTTGGAAAAAAGTTTTGAAAAAAGTTGTTGACGTGCCATCGCAAACGGTGGCAGACTGTAGCCACACAACGAGCCACCGCAAACGATGGCAGACTAACCACCACGAAAGGACGTGAGAACATGAGCACACGAGCAGAGCGCAGCGCCGCCAATCGCGCCGCCCATGCGGCAAAACGTGCGGAGCTTGAAGAGCAGTGGGCACTTGCCGCCGCAGAGAAGCAGGCAGATCGTAAGCGCCGCCGCGAGGATAACCGAGCGGCATGGTGGGCGCGTTACGGCATGGCTGTACCCGGTACCGAGCAGACCGAGCAGGTCGAGCCTAGCGACCGCGTGGCCATGCCCGAGGTAACCGAGGACAGCAGCGTAATAGCAGCGAGCGCCACGAGGTCGAAGGGCGAGGCCGGGCACTGGTTTGTCGAGATGAACGGCGTAAAGTGCGGCACGATCTCATGGAGCGATACGCCGCTGGTTTACGAGACTCCCGAGGGCGAAAGCTACCCATGCGAGACCGAGCAGCAGGCGCGAGGAATCGCCGAGCTTTACGCGATGGACTACGCCGAGCGTTCGAGCGCGGTTGCACAGTTTGAGCCGGGTATGGTGTTCGGCAACCGCGAGGTCGTAAGCGTCGCGGAAAAGTCCGTTACCGTGCGCCGCATTGGCTACGCCGACAGCGTCAAGCGTTGCAAGATCAAGCGCGACAGCGAGCGCGGCGATTATATCTCCACCAACATCGGCGAGCTTTACGCGAGCCGAGCGGCATAACAAGACATAAAAAACGCCCGGCGTGAGCCACTACACAAACGCCGGGCTGGTCAAATGAGAAAGGATTGACCATGAACAAGATTAACACGCACGAGCTCTATTTGGCAATTCTGGAAGACTGCAACGAGAAGCCCGAGCGCTCGACGTGGGGTCGTGGCGTACAGGTCTACGCGGAAGAGATCGCGCACACCTTGGCAGACCGAGTGCATGAGGTCGAGCCGACGCGTGCAGCGATTGAGCACATTGCTCTAAATGGCGCGGCAGACTGGTATCAATACAGCTGGGGCGGTTGCTCGCTTGTCTATGACGAGGATATTGCTAGGCTCCTTTGCCCTCCGTCCGAGTTCAAGCGCAAGCGCAACGGGGCGCTGCCCCCGAACAGCCGCGAAGAGTGGCTAGACGTGCAAGCAAGGGCGCTCACCCAAGCGCTTCGCCGCGTTATCTGCAAAGCGTGGGCGCTTAGCGTGGTGGCCTAAATGGGCGTAGATCTCTTCGACATTGTGAGCTACCCCGTCTGGAAGATGGCACTAATCACCTTCGGCCTGTTGGCTATCGGCTTTGCCTACGGCTATTACATGGCCTACGAGAAAATTAACGAAAGGAAGCGCTAAACATGGCAAGCACTCGAATTACCAAAGTGTTTAGGGACAAGAGCGGCAGGGTCAATCTTATCCACTGTGGCGAATGGCCTAATATCACCGTCTACAAGCGCGTTGACGTTGACGGAGAGCGTTATTTCATGCTTGCTGCTTATGGAAATCACAAGCTGTACCGCCCAAATAAAAAGACGCATTGCATGGAGTACGCCAAAAGCATTTAGCAACTACTAGACGATTCGGCACGCTGCCAACTTGATAACCGAGTTGGCAGACTGCCGCACCGTTTACCGAGAACGGACGGAACGAGCAATGCGAACGGATAAACTAGAGCCATTCGCAAAACGAGAAAGGACGAAACCATGACCGCCCAAAAAGGCGTGGCGCGGTACACAGACCTAGAGGTCACCCCGTTTGAGATATTCGAGGTGCCCGACAAGCACGACCAGTCGCTTGTGGTGATTGACCCATCCACCCATCCGTTCGGGTTCTTGCTGCAACACAAGCAGTTCGAGAACCCCGAACTCACATGGAGCGGCGATATCGAGCGCGAGATCGTAGCCGGGCTATTACGCATGGACGAGGACGCCGAAGTCTGGGCCGATGCTTGGGGCTGGTGGGCGCTCGACGTTTACGACCGATGCAAGCGCGAGGACACGCTACCGAAGCCGAAGAAGAGGCGCCGCAGGAGCGCATAGAACGAGAGGGAACCATGGAGAACGAAACGAAGCGCGTGAGCCATAGCGAGGTGCTAAAGGCGCTTATGAACGACAGCGACAAAACCGCCACGGATATTAGCCGCGAGCTAGGCTTAAATCGCTCCTACGTAACCAACACGGCAGCGCGGAATAACGTGAGGATTGAGACGCTGGCAACCATAGCCGCCGCATACGGTTACGATCTAGCTCTAATCGACCGCGAGACGAACGAGACGCGCTATATCATCGAGCCGCCGAAATAGGTATAAGGGACGAACGAGAAGCCAGAAAAAGAAAAAGCCCCCGTAGCGTAGTGCTGCGGGGGCGATTTTGTTTGGCGAACGAGAGACGCTATTTGGTTCGATTGATTAGGCTACGCCACGAGTTACGGACTTCGCAGAACTTTGTGTAAAGGATTCTCACCTGCGCCGGGGTCACATCGAGGACACGAGCCGCGTCGAGCATGTTCCAAGGGTCTTGATCTATCAGCTTCATGAGACGGTAGACCGTGCGGACGTAAAAGAAGAACTCGACAACGTTAATGATAAGCAGCAACGCAACGCCGACGATGATTGTTATTACAAGGGCTATGACAACGGAGTTAACGACCAATTTATCCCCTTCCAGCCGCGCGTCTGGCGGGGTTTATTTTGTTTTAGAGAATCCGAACGATGAACGCGATAACGAAAAACGCAACGGTCATTATTCCGAACACTATTCCGCTTAGCAGCCATGCAGTTATCACGGCATCAATAAACAAATCCACGTGGGCTACCTTTCTGCCGCGCGTCTGGCGGCATCAATTCGGTTATGGCATGAGACGCAAAGCAGCACGAGGTTGTCGGCTCCGTTCCCTCCACCCTGTGAGAGGGGGCGAATATGGTGAACGCCAGCGCCGCTCAATAGCCAGGACGAACCGCGACGCTTGGCGCACACCTTGCCGCACGCCGCGCAACGTCCACCAGTGCGCTGAATTGCGATTTGACGGGCGGTCTTGTATTCCGATTTGGAATATTCCGAGCGCCACGGGTTCATCTGCTTGCGGGCTTTCTCTTGGCTCTGGGAGCGCTTTGAGTGCGAGCGAGACGAACGAGAGACACGTTTGCAGCGTGGACAAGACGAGCCCGAGTAGGGCTTGCCGCATATGGGGCACATCGAGCTAGGCATAGACGCTAGCCGCTCTGTATGCATCCTCCTTGCGGTTGAGTGCTCGCACGTCACGGTAGCAGTACTGACAGAAACCAGTCACGTTGTACGTGTTTCTGCCGCACATGGGGCAAACGGCAGGCTCGCTCAGGTGATCGCGCCCTAGGCAGGTCTGATTGTCCGAGACGCTGAACGAGAAGCCGTTGCAGCTTTTCCTACCGCTGCGCACGTAGCGCTTCATCGTGGTCTCGGCAATGCGGTTTGCGCGAGCAGCCGCCGAAATGGACGGGTAGGTCACTCCATTCGAGCGCGTGACCTTGTATCCTACGAACTTCATTTGGTATCACCTACGCATGGGGCCGAGCCAGAATGATTCGAGCATATCGGCTCCACCTCCTTGCGCAGCTTTTGCAAGCAGTCTATGGCCTTGTCTATGTCGGGCAGCGTTTGCCCCTTGGACAGACAGCGCCAGATGTACTTGAACGCACAGCACCACCACCAGACGATGATTGCCGAGTGCGTGAACTCGTCCCTCCACTGCTTGATAGCGGAGCGCATGGCGCGGGTGGCGGTGATAAAGCCGTCACCAAGATAGTGACGGGGGCAGTCGGAATCGTAGGTTAGAACTTTGTGATCGTTGTCCTCAAGCTCCACTCCCATTACTTGCATGGACGCACCTCGATTTCGTATTTTTCGCCAATATTCGGCATCTCTTCAAACTCAAACGGAAGAGTGATCGTTTCATTCTTCTGTTTACGAAATATAGTGAACGTCACGTCGGCAAACATTTGTCTTACCTGCATGGTGCCGTTGGTAGCTCTGTATTGCGTATAGATTGAATTAATGTTCGTGCAGACGGCATCAAACTTCACTTCTCCACCTCCATCTGGTTGCGCAGTCTACGGGCGTGGCGCTCGCTCACGCCAGACCTCATGGCTACCTGCTTGGCGGTCAGGGACTTGTCTTTCAGCAGCTCCATCGCTTTTAGGGTCTTGGGGCTTTTGGTTCCACTCATTCGGCATCGACCTCACGCGGCGGCAAACCGATATACGCGGCAATGTCGGCGACGCGCTTTTCAAACTCCGCTACTTCCTCGTCTGCTAGGTTGGGGCCAACCTGCGTCCACAGGAGCGCACCGAAACCTTCGAGGAAACCGACGGCGCGGACGGCTTTGCGGAACACGTTCTTCTGGCTATTGGTCTTATTGGCGATAGACTGAATCTACTCATACGACAGCCCACACTCTGGATGGTCGCTCATCGCTCGACCTCCTTTGGTTTCCATCCGGCGCACCCGCGCCAAGGCTTTGTGAATTGCTTATTATCTGGGTCGAGATGGCACATCAGCCCAATATCTGTTCGCTTTGGCGGCCACGCGCTTTCGAAACAACGTGCATGGCGTATGCGCAGTTAGCGCAGCGCTTACCTATTTGGCTTGGCATCAGAATCGCCCCGATGAACCGAAACCGTCAGCGCCGCGCGAAGTCTGGGGCAAGTGCTCCACTTCCTTGAATGCCACGGAATAGTGCGCTAGGAAAATGAGCTGACCGATTCGCTCGAACGGCTCAACCGTGTACGGTTCAGTGGACATGTTGACCAAAGCGCACACGATCTCGCCGCGATAGTCGCTGTCGATGATGCCGGGCGCGTTGGCGAGCTGTAATCCGTAGTTGATGGACAATCCCGAACGAATAGCCTGCAACGCAAACATGCCCCGCGGCATGGCAAGGTGAATACCAGTACCGAACTTAACAATCTCGCTTGGGAAGATGGTCTTAGGTTCCGTGATGTTGGCTCGCATGTCGCAGCCTGCATCGCCCACGCCATGAGCGTATGAGGGCTTGAGCTTCGGGCTGTCGAAATGGGCTTTAATCACTTGGATATTGGGTGAGACTTTCATCTAGTCCTCCGTATGCTCTTCTAGCTCGTCTGCTATTTTGCGCAAATCGTCATTTGACATTTCCAATACGCCTGCAACTGCGTACATGTCGCATACTTCCGCGCTGTCGCATCCATAGAAGCCGAGCAATTCACCGCGCACATGCTTATCGCAGCGGTACGTGCGGCACACTTCGGGGCGTGCGTGATACACGGCGCACTCCTTGGTATCCGTTAGATATGGGCACATGAGATCGATTCCTCGGGCCACGCGCTCTTGCGGCTTGATGTGGTGCTTGCGAACGTAGTTGCACAGACGTTGCATATCGAACTCGCTCATGGGAAGAAAGCGCGAACAGCACTCGCCGCAACCTCTACAGTCCCCTTTTGGCGTGTACAGGTCTTTTACGGTCTGGGTTTTGCTCAGCGCCTGATGCAACACAAGGGCAGCTTCGCTTTCCTCGGAATACATCGCTACTCCTTGCTTGTGATCTTCACGCCGGGCAGCTCCTGCGGCAGGAAATTGAACTCATAGTTGAACTTGTCGGTCTTAGTGGAATCGACTTGCTCCACCGTGTACATAGTCCAATCGTTCAAGTAGATGAAATGCTTCTGGTACTCGCCGTCGGGCAGCTCGGCAATAATGTTCAACTCATTGGTTTCCGGGTCGGTCTTGATGGAAAGACAGCCCTCCATCTGTAACAGCACCTTGTCCGAGCGCATGTTGATAACGGTCACTCGGCGGCGAACGTTGAAGTTGTCGGCATCTTGGGACAGGTTGTAGCTAACCTGACCGCGCTCGGTGCAGCCAGTCAGACCGCACACCGCGACGATAGCCAGGACAGATACAATTAAGGCCGCGACGAACGCGACCTTGCGACGGGTGATATTCATTTGTTGGGTTCCTTTCTATTTCTTTTTCTCAACGATTACGACAGTCGAGCCGCAACACGAGCAGTAGTGCTTTTGCGCACGTAGGATGGGCTTGTTTTTTCGGCAGACAAACATTGGGTTTCCCATGCGGGAAAAGATTGGGTCTAGGTATTCGCCACAGCAAGGGCATTTAATGTCCACCCTCAACCACCTTCCTACGGCATTTCGGACAATAGTTAAACGTGCCCGTTATGCGATACCCCTCATAATCCTCGACGATTTCGCCGCATACCGAGCACTTAAAACCGTTGTCGCAATAGCCCGGTAAATTCGTGTAGACGTTCTCGCAAGTCGGCTCGTCAACGAGTAGATCGATTGCGATTACGCCCGAATGGCTGTAATCACAACGCTTGTTCCTTTCACTGCGCTTGACAGAGCAGGTTATGGCGTCTTTGACGTTGCCGAAGGCCACGTACGGGAAAAGCCATGCGTTATCGTCTGCACCGCCACGGTCTACAACCAGATAGACCCTGCGCTTGGTCTTAGGCATCCTCCACCTCCACGCCTAACGTTTTCAGGAAGTCGATAATCATGAGGGTGTAGCAGTCAACTTCGATATTGTGGTCATCGAAAACCGCCATGCGTTCAGCGCGGCACTTTGCGCACGATGCACCGATAGCCTTTTGGTTGCCAGTGAGCGCTTTAAAGTAGTGGCACGGTGCTGCCGCGCCCCTGAAATCGCATTCGTACGCATCCTTTATGGCGTATCGAAGGTGGCAAATCTGCTTCTCAAGCTCGGGTTTAATCTTCATCGACTACCACCGCCCCACAATGCGGGCAGCGCTCATACTTGCCGTATATCTCTTCGCAAGTCCTTCCGCATTCGCTGCATTCGTAGATTCTTACCTTGGTGTTTCCGTGGGTCTCAACGTCGGTGAGGTCTAGGCGGCATGTAGGACGGTCGATTAGGTCGGCGATTGCAGCCATGGTCTCTTGGGGACACGGGAAGTCCTCAGAGCCAGTCACGGCCTCATGGAGACGCATCCACCAATCGCCCAGTGACCCGCGCGTGTATAGGATCTCGCGGCGCAGATTCTCGGCTATCTCGCGGCGCTCTTCGTCGCTAGTGAATGTCATCAAAACCAGCTCCGAACATACAGTCGTAGTCGCACTCCCAGGTCTCTCCGTCGCGGCTCATGGTCGCACCGTACCTCGGAGTACCGCCGTTATCGTCGCCCCAGAAGTGGAAGTGCCATCCCAAAAAGTCGAACTCCTTGTCGTACTTGTCGGCGGCGTACCTCGTGTTGTCGTACTCCTCGTAATCGTCCCACCCGAACTTGCGGGAAAGGTCATCGAACGTGTATTTGGTCGGCTTGTCCTTGCCGTCCTCCCACTCGTAGACCTCTGGCCAATACTGCTTGTAGCACCCGACGCGGACGTTGCCGTCTCCCATGACTCCGTGGTGCGAGAACTCGAACCACTCGCAGCCGCCAGAGTGCTTCATGATGTTCGCGTATATGCGAAGTCCAGTAGGCAATGAAGCCTCGTCGGTGTCGTATACGCCTACGTCCTCCTTGTCGGTTCTGCGCTCGCCGTTTAGGTACACGAACGCGCCGTAGTCGCTGTATGCCATGGTTAGACCTCCTTCGCCGCTACATTGCGGCGTTCTTCATCGGTAATCATTCATCTACCTCCACCATCTTGTAGAGCCTGAGCAGCAGCACACGCGCCGAGCGGATGCTGTTCAGAACGTTCGTCTTGCTTAGTTCGCGTGGCATCTTCTCGTACTCCGGGTGATATGAGTCAATCCATTCCTCGCGATCCTCAACCAGCCTGCTAACGGCTTTTGTGTAGTCGGCAGCTACCTGGGCTTCTTCGGTTATCTCGTAGCTCATTCGTCCACCTTCTCAACAAGGTCACGCGGATCCATACGCATTGCATCGGCGAGCGCGAACAGGTTACCCACGCGCATGTCACGCTGGAATCGGATAAGGGCGCTGAGCGCACTGGGCGTGATACCCGCCATCTGTGCCAACTGTTTCTGCGTAAGGTCATGGTCGGCTAGGTAGCGCTTGATTGCCTTTTTGCTGACCTTGTATTTGGTCGATGCCTTGGTTGTCATTTCACCCTCCTGTTCCACGCTTCTGCCGCCAGCTCTTCACTTAATGCCTGTGGCCCTTTTGTCTTGCAGTTCCAGCAATAGAAGCCGTATCTTTTTTCATCGCTGCCACATGTTGAGCAGGTAAACATGAACGGGTCAGTGGAGCCGCAGAACGGACAGGGTTTCAGCTTGATTTTTGTCCATCAGTCCTCCTCGCTGCCCAAATCGCAGCGCTGAGCTATGCGTTCCCTGTTGACTTTTTCGAGTTCCTTGGTACATCTGCCGATTATCTCAATGCGTTTTGTGAGATAGGAGACATCGTCCTTGTCCCTCTGCGTCGATAGCCCCAAGTCCTCAAGTTCGCGGAGCTTCTCCTCGATTCTGCTCAAAAGTGAAGCCGCACTTCCCGCATAAGGCGAGACAATCGAGCCGGAAGCTTCTCCCAATAGGCTTCGGAACTCGTTGACGCGATCCTTCTCCGCGCCTTTTCTGACGAAGCACAGTCCGAGCGACCTGCCGTAGTTCCAACTGTAGTGCTGCTCCCTGTAAAGCGGAACGTAATACACAACGTCGTTGTCGTCGTAGTTCTCGCATTCACGGGATGACGTCGCGTTATAGTCGTTGAGATTAAACGCAAACCGCAAACCGCAAGGTACAGCAGTTTTCTTGAGGTACGCGTTTTGGTGGTAGAACATTGACGTTGATCTGCTTACATATCCATCATGCTCGCCGTGGCCAAGCTCGATGATTCGCCTGATGGATGCGTCGTCGCCTGTTTCTCCAGGTTTTCGCGATGGAATATCAAGTTGGTAAGTGTCAATAAAATCCCATCCGCCGGAAGTTTTGACCGGAATCATGTAACCGTAGCCTTGGTCATTGCCGCAGCTGTACTCGTACACGTCGCCGGGTCGAATCGAAACTTCGTTGGCTTCTTCTCGCTTCATCAGTTCTCACCGTCCATCCACTCACACTGCTCGAATACGCCAGCAGCATCATCGAGTGTCAAATACTCAATGTGGTCAACGACGAACTTTCCAGATTCGAGTGCGATCGTCGCGTATCCGTTGCTCTCGCTGCACAGCAAAGCCTTGACCTTTCTATCGCTGCCGGGCTTTGCATACCAAGCCGGAATCAAAACTTCGTTCATTAGTCCTCCCTCGTCAGCTTGCGACCGCAAATTGGGCAGTAGAAAATACGGCGCGATTGGAAGTTGGGCGTGAGGACGCTATACGGATACTCGTTGCAGCGGATAACAGGCTCACCGACGCCTTTCCAAAAGATTGTCATTTCGTAGTCCGCATCATCGGCGAAGTCCACGGGCTCGCCAGTGCAAAACGGACACGGCTTTGATTTGATTTCGTCGATCATTCGTCCTTACCCATCAGTTTGCGGATGCGGGACAAGATATCTTTCCATGCAACCGTATTGCAGTTAAAAGAATCGAATCCGTTTTTCTTTTTGCACTCTTGGCAATTGTTACCGACACTATTGAAATAGCCGCAAGTCATAAAGTCGAAATTGTCTGGTTTTGGCACGTCAATCGCCCTGCTCAAGTCTTCTTCCAACTTTTTCCAGCTATCGGGCGGGGTTAATCTATAACCTTCCGGGAAGCGATAAACTGAGTTGATTTGCGTCTCGATCTCTATCATCCAGCGACCAGTGCTTGGATTGAATGTGTAGCTTAAAACTTTGCGCAAAGCGCCGTTACAGTCGTACAGCATATTGGTATCTAGAGGTATCTCGCGGCCTTCCGCGTCCTTGGGCAGCTCGACACTCATTCGTCTTCCTCCTTGGCTTCAGCAACCAAATCGGTGTAAATCTCAGATAGCTCAGGCGTGAACTCACGAATGAACTCGTCCTGTTTCATGAACTTGGGGAATGGATACTTATCGACATAGCCCTTTGCCCAAAACTCAAAGGTTTTGATTTTGCCATCGCTAATGACTGATTCGCCGTTAGTTGACCAGCTTCGTGAACGATGGACGATTTCTTTTCTTCCAGTTTCACGAATGAACTTGGCTATCTTGCTATCGCGCTCGGCTTCGAGTTTCTTAATCTCGCAATTGAGCTCCATGACTGTTTCGTTCATTCTTTTAATCGTTGCTTCATCCGATTTGAGCTTAGCGACCACATACTGCTCGCAGGTGGTGGCGTTGTCTATGGCCTTGACACTCATTCGGCATCACCGCACAAACGGTGGACGCGGGTGGCAACGTCACGTAAAAACGGTTTGGTGCAATTTCGGTTCCCGAAGTCATCCAGACTATTTTTGAACTTGCACCCACAGCAGTTTTGTTTGTCACGATTGAGATACGTGCAAGCTACCATTTCCGGGTCGTTGGCTAATCTATCCAAATCAGCTGCCAGCTGCTCTAGGCTGTCGGGCTTGTTGAGATAGAGTCGGCTCGGTTCGAGCGCAAGTGGCCCCGAAAGAACGCGCCACTTTTTCGAGATGGCAAGGTAAATCATATCGTCAACGTGTATTACGGAGCCGTCCTTCTCGTACATTACCTTGACGTTCGATGGGATAACGTTCCCATCGGCATCATTCGGTAGATAGATTTTCATTTGGTTTCTTCCTTTCTGTCGTTGTGTCGCTACTGCAACTTGGTCAAATCGACCGCCACGGCCTTTAGATCGCGCTCAATCTTCTCGGCGCGGTCGAGCGCCTACATGATTTGGAAAGCGCCTTCTTCGTCTTGGCGCAGCACCAGCCCGTAGACGGCATAGAGGGCGGCGCTCAGGCTCTGGTAGAAACGTCTGGTCTTCATCCACTTAGGCGTGTCGGACGCTGGCTTTCCATGGAGCATCGGCAAGTGGAAATGCTCAAGTTCCCAATTCATGGAATCGCAGCGTTTGAGACGGTAGTTGTAACCGAGTTCAATTACATTCATATTCTTCCTTTCTGAAATATGCCGTTCTCGCTTGCTAAGGCAGCGCTGATGGCGCGATAATCGCCAAACACTAGTCCGTGTAGGGTCGAGCCAAAACTACGCCCTGTACGCGCTGGAAATCGGTTATTCGGTTTTATCCACCTCTTGAAGAATGGCGGCTTCATCGAAAACGACTACTGGCTTGGTTGTTCTGTTGAGCAGCTCCGGCCTTAGTTCTTCGCAATCGGCGCTCGGATAGGTCGGCGCTACCTCTTTGCGGATGTTCGCCATACATACCGAAACGCCAAAAGCCTTAGCAACGCCCGTGTAGCCTGCTTCACGTAGGAACGATCTGTACAGTTCGTTCGTATCGTCTAGCGCCCTCTCCCACGCCTTGCAGCGCTCGCGGTACATCTTCATGCGGTCGCGCGTCTTGGATAGCTTCGACTCAAGCCCTCGGCAATGGCGCTCTAGGTTTGCGTATCGGCGTTTCAGATCGGATAGCTCTTCGGCGTAGCTCAGGGCAAGGGATTGGTAGTCCTGCATCATTCGCCGCCGTTCAGTTTGTCGGCGAGCTTATCTACGCGCTCCTTGCAGTCGAGCTGTTCGGTGTAAATCACCTTTTCAAATGTCATGAACCCGTTCTGTCGGCGGTCGATGATAGCTACCCGCTCGCTCAGTTCTTTCAGCCTGTCGCAAAGCATAAAACACATGAACACAGCCGTGTACGCTGCAAACGTCGCAACATACACGTTCTCGTTGGTCACGAAGTACTTCACGAAAGCGACCACTGCGGCAACCGCGATAATCGTCTTTGCTAGCCACATGGCATACCTAACGTACTTGTTCATACGAACTCCTTTTCTATTGAGTTGTTGGGGCTTGTCACGTTGTCACGTTTCTCGCGCGCGCGTTTTCTTTTATCTCTATATCCTTTTTTAACTTTTAGAAGTTAAGGATTGGCGGCGATTTGAACGTGACAACGTGACAAATGGTGTTTGACCTGCGGAAATATGTGTCACGTTTGAGATTTTCAGAACGTGACAAAACGCACTCAAACGTGACAAATAACGAACGTGCGTACTGTTTTCGTAGAATTGAGCGGACGGACGGACTTGCTTTCGAGCGTCGCCCCACTTCCAAACGTGACAAACGTGACAGATTCTCGAACCTTAGAAGTCCATGTTCTACGTGCGAACGGTGAGCGTTCACCGCTGTCCTCGCACCACTGTTTGTATTCGTTGTAAACAGATTCAATCGGCCTGCCATCAAGCTGTTCAGCAGTGATTCCGCAGTCCGCAAGCCAACGGACAACCGAATCGTTGTTCATTCTGACTTCTTCCACCTCTGCCGCCATATCGGGGATGGTGGTGAGCGTGCCGCGCCTAATCAAGTCACCCAGCACCATAAGCCCCAGCAGTGCCCCGCGCTCTAGGACTTCCGGCTTTGATAGCTTCTCGGCGATGTGCGGATCGTAACCCTCCGTACCCGGCGAAAACCGCTTACGAAACGGGATGAACGCCAAACGCCTGAAGATGCCATCCGTGGTATCAGAAAGGCGCGGAACCGAGTTCATGGAGAACACCATTGAAGCGCTCGGGCGAAACTCGTAGCCATTGCCGTTCTTAACGTCCGTGTAGATAGCATCGCCAGTGACCAGCTTCTTGAACATGGAAAGCTCGTCCCCGCGCAGAAAGCCGTCTGGGATATCGTCACCGAGGTTAGCCAGCTTGCCGACCACGCGCCCCGCCTGAAACCGCTGGCCCAAGGTTGCAATGTCCAGACTTGACGTGTTCTCGGTTCCGAGGATAGATCTCAGCCAATTCAGGTAGGTCGATTTGCCGTTGCTCGCCTTGCCGCTCGCGCCGCCCGCCTTGCCTATGAGCATGGGCGATTGGCTAAGCACGCGCCGTGAGCACATGCAAGCGCCTATGACCTCCTGCATTGCCAGCAGCGTTGCGCTATCGCCGTTGCTGATGGATTCCAAGAACTCATCGGCGGCGTTGCGCCCAACGCTAAAGTTCAGGTTGACGGGTAGGGTTGCGATGATGTACATGGATGGGTCTGGTTCGACCTCGCGTTCTTCCAGCACGTCATAGGTGCAGTTGGCGAACTGAACGTAATAGCCGCCGTCGAACTCGCGGTCGCTGGTCACGCTCGGTGCCATGTCCATGATGTAGCTGGCGACTTCCGATTTGTCCTGCTTTTTTGCATCGTCGGCTAGGTTGAGCGTGCATCGGTTTATGGCGCGTGTTCCAAACTCCCACTTACGACCCATCCATACGGCGGGTGCGCCGTCGATTTTTCTTGCGTGGTTCTCGGACATTACCATCTTGGCAAGCTCGTTGGTGAGGATGCCGCCGCGCTTGCCGCGCGGTGCCGCCCCTCCGCTACCGCCACTGGAATGCTCCGGTGCGCCAACGGTGCGCCCATCGTCACTTGGTTTGTATCCGATGCCGCCGCCCTGCTCATATTTGCACGCGCTCTTTACGATACGGTCAATATCGCGTGAGTCCATGGGCGGCTTGCACCGCATGAAGTTTGCGCCCAGCACGGCATTGTGAATCTCTTCGTCCGAACGCCCGATGCTTCTGAGGTGTGACGCATAGCGGAAAAGCGTCTTATCGCGCTCGCCAGACTTGATTTCAGCTGGTAGCGAGAACTTGCCGTTCTCCTTGCGTGCGTTCACCTCGTCCGAGCCGTTGCGCTGGATGTAGTCGAGAAAGTCATAGACGTTATCGTCCGCTGTTGCTATGTCCACTTCCCAAGGCGATGCGATCCATTCGTACATCTGACCGTTGGGATGGATGGAGCCCGCCGCGACGACGAATGAGCCGTCACAGCGCACGTCCACACCCAAGGTCGAGTTGGTGGATGGATGGATGTTCGTCCTGCCCGTCCTAAAGAAGTAGTGCCTACCGCCGCTGCCAGTAACGGCGATGGGCGTGTCTGGTAGCTCACCGTGAGTTGTCTCCCACTCCTTGAGCGTAGCCAGACCGTCCTTAGAATCTGACACATCAAAATCGAGGACGAGCAGACCGCCACTCGGCGCTCCGCACGTGATTCCGATATTGGCGTTCGGGTGCTCCGTCCAGTAGTTGATTACGTTATCGGGGTTATCCGTCCAGTCATTCAGGCCGTGGCGTGCGTCCGATGCCGGGACTTTACCGCGCGGAGCGACCGGAAAGACGGCGAACCCGGCGCGGACGTATGAGAGCGCCGTCCTTCCCAGCTCGGATAGGCGCGATTCGCGTTCATCCATCGTATGGAACTCCTAGAATCTCACATATCCGGCGTGCCGTGTTCCGCTTATAGCAGAACTCGAACCTAACGCCGTGCTCCTTTTCGAGCGTGCCGATGATACGGGCAACGGTGCGTCCGTTCATCGGCTTGCTTCGGTACTTGACGCATTTGCTCCCGCGATCAAACGGATTGCACCTGCGGCATTTGCGGCAAACGTAACTCTTCCATTGGCACAGCTTCGAGCGGTCGTTGAACTCGGGGTGTTCCTCCACGAGTATTACCAGACGGTAGCCCTCGGCTCGCGCCCTGTCGCACTCGCGGACGAACCTCGCGTGGTCGCGCCCGATGTTCCCCGCCACCTCCTGAACGTCCTGCTTGGTGTCGATGGAGATATTGGAGCCCTCTAACATGTAATCGCCGAATGGCAAGGCGGTAGCCCTAGGCGCGAACTCCACGCCGTGGGCCA
The DNA here is from genome assembly GCA_900542905.1 of uncultured Collinsella sp. Taxonomy (GTDB): domain Bacteria; phylum Actinomycetota; class Coriobacteriia; order Coriobacteriales; family Coriobacteriaceae; genus Collinsella. The sequence continues at coordinate 70,506 of UQPF01000001.1, forward strand.
CCATCCATTTTTCTATGTTGCCGTGCTTGGACTTCTGTTGCCGTGTGTCCTCGATAATCACGATTAGTTGAACGGAATAGCGCCGTTATAGACGTTCGCGGGAGCCGTCACCGCGTGTGCATCGAAGGCTCGGTCCAACGCGCCGCCGTCGAGCTTCTTGGTATCTTTGGGCTTCACCTTGCCGTCGCGTACATCCTGAACGGGCACGACCTGACAGACATTAAGGCGTGTCTTGACCTTACCGTTGTACTCGTACTCTTCCTCTTGGAGGTTGATACCGACGAGACGGTTGGCGAACATATCAAGACGGCCCGCATCCCACGCGGCGAACGGGTCAAAGCCGGGGTTGGATGCCTGGATGGCTTCGAGACGGCCTTTGAGCATACCCAATGCCGTGTCCTTGTAGCTCATGAAGAAGTGGTGGGCATAGGGGTGGCTCTGGCCCCAATCATCCGAGTAGTAGTTGGCGAACTCGCCCTCGGCAATGTCGAAAACGGCCTCGACATACTGCTTTGCGTCGTTGTCTTCGAGCGACACGAGACGGGCAATGTAGCCGCCCGGCGCGGGGGGCTTGAAATCGCCCCCGTCTGCGGTCGCGGTCACACTGCCCCAGTTGACGTTACGCATGTGCTTTCCTTTCCGCTACGCTTCGTAGCTTGTTTTCAAAAAGGCGGTCGCGCTTATCGAAACATTGCGGTACCTCGCCCAGTGAAGCCCTGAAAGCATCAAAGGTTCGGTCTGCCGCCACGTCTTGATCGCAACCGTCCTGTATCAACTGTTGGTATCTGCCCTCGCAAAGACGCTCCATCTCCGCGAGGGTTTCGTTACTTGGTTTTTGCACCATCCGGCTCAACGTCCTTGATGGGCTTCATGCCCCAGTACTCACGCAATGCGGTATCGACTGCCTTCAGGTCGTTGTCCATCTTCTCGGGCAGGCTCCCCATTGGGGCTTTCGCCAAGTTGCGCCCGTTGTTCGCCGTGATGAAAAAGTGCTGACCATCTTCAACTACACAGTCAATGACCACGGGGCAAGCGCCAGCGATGTTCCATTTCTCATCGAGCATCTTGCCGATGGTCATAACCTTCTCGTTGCCGTTCATATCCTCGTCCACATGATGGAGGAAATAGACGATGGTATCGGGGTCAGTCGAGATCGCAGCGCTGATGAGTTGCTGGAAATGCATTGCGATCTCCGTGAATTTCTCGTACCCCTTCTCCTTTGCACGGTTGAAGTTCTCGTTCTGCATGAGATAGGTCGAATCGTCGATGACATAGCAACGCCCCTGAGCCGTTCGAAGCGCATCGAAAATCTGTGCGTATGCTGGGCGGTTCGCCTGCGGGAACTTCGCCCCGCCACGGAACGGCAGCGGCTTTCCGAGGATATTGAAAATGCCGACCTCATCGGGCGCGAAGTTTCGCAGCGAGGTGGACTTGCCCGAGCCAGACTTGCCTAGGACTAGAATTGCGGTACCCATTGGCTATACCTCCTGATTAAGCATCTCGTTGGCCTTGACTTCAAGCAGTGCCTTTCTGAAATCGCCGTCATGCTCGGCCAGAAAGTCATTGACCTTTAGGCTCGCATCAGCAAAGCACTTAACAATGTCTTTAGAGCCCGTCATTGCGCCAACGGCAAGAATTGCGTGCTCTTCAAGAACCATCTCGTAGAGTTTGACCGCGACCTTTTTGAAATCGTCCATTACTCCACCTTCCCCGTAAGCAGCGCGGCAGCGGCAGCGCCGAGGTTGTTACCCAGTGCTTCGACCACCTCGGGCAGCTGCACGCGGACGGTCGTGCCGGTCATCATCGACGGCTCGCGGCGCTCGACAAGCTTGCAACCATCAGGCAGCTCTCCATCCGCAACGGCGGCATCCAGAACCAAATCGGGCTTGATGGAGACAAGGCGGTTGAGGGTATCCAGTCCACCATCTGACGTGCGCAGCCACTCCACGAACTCGGGGAGTGACTTAATCATGGGATACTTGCCGACCTTCTCTTTGGTCACGCGAGCAGAAATTGTGCCAACCTTCTGACCGTTCACGGTGAGCTGCTTTTGGGTAACGCCGTGTTCCATGAAGTCCTCGCGCATCTGCGCGTCAACTTCCTCGCGTACCTGCTTCTCGGCCTGCTTCACGGCCTTGCCGAAAGCGGTGATGACCGCCAGACGCTCTTCGTTACTCACGTTCGGCATCGCAAATCACCTCGCAGACAACAGGCTCGGACACGATGGGGAACTCCTTCACGTGGCAATCGTCTTCGCCACCGAAAAGGCTCCCGTTCGCGCCCTTACTCACGGCAAGCGCCGTCTCCTTGTCCTTGAAAACGCCAATGGGCGTGTACCCTTGGCTCACGACATAGACTTTCATATTCATCTTCCTTTCGTTGGGGCTATTCGTCCCGTTTCCTGCGCTTCTTCTTCTCGCGCTGATATTCCGATTCGGCGGCGCGTTCGCTTCTCCCCTCGCGCATTGCCTGAGCCTTGCGCTTAGTCCAGCAGGTGGGGCAGAAGCCAGCCCTGCCAGCCATCGTGCCGGGGCGAGCGTCGTAACATCCGCACTCGACGCACTTGCGCACGCCGTGCTCGGGGTATTTGCTTAGCGGGAATTTCAGACACCTATAAGCGTGCATCCTCACGGCTTCGGGGCTTCGGTAGTAGCCCATGCCCTTTAGACCTTCGGAAATAAGCACGTATCCATCGGTGCGGTGCTGGGATATATACCTGTCCTCGGCATCGCGCCAAAAGTAGGTGGACTTGTTACGCGCACGCTTAACAACTCGCGCACGTTCCACAGAATCAACACGATAGCTCGTCGTGCGCTTCGGCATTAGTTCAGCACCCCCGCGCGGTACATGCGCATGATTCCTCGCTCGGCATCGCGCTTGCTAGCGTCACGACCGAGACCCGTAATCGCCTTGCGCACCCACACCGCACCAGTGGAGCCGTAATTGCCGCCGTCCACCAACTTACGGGCGTACCAAACGCCGCCCCTCTGCTCCGCAGTCCATCCGAAAAACGACATGACCCTCCTAGTAGTACATGCCGCTTGGCGCGGTGCCCTCGATTCGCCCGGCGATAGCGAGAAGTAAGAGCAGAACGACGGCGCATATAACGCTTTGTTTTCGTTCGCTCTGCCTGCTCCACCACCACCTGACCCTATCGAGCGCCGCCAGCGCCAGCGAGCTGATATAATCCATTTGAGACCTCCTTTCTGTCGGGTCTTAAAGCCGTTTCCTTGTTGCTAGCTCGGGACGGCTTTTTTAGTTTTCATTCATCCAGCGGTCGAACTCGCTCACGCTGATTAGCGCGTTGCGCTTTCCGTATGTCTTGAACTTCAAGCGTCCTGCCCGATGCTCCGCATACAAGGTGGAGCGCGGCACGCCCGAATAGAGCGCCGTCTGACGAACCGTGTACGCCATTTGTGGTTTCAGCCCGGCGGCTATAGCGAATTGCAGCGCTCGACTTTGGATCTCTTCCATGTTTCACCTCCTAGAGCCGCCAGCGCGGTACTGCCTAGGTACGCAATCAAAAGGGCTGTACACATTTCCTTGTGACACGGCAGCACCGCGTTCGCGGTTCTATAAGTGCGCCCCAGCGCCATGCGGTACGTATCCTGTTGCTTATAGGGGGACTGAGAACAAATCGAGAACTTACGATGTCTTGATTCGCGGATACGCACCACGTGACGCTGGGGCGTGTATGGGGTTTACATGCGTGGGATACGCGGTCATTTCCTACCGCGCTACGGCTCTCCACGCTTACCGCCAGCCCGTAGGCTGGAATCTTGGTTTCGCCTAGCCAGCTCCGGCTAGACTCGCGTATTGCGCTGTCCTTCCTTCCGATACCTTGCAGGGCATCGGCAAAGGCTCTATGCGGTTCTCAAGGGGCGCTATCTCCCTTTGCGTCCCGCTCGCACCGTACTGGCGAGTGTGGTTGGCCCGATCGCAGGAGGCATGTTCACGTAGAGAGGTTCGTGAATCGCCAGTGCGGCGCGTGCGAAACGCAGTTGGTAAATAAGTGGTTGGTTACAAACTCAATGTTTGTCTAACAAACATCGATAGGCAAAAAAATATCGGCCACATCAACGCCGAGAAACTTACAGACGGCTTTGGCCTGCTCGATACTCATTTGCTCTTGATTTTGCTCATAGTTGGCGTAGGTTTGCCGAGCTACCCCTAGGTAGTCGGCTACTGCCACCTGTTTAACGCCCTTGCGCTCGCGGGCTTCTTTAAGCGTTTGCATGTTCCTCCTTTCAACGCCTTGCATGTTAGCTAAACAAACATTGTCGTGTCAAGCAAAACAAACTAAAATGTGAGAAAAAGTTAACGCGAGGGGAGTTTAAATGAGCACTGGCGCAAACATCAGACGCTTGCGTGAGCAGCGCGGACTGACCCAAGAACAGCTCGGAAAGATGGTTGATGTATCGCGTTCGACCATTACGCAATGGGAACGTGGATGGACTACGCCGCGCATGGGTAACGTCCAGCTTCTCGCTGGCGCACTTGGCGTTTCAACGGCAGATATCATCGCTGATGAGCTTCCACCGTCCAATGCGATCAAGCCCGCCACACCCAAACCCGCCTACGCTCCCCTACTAGGCCGCGTCCACGCTGGGAAAGCCCAGGAGCCCGATGTATTGCAGGACGCAATACCCGTTCCATATGAAATCATCCATCGCCACCCGCAGGGCTACTTCCTACAGGTGGAGGGAGACTGCATGGATAACGTCTATCCCGAGGGCTGCTATATCCTCATAGACCCAGAGCAGCGCCCCTCAAACGGCTCCATAGCGGTCGTAAGCATTGATGGAGCGGACTACGTAATGCGCCGCCTGTATCGCGGTGCAAACACGTTGATACTGTCCCCAGACTCGCATAATGCCGAATACGAGGACATGGTATTTGCCGCCACCACCGAACACACGGTGGAGTTTCACGGCACAGTTGTATGGTTCCAAGCGTCGAAGGAGATGGAGTAGATGGAACTCAGCAGAAGGGCGTTCATTGCGACGGTGGCGGCAGGTGCCATCGGGCTTTCAGGATGCGGGACGAGCGGACAGGAGCCGTCCGGCTCTGCGAAACAGGAAAAGAAGCCCAAGGCCAAGAAGAAGGCCGTCCGCAAGACCGCCAACGTTGGCGATGCCGTTGAAGTCAAATCGAAGCTCGGCAAGCTCACCATAACGGTAGAGGGGTGCGATGCGTCCCAGTCGCTCACGCAGCAATATCAGGGCGGCTCAGAAGAGATAGCGGACGGCAACGTGGTCTGTGCTCTCATGCTCATTGTGGGCAACGAGAGCGTGAAAGACCCTGACGGTAACGACGGGTTCAATTACACTCAAGCCGGAATCGACTTCACCACACCTGACGGCGTGTCGGTGACTCCGTTCAGCTCGGGGTACGACTATAAGGGCTACGGCGACGCGCTCGCCGGGTACATGCTCGCCAATAAGGGACAGACAGATCGTGAAGCTGTGTTCTTCCAAGTGCCCGACTCCACGCAGGAGATAATTGCGAAGCTCGGGGATACGGACGTGACCGTGCCGATAGCCCGCGTATAGCCATCAAAAAGGCGTCCCACCAACCCGCCAAGACCAGTGGAGCGCCAAACAATCCCATCCGAGTTGTTAGTGTCGGTTCGACCGACAGGAGGGACTTTTTTAATTATGACACGTTCGTCATGGGGAACGAAGACCAAAATCGACAAGAACAAATGGCGCATCAGATGGTGCGAGTGGGACGGACTCAATCGCGTGCGCCGCTCAAAGACGCTCTACCCCTGCACCTCGCGCGAAGCGGACGATGAACTGCGCCGCCTTTGGCAACTCCACCACCTGCCGCCCAATGAGCGTGTGATACCGTGCCCGACATTCTCGCAATGCTGGTACGAGTGGTATCTGCCTGATCTGAACAGCCGAGTGGAGAAAGGAGAACTGGCCGACAACACGCGCAGGGTGTATGTAACCCAATGGACAACATACATAGAGAAACGATGGGAAAAGGTGATGCTCGACAAGGTAGATGTGAACGAATACCAGCTATGGCTAAAGACGCTCAAACCGTCATCAGCCAAGCTGTCCAACATCACGGTTGGAAACCTCGTGACGTGCGCCAAATTGCATGGCGTGAAGGGAATTACTTTTAAGGACGTGACATACAAAATGCCTAGGAACGACAAGACCCCCAGCACCGAACTCGAAGTCTACACGCTCGATGAACTCCACCAGCTGATACAAGATGTGAAGGACAAGCGATATGAATCGGTCGTGATACTCATGGGCATCGGCTCGTGCCGCGTGGCAGAGGCGATAGCCGCAAGCGTGGATGACATTACATTCGAGCAGTACAACGGTCGCACCTATGCCGTCTACGACCTCCATCAGCAGTACGGCCTTTGCAGGCAGGGATTCATGGTGCTGAAAACCAAGGACAGCTACCGACCTATCGTCATCCCCGAACCGTGGAGCCTGCGCCTTGCCGAGATAGTGGAAGATCGCAAGCGTGACGGTGAGATGTATCTTGCCGACCGTGGCACTGGCTGCCCTTACGACCGCCCCGCCCTCAACCAGCTCTGGCGCAAAGATTTCAAGAACGGCTTAATCAGCGTTCGATTCCTACCGATGCAAAAGCTCCGCAACACGTGGGCGACCGCAATGCTGTGGAAGTACAACGTCCCTGCCCAGATGGTGGACAAAATGATGGGGCACGTCGCCAAGAATATTCTCGGTAAAAACTACGACCGCCCCGACAAACAGATGTTCATCGAGGCGGTCGATAAGGCGTACTTCGGAAATTAGTTAGGTACCCGTAAGGACAAATTAGGACGCAAAATCTTTATGCAAGCGTTCTACCTGCGGGTTTCCTACAATCCTACACTACTGGATGTTGTCGCGGATGCCCAGAGCCTTGATGAGCTCACGGTACTCGACGATGTCGTTCTTCTTGATGTAGGAGAGAAGACGACGACGACGGCCGACGAGCATGAGCAGGCCACGACGGGTGTGGAAGTCCTTCTGGTGGGACTTCATGTGCTCGGTCAGCTCCTTGATGCGCTCGGACAGGATGGCGACCTGAACCTTGGGGTTGCCGGTGTCGACCGGGGTGTTACCGAACTGGGCAGTCAGCTCAGCCTTGCGCTCTTTGGAAACAGTCATTGTTTCACCTTTCGTTTCTTGTCGCCCGCGGGCGACACTATTCGCCTCGGACTGGGAAGCCGTCGGTGGAGCGAGCATCCAAGGTCGAGGTACCAACAGGTCGGTATGTTACCACAAGCAGACCGCCCATGCGCATCATCACCGACCCAACATGAATTCCATCGCACGGAGGCGCTGGTCGGTGTGCGTCGCAGCCCACACATGCGAAAGCCCGAGCAAGAACGCCGCCGTATGCGGGTCGATTCGCTCGACCATGAGTGCATCGAAGGTCATGGACATGAGGGCGCGCAGCCACTCGACCTCACCGGTCGAAACCAGCTCGGCACCCGGAACGCTCGACGCGCACGAACCGCACATGAGCCCGCCCGCCTGGGGCGAAAAGTACGACAGCATGGGGTCTCCGCACAGCACGCAGGCCGAAAAATCGGGTCGATAGCCCACGTGCGACAGAAGTTTAAAGACAAAGGCCGCCACGAGCAGGTCCATATGTGCCGAGTCGAGCCCACAGCCGACAAGCGTGAGCGCCCGCTGCGTGATGGCAAAGGTAAACGGGTCCTCGGCGTCCTCGAATGAGCACACGCGCGCGACCTCGGCAATCGCGCTTGCGGCGCAGGTCGTCTCGTAATCGGGCGCGGCGCCAACCGGCGCTTCCAAAAGCTCGGCCTGAGAAACAACGTCGAGCGAGCGTCCATGTGCGAGCAGCATATCGACGGTACAGAATAATTCGCAGCGCGCCGCCAAGCGCCCACCGGGTTTGCGGGCCCCCTTTGCCACGGCACGAACCTGACGACCCCGCTCGTCAAGCATCGTCAGAATCAGATCGGTCTCTTTGAGCTTGGTCTTGTCGAGCACGAGCACCTTCGTGCGATATGTCCGGGAGCCTGCCATGCGCGCTGCGCGTCCTTAGTCCTCGGCGTTGTAGCCAAAGCGGCGAATCTGGGTCTCGTCGTCACGCCAGCCGGCCTTGACCTTCACGTCCAGCTCCAAAAAGACCTGCGTGCCAAAAATGCGCTCAAGATCGCGACGGGCGTCGATACCGATATGCTTGATCATCTCGCCGCCCTTGCCGATGATGATGCCCTTTTGGCCCTCGCGCTCGACGTAAATAGTGGCGTGCACGCGCAGCACCTTCTTGGTCTGCTCGAGCGCGTCGCAGATTACGCCAACGGAGTGAGGGATCTCATCACGGGTGCGGCGCAAGACCTTCTCGCGCACAAACTCGGCAACGAGCGTCTCGTCAGAAGCGTCGGTACCCATGTCCTCGGGGAACCAACGCGGGCCCTCGGGCAAAAAGTGCGCAACGGTCTCGATAAAGGCATCGACGTTGAAGTTCTTGACCGACGACGTCACGATCTCGTCGTCAAAGTCCATAAGCTCGTGGGCTGCCTTAAGCTGCTCCATGACCTGTGCGGGGTCGGCCTCATCGGCCTTGGTGAGCACCAGGACCTTCTTGGAACGGGCATTCTTGACACGCTCGGCAACCCAGGCGTCTCCCCTGCCGATCAGTTTGGTGGCATCAATCAAAAACGCGACAACATCGACATCGTTCAGCTCGAACAGCGCGCTCTTGTTCAGCTCGGACCCTAGACCGTCCTTGGGCTTGTGGATACCCGGGGTATCGACAAAGACCAGCTGGTAGCCGGGGCGGTTGACGGCGGCGCGCATGCGGCGGCGGGTCGTCTGGGCCACCGGCGAGGTGATGGCGACCTTTTTGCCATAGCAGGCGTTGAGCAGCGTTGACTTACCGGCGTTGGGGCGGCCGACCAAGGCCACGAAGCCACTGCGGAAACCGGGCTCAACGTCGCCAAAGCCCGCGAGGCTGTCGTCCTCATCGCACAGGGCGTCGAGCTCCTCGTCGCTCATGCCCTCAAACGGGTCGAACTCCTCGACTTCCTCATAGGCCTCGGTCGCCTTAGCATCCGGGGACTCGTCGTCCAAAATCTCATCGGTAGACTGCATATTGTCGGACATGGGAATCCCTTTCTAAATAAAGCCGAGCGCGTGGGCAAATACCAGCACGCCCACAATCGCGGCGGTGATGGAAAGAACGTATACAGAGGCGGCGGCGATGTCCTTGGCGCGTTTTGCCAGCGGATGGAGCTCCTGGGTCGCCAGATCGACAATGGCCTCCATGGCGGTATTGCACAGCTCGCCGTGAATCACCAGGCCGCAGCAGATGATAATCGTGGCCCACTCGGCAATGTCGAGCCCCACGATGCAGCCGGCAATGACGGTGCACACGCCCGCCACGAGCATGACCTTAATGTTGCGCTCGGTCTTGACGGCGGTGACGAAGCCCTCCATGGCGTAGGAGAACGACTTTAAAAAGGACGGATGGTCCTTGTTCGATCCGGGAATCATAAACGGCTCCTAGTCGTGGGCATGATTGGTGATGGGGCCGACGTGAACCAGTTTGGGATCCTCGCCGCGCTCGAGCGCCAGATCGCGCAGGATAGCGTCCTCGCGGGCCTCCATAACCTCGACCTCGTCGTCCTCGATGTGGTCATAGCCTAGCAGGTGCAGCATGCCGTGAACGAGCATCAGACGGCACTCGTCAGCGGGGCTATTGCCAAAACCGGGGGCCTGACGGGCAATAACCTGCGGGGCCAAGATGATATCGCCGAGCTCGAGCGTCTCATCGGCGGGAATGTCATCGTCAAAGGCCGAATCGCACTCAAACGAGAGCACATCGGTGGTGCGGTCGATACCGCGCCACTCGTGGTTGAGCTCGTGCATCTCGTCCTCGTCGACATACGAAAGGGAAATCTCGACTTCACGCTCAACGCCCTCGGCGGCAAGCACGACCTCGCAGATGTGCTCCACCTCCTGAGCATCGAGCAGCGTATCGAGCTCGGCATCGTTGCTGATCAATACACTCAACGGGACTCCTTTCGGTCGCGTGAGCGTTGCTCACGCACGTCATCATAAGCATCATATGCCTCAACGATACAACCCACTAGGGCATGACGCACCACGTCGGCACGCTCGAGGTGAGAAAATGCCACATCGTCGACACGGCCCAAAATCTTCTCGACATCCGCCAAGCCACCACGACGACCCACCAGGTCGCGCTGGCTGAGGTCGCCGGTAATCACGAACTTGGAGTTGAATCCAAGGCGTGTCAGGAACATCTTCATCTGCTCGGGCGTGGTATTTTGCGCCTCGTCGAGCACCACGAAAGCATCGCTCAGCGTACGACCGCGCATGTAGGCGAGCGGGGCGATCTCGATCACGCCGCGCTCCATAAGCTCATCGGTGCGCTCACGATCCATCATGTCAAAAAGGGCATCGTAGAGCGGGCGCATGTACGGATCGATCTTTTCCTCGAGGGTGCCGGGCAAAAAGCCCAGGTTCTCCCCTGCTTCGACAACCGGACGCGTCAAGATCAAACGGCCCACCTCATGGCGCTTGAGCGCGGCAACGGCGAGCGCCATGGCCAGATAGGTCTTACCGGTACCGGCAGGACCCAAGCCAAAGGTGATGGTATGCGAGCGAATGGCATCCACATAGCGCTTTTGCCCAAGCGTCTTGGGACGAATGACGCGACCGCGATACGAAAGCAGCACGTCATCGCGAAGCGATGTGGCCTCATGCTCGCCGTCGCGCAAGACGGCCAGGCAACGCGAGACATCGTCGGCAGACAGGGTACGACCGGCCGCCGCCTCGCGAAAAGCATGTTCGAAAAAGCGAGCCACGAGCTCGACCTCGTCCGGGTCGCCGCTCACGGAGATCCTATCGCCACGGGCGACCACGTGAGCGCGAACCAAGCTCTCGAGCGCACGAAGGACGCCGTCGCCGGCGCCCAAAACACGCGAGGGATCAACTCCCTCGGGAACGGTAAGTCTAATCTTCGAGGCTTCCATGGACCTCCCTGCGCGCATGGACCAAGCCGGAATCATCGACTCCGATGATAGCAACATCGAGCAGGCACGGGGCTGTAAGTCCACAGGTATCGTCAAGACGGGCATGATGGAACGAACCGAGCGTCAGGTTGTCACCATACTCGAGCACGGCGCGCTCAACGGTGCCCACGCGACGACGAGCGTCGGCGATAGCGAGCTCCTGCGCCGCGTCTCGCATACGGCGGCTGCGCTCGGCCATAACCTCGGGCGGCACCTGGTCGGGCATGTCGGCAGCAAGGGTACCGGGACGCTTACTGTAGCGGAACACGTGCATACGCGAGAACCCCACGCGGCGGCACAGCGCCAGCGACTCCTCGAACTCCTCGTCCGTCTCACCAGGAAAACCGACGATGACGTCGCACGAAAGAGACGCCTGCGGCAGGATGGCGCGAATCATGCGCACCGTGTCCTCAAAGGCCTCGGCACTATAGGAACGACCCATGCGATGCAGCGTCGCCGTACAGCCGGACTGTACGGGCAGGTGCAAAAACGGGGCAATACGCTGCGGATAGCGCGCCATAACCTTAAGCAGGCGCTCAGAGATATCCATGGGTTCGACCGAGGAAATGCGCACATGCGCAATAGTCGTGCGCTCCATGATGGCCTCGAGCAGCTCATCGATTTCGACATGCTCGTCGGTCGCGCTCTTGCCATCGTAGGCACCCAGGTTCACACCGGTCAGCACCACCTCGGGCACGCCGGCCTCCTGGGCCTCGCGAACTTGCTCAAGCACGGACTCGACGGGCACGGAACGCTCGGGACCGCGGGCCTTCCACACGATGCAATAGGTGCAACGGTGGTTGCAGCCATCCTGGATCTTCACACCCAGACGCGAGCGACCCAGAGCGTCGACCACATCGCTGTCGCTGCAGGCGGCCACACTATCGGATTCGACACCCAGCACATCGCAGACACGTTCGGCGACATCGATCTTAGACGGCTCGGCAATCACGCGATCCGAAAGCTCCAACAGCTCCTCGGGATGCAAATTGACCACGCATCCGGTCACGACTACATAGGGCTCATTTGGATGGGCCAGCGCATGACGGACGGCCTTACGGGTCTTGGCCTCGGCCTCGCCCGTAACGGCACAGGTGTTAATGACGATCAGGTCGGCATCCTGGGGCTCCACCATAGCAAAACCCAGGCGCATAAGATCGGCAGTGATACGGTCAGACTCAACCCGGTTGACACGGCAGCCGAGGTTGACGACGGAAATATGGGGTGCGAGCACGCGGGCTCCTTAATCGAGGATATCGTCGAGGGCACTCTTGATACGGTCGGTCACCGACTTCTTACCGGAAGCGACGTCATCGCCCATCTCATCGGCAAAAGCACGGAGCAGCTCGCGCTGCTTATTGGAAAGATTGGTGGGAACGACCACGCGCAGTTGCACGATCAAGCGGCCACGCGAACCGCCACCGCCAATGCGCGGCATGCCGTAATTATTGACGCTCACGGTGTCGCCGTACTGGGCGCCGGCGGGGACGCACACCTTAACGACCTCGTCGGGCATAATGCCCTCGACATCGATCTCGCAGCCGAGCGCAGCCTGCGCAATCGAGATATCGCTCACCAGGTACAGGTCGTCACCGTTGCGCTTAAAGCGCTCATGGTCGGCAACGCGCACGTTGACAATCAAGTCGCCCGAAGGCTCGCCGCGAAGACCGGCCTCGCCAAAGCCGCTCACACGCAGCTGTCGACCGGTCGAAACGCCGGCGGGAATATCGATGTCAATCTTTTCATGCGAAGGCGTGCGGCCCTGACCATCGCAGGTCTCGCAGGGATGGTCGATAACCGTGCCCTCGCCATGGCAGTCGGGGCAAGGCGAGGAAGACTGAACCTGGCCCAAAAACGATCGCTGAACCGTCGTGACATAGCCCGTGCCGTGGCAGCGGCCGCACTGCTTTTCCTGTGCGCCCTCTGCCCTACCGGTGCCATTGCAGTCCTCGCAAGGAGCAAAGCGGTCATAGCTGATTGTCTTTTTGCAGCCGAGCGCCGCCTCCTCGAGCGTCACCGAAAGCGAGATGGCCATGTCACGACCGCGACGACGCTCGCGACGGCTGCGGGCGCCACCGCCGGCACCGCCGCCAAAAAACGACGAGAACAAGTCGTCCATGCCCATACCACCAAAGATATCGTTGATATCGACGTAGCCCGAACCACCAGGGCCGTCGGCAGTGCCGTAACGGTCGTAGTTAGCACGCTTCTGCTCATCGGAAAGAACGGAATAGGCCTCGTTGAGCTCCTTGAACTTGGCCTCGGCCTCGGGGTCGTCCGAAACGTCCGGGTGTACGGTACGGGCCTTCTTTAGAAACGCGCGCTTAATCGTCCGCGCGTCGGCATCCTTGTCGACGCCAAGTACCTCGTAGTAATCCCTATTTTCCGACACGACCGAATCCTTCCGACTTTCATTATTGTCACAGTGCGTCCTATACCCAAGCTGGGCCAACCGCAAACAGAGGGTTTGATGTTATTGCATTCCGTAAGGCGAAAGCATGGCCCGTTGCGAGCAGCTCGCGAACCAAACCGACACGAGCGCGAACATGAAACCATTGGCAAAACCGTTGGCAAACTGCATCGCACCGCGCTTCCACCACAGCAGGCTGCGATGAAGCACGCCGTCCGAAAGCACCATGAACAGGCCCATGGTAAACGGAATAAAGCACATCACAGCAAAGGCCGAGAACACGCCCGAGATGGCCGAGAGTACCAAAAACGGCGCCACGATGCCCATCAGGTAAAAACCGGTACGAGCTTTGCCTTCCAAGCGCTCGGACTCGACATGGGCACGGCCGACTAGATCACCGCCAGCGGCACCGTTAGTGCCGGCGTGACCCATGCCGCTAATGCGGACCTCGTCGCCATCGTGCGTGCCGGCAGGAAACTCAATCGTCTGCTCGGAGGTTACGCGAGTACGACCGCTGCCACCGCAATCGGGGCAGGGGTCGGCCACGACCTTACCGGAACCGCCGCACTCGGGGCAGACCGACTGGAACGTGCCCGCACCAAACAGGAAGGACAAGTCGACGTCGATGTGCCCGCGGCCACCGCAGCTCGGGCAGGTATGGGCATGCTCGGAGGAGACAGAACCCGAGCCGCCGCAGTGACCACAGGTATCGAAGCGCGTATAGCGGACGGTCTTGCGGGCACCGTCCTTGGCCTCCTTGGCGTCCAGTTTGATATCGACGACCACGTTGGCGCCGTTCTCGGGATTGTAGGCAGCCTGGCCGCGACGCTGCTGGCCCCAGGCACCGCCAAAAGGAAAGCCGCCCTCAAAGGGATTGCCATAGCCCGTGTTGCCGGCATAGCCGCCACCATAGGGCGAAGCCGTAGGGGCACCGGCAAAGGGATTGCCAGAACGCATGGCATCGTAGCGCGCACGTTTTTGCTCATCCGAAAGCACGGCGTAGGCCTCGGAAACCTCTTTAAACTTTTCCTCGGCATCCGGCTCTTTGTTGACGTCCGGATGGAGCTTACGGGCCTTTTGCTGGAAGGCCTTTTGAATATCACGCGAGGTGGCGTCCTTGGAGACACCTAGAATCTCGTAGTAATCTTTTTCGTTCATCGTCGCCATGCGCGGCAACCTCCTGCTCACAGCAGCGTATATATTCCGGTAATTCTACCCGAGCGGCCTAAGCTAGATCCCAAAACAGCTCGAACAGAACATTTCCATCGAGCCAGCCCAGGTGTGTCGGTGCTAAACGAGCTCGAACATGGCCCGCGACGACATCTGCCGAAGTAAAGGGTCCCTCATGGACCCCGAGCGTCTCGGGCACCCAAGTGGCAAGACCCAATTCGAGCGCGCGATCACAAGCGGCTGTCAGCTCATCGGCCGGGATGACACGAGCCGCGCGAACCAACAGGTCGGACGCAATACCGCGCGTCATGCGACAAGCGAGCATCAGGTCTTCGGCCGCAGCCTCTCGCTGCGACAGGTATTCGGCCTCAAACGACGTCGCGTCATCGTCGCGCTGAACCAAACGCACACGGTACGCGTCGCCTCGAGCAGACACGCCGGGGAACAAACCTGCAAGACGGTCGAAATCCCCAGTATCAAGCATACCGGCGGCAGAACGGCCCAGGCCCAGGTAGCCCCGTCCGGTCCAGTAGGCAATGTTATGGGCGCACTCATGGCCGTCGAGCGCGTAGCTCGCCACCTCATACGGATGATAGCCGGCCGCACCCAGGCGCTCACGCGCCGCGTCCATGCACGAAGCCTGAAAATCCTCATCGGGCTCGAGCGACTCGTCACGGCACGCCATGCGGTAAAGGGGCGTCCCCTCCTCGAGCGTGAGCGGGTAGACCGACACATGATGAGGCGCCGCCGCCAACACGCCATCGAGCGTGCTCCGCCAGTTTGCGGCCGTCTGCCCGGGAAGGCCGCACATCAGGTCGCACGACACATCGAGGCCAGCGTCCTTCACCGTCGCGATAGCCGCAAGTGCGCGATTAGCATCGTGAATGCGGCCAATAGCAGCCAGCTCGGTATTGTCGAGGGTTTGCACGCCCAGAGAGATGCGCGTGACACCCGCCTCGGCAAGCGCGGTGGCGAGCTCAGCGGTCAGGGACTCAGGATTGGCTTCGCAAGTAAATTCAAAGGGTTTGCACCACATGGAGATACGCCGGGCAAGTTCCACCAGGCGCTCCCCTGCCAGCGATGGCGTGCCGCCGCCAGTATAGACCGTGCAGACCTGCGCAAGCGCCCCGGCGTCGCCAAAGGAATCGAGGCGCGCATACAACTGCTCAAAATAGGAATCAAGCGCGGCATCCAAATCATACGCAGCAAAGCTGCGCGAGTCAAAGTCGCAGTACCGGCACTTTTGAGCGCAAAACGGCACGTGCACGTACAGCGCGGTAACGGCCACCGTTAGGCCTCCAGCGGATGAGCAGGCACCGACTCGCCGGCGGCAAGCGCGGCCTCGCAGGCCACCACGTCGCGCTCGATATCATCGACCAGCGCCATAAACTCCTCGTACGTAGAGCAACGCACCACCTGAGCGCGCCAGGCGGCGGCATGGGGCATACCCTTTAAGTACCAGCTTGCGTACGTGCGAGCACGCGACATGAGCGGCAGAAGCTCGTGCGTCAACGTCAGGTGCTCGCGCAGAGCCTCCAGGCGCTCGACCGAGGAGCGAGAAGGAACCGGCGTGCCATCGAGTGCAAGGGCTCGGGCATCGCCGAACACCCACGGATTGCCGTAGATGCCGCGCGCGATAAACACCGCGCTGGCACCCGAGCCGTGCAGATGCTCAGCAGCGTCCTCGGCCGAGAACACATCGCCCGAACCAATCACGGGAATCTCGACAGCGTCGGCAACCTCATCGACGACAGACCAATCGGCCTGGCCCGTATAGAGCTGCGTGGCACAACGACCGTGCACGGCGACTGCGGCGGCACCGGCGCCTTCGAGCATCTGGGCAAACGTCGCGGCATTACGGTCCTCGGCATAAAAGCCCTTGCGGATCTTTACAGTCACGGGCACATGTGCCGCGCCCACCGCCGCCTCGACGATCTTCTCGGCCAGATCGGGCGTGCGCATAAGCGCCGAGCCCTCGCCCTTGGTAACGACCTTGCGCGCCGGACAAGCCATGTTGATATCAATCAATGACAGGCGATCGCCCACGCGTTCCTCGACAGCAGCGACGGCACTCGCAAACTGCTCGGGCTTGGAGCCAAAGAGCTGCACGCAAATCTGCTGCTCCTCGTCGGCCGGTAGCACCAGGCGCCAGGTCTTGTTGCTGGCATAGGCAAGGCCCGCCACGCTCACCATCTCGCTATAGGCAAGGTTGGCACCGCGGCGGCGGCACATGATGCGGTAGGCAGGGTCGGTCACGCCGGCCATGGGAGCCATAAGGAACGGCTGCTCGGCATAGGCACCCAGCAACCGCGTACTGTATTCACAAAGCGCCATGGACCTACTCGTCCACCTTGAGGATCGCCATAAAGGCCTCCTGCGGGACCTCGACCGAACCGATGGCCTTCATGCGCTTCTTGCCCTCTTTCTGCTTCTCGAGCAGTTTGCGCTTACGCGAGATATCGCCGCCATAGCACTTGGCCAAAACGTCCTTGCGGCGCGCCTTGACGGTGGAGCGGGCGATAATCTTGTTGCCGATAGCACCCTGGATGGGCACCTCGAACAGCTGGCGCGGAATAATCTCCTTGAGCTTGTCGCACAGGCCGCGGGCAAGACCGTAGGCCTTGTCCTTGTGGACGATAAACGACAGCGCGTCCACCTCGTCGCCCGAAAGCAAGATATCGAGCTTCACAAGCTCGGATGGACGGTACTCGTTGAACTCGTAGTCGAGCGAGGCATAGCCCTTGGTACGGCTCTTGAGCTGGTCAAAAAAGTCCAAGATGAGTTCGGCGAGCGGCATATCAAAGCGCATCTCGACCGATTTGCTCGTGAGATGGATCATGTCGGTCGTAACGCCGCGGTGCTCGATAGCGAGCTGCATGACGGCACCCGTATACTCGGGCGGGCAGATGATCTTAGCCTTGAGGTACGGCTCCTCAATGCGCTCGATACGCGTGGCCTCGGGCAGGTCCTGCGGGCTGCGGACATCGACCATCTCGCCATCGGTCTTGTACACGTGATAGTCGACCGAAGGGCTCGTGGCAATGAGGTCCAAGTTGAACTCACGCTCGAGGCGCTCCTTAACGACCTCCATGTGCAACAGGCCCAAAAAGCCCACGCGGAAGCCAAAACCGAGCGCCACCGAGGTCTCGGGCTCCCACACCAACGACGGGTCGTTGACGTGCAGCTTATCGAGCGCGTCACGCAGGTTCTCGTAGTCCTTGTTATCGATCGGGAACAGGCCCGTATAGACCATGGGCTTGGCCTCGCGGTAGCCGGGAAGCGGCTCGGGGCAGGGATTCGACGCCCACGTGAGGGTATCGCCCACGCGAACGGCCTCGGGGTCCTTCAGGCCCGTGACCACGTATCCGACCTCGCCGACCGTCAGCGCGTCAACCGGGGTCTCGGCGGGACGCTTGACGCCCACGCCATCGACCAAAAAGTCGCCCTTTGCCTGCATCATGCGCAAGGTATCGCCCTTTTTGATGGAGCCGTCAAAGATGCGCACCGTGGCGACGACGCCACGATACTCGTCGAAGTATGAATCCAGAATGAGTGCCTTGAGCGGCGCGTTCGCATCGCCCTTGGGCGGAGAGATCAGAAAAACAATGGACTCCAGCAGATCGTGGATGCCCTCGCCGGTCTTGCCCGAGACACACACGGCATCATCGGCAGGGATCGCCAGGTCATCCTCGATCTCGGTCTTAACCTCATCGGGATGGGCCGAGGGCAGGTCGATCTTGTTGATGGCCGGCACAATGTCCAGATTGGCGTTCATGGCGAGCGTCGCGTTAGAGACGGTCTGCGCCTCGACGCCCTGCGTGGCGTCGACAACGAGCACCGCGCCCTCACAGGCTGCCAGCGAGCGCGAGACCTCATAGGTAAAGTCCACGTGGCCCGGCGTATCGATCAAATTGAACTGATACGTCTCGCCATCGTCGGCGTCATAAGACACGCGAACGGCATTGGACTTGATCGTGATGCCGCGCTCGCGCTCGATATCCATGGTGTCGAGCAGCTGCGACTCCATGTCGCGTTCGTCGACGGTATGGGTGAGCTCGAGGATGCGATCGCTGATCGTGGACTTGCCATGGTCGATGTGCGCAACGATTGAGAAGTTGCGGATGTGGGAAATGTCAATTGAAGTATTCATGCGGACTATCTTACCCGAGCGGTACAAAAAATGGAGCCTGTTCCATAAAACAGGCTCCATTTATGCGCGTAATCTGTGTGGTGTGAAATTTACAACTTAGGCGTTGATGCTGTTCACGAGCTTGGCAAGACCGGACTTGCGGTTGGAAGCCTGGTTCTTGTGGATAACATGCTTGGCGGCAGCCATGTCGAGACGCTTGGTGACGGTCTTGAGGGCAGCCTGGGCCTTCTCGGCGTCGCCCTCGGCGACGGCGGACTGGACGTGCTTGGTCAGCGTCTTGAGCTCGGACTTGACAGCCTTGTTACGCATGCGAGCTGCCTCATTGGTGCGGATACGCTTCTTCTGAGACTTGATGTTTGCCACTTCTGGAGTTCCTTTCGAGTTCTTTGCAAAAAATGTATGACACCTCTGAGACACGGTGAGGTCATGCAAGCGCCTACTATAGCACGCTCCCTCTCAAAGGGATAGAACGAATTTGTCAAATAGGCAGGTATCATCACGATTTTCTCAAGATGTTCGTAATCCAGAGCAAAAGCGCAGTCCGAGAATCGGCCGAACCCTTGAGCGCGAGCTCTACATCGACCGCCCCCTCGAGCGCTGCGACGAGCTCTGCCATCGAAAAGCGACGTGCCCAGGTCAGGTGATTCTTGACCTGCCAGGACTGGAGCTTGAGCGTTGCGGCCAGCTCACGACCCTGTCCGCGCGCATCGAGCGCCTTGGCGACGATAAGCTCGCGGATGCGGCCGCACAGCAACGTGTAAGTCCACACGTAGCTCTTGGCGGGCAATAGATTGAAAAGCTCAAGCGAGCGTCGCATGTCACGGGCCGAGACCGCATTGAGAAAGTCCCAGGGCTGGACCTCGGCCGTACGTACAATCCAGCGCTCCACATCGGCAAGCTCAATTTGGGGCGCCTCGACCATCTGGGCAAGCTTAACCAAGTCGTTATCGAGCATGCGAGTGTTTTCACCCGAACGCGAGACGAGTTCCTCGGCGGCCGCCGTCGAGATCGACTTGCCGTGCTGCGTCGCCATCTGCTGCACGCGACGCGGCAGCTCCCAGCGCTTGGTGCCGGAGCAATCGATCACGGCCTTCTTGTCGATTTTGGCGATCGCCTTATACAGGCGCGTGTTCTTGGCAAGCGAGTCGGCGATGATGAGGCAGACCGTTGTGGGGCTGGGACTCGCCAGATACTCAACGAGCGGCTCCGAGACCGCCTTAGCGAGCTTTGAGCAGCCATCAAGGATTACCAGGCGAAACTCGCTGCCCATCGGAAAGGTGTTAAGCGATCCGATAATGGACTCGATATCGGGGTCCTTGGTCATGTCGCGCTCGTCGATGTTGAACTCGACCATGCCCGTCTTTTCCAGACGCGCTTTCATGCGCGAGACGGCGTGATCGCGCTTGACTCCGTCGGTACCGACGATCAGATATGCCGGCAGCAGACCGATTTCGGACATTGCGCTCCCCTCCCGCAGGCCTTCGTATTCGTTCCGTGCCATTCTAGCCCAGGGGCCCACCACACGCCAACGACGTCGTCACGGTCGCTGGCATCGCATCGCAAAGCCATTCGCAGTTGGCGTGACGGTAATGTCGCCGTGTTCGATGGTGCACGCGAACACGCCGCCCGCTTCCTTAACGGCATCGATGCAGGCATCGGACGGATGGCCGTATCGATTCCCCTCGCCCGCGCTCGCGAGGGAAAGCTCGGGCTTCAGGACGTCCAGCAACTCACCATCGACTGAAACCTTAGAGCCGTGATGCCCAAGTTTAAGTACATCGATATCTCCCACCTCCTGCACGAATTCCCGTTCTTGATCGAGCTCGGCATCACCGGTGAGGAGCACACGCAGGCCCTTGCCTTCCTGAACATAAGAGAGCAGCAGGACAAGCGAGTCCTCATTTCCCTCGCCATCCACGGACTCGAATGGCCACATCACGCGGGCGCAAAATGAGCCGATGTCGACCGTATCCCCACGGCGCACCTGCCGATACTCCACGCCAGGTCGGTTCAATACCTCGGCAGGAGCATCCTCCAGCGCATCCGCCGCCACGGCAATCGTTCTGACCGAAAACTGATCGAGCACGGCAGGCAGACCACCCCAGTGGTCCTCATCCCAATGCGTCACAAAGACGGCATCGATATGGTGCACGTTATTGCGAACCAACGCCGCCACCACGCGCTCGTCGAGCCCGCAGTCGACGAGTGCCACTGCGCTGCCCTGGCGAATAAGAATCGCATCGGCCTGGCCCACATCGAGCACCGTCACCGAAGGCGGCGCGAATCGATCCCAGTAGACGTACGGAATCGCAGCCAAGAGCACCAGGCATGAAAGCCCCACCGCCATAGGACGTGCGCGGGGACGCGGCCACCAGACCAGCAGAACCGCTAGCACACACGGCACTAGGTAAATCCACATGCTATCGGGCGGCACGCTCACGGATGCACCCGGCACGGCGGCAAACAGCTGCTCAAAGAACAGGACGCAGCGAGCGACAATCATGGGCACCACGAGCGCCCAAGTCCGCAACGGCGCCACGAGCGAAAAGGGAACCAGCACGACGGACACAGCAAGCAGTACGCTCACCACCGGGCCGATGACCGCATTTGCCAACGGAGCAATGAGCGAGAACGTACCGAAGGCGGGAATGGTAATGGGAAGAGTCGCCAGTTGCGAGCACAGCGTGACGGAAAGCATGCTGGCAACGCCCGATGGCACACCCAGCTCACCCAAAGCGTAGGTCGCATAGGGGCAAAAGCACAGAATGGCAAAGACGCTGACACATGAAAGCTGAAAGCCCAACTCGAACAGCACCGTCGGTCGCAGTAGCACAAAGATGGACATGGTTACGAAGAGTGCCGATGCGCCGTGCCGGCGACGCCCCGCGCCGTTTACGACAAGCGTCGCGAACACCATGCAGCACGCGCGCACGGCCGAGGGAGACGCGCCCGTAAAGGCAGCGTAGCCCACAAGCGTTATCGCCAATATCACCCGCCGAAGACCACGTGAACACCGAGTCTTTTGCAATACGCCCTCAATTACAAACCCCACGATAGACAAATGGCTGCCGGAGACGGCGATAAGATGCGCCGTACCCGTCACCGAAAACCAGTCGCCCGCCTGCTGGGCGCGCAGCTCGGCCGAACGACCGCAGACGACACCGGCTATGAGCGCACGCGCCGGGTCGGTCGCAGGCGCAATGGACGCAAGCAACTCATTTCGCAGCCGAAGCAGCGGCCCCGGAGAGCCCTCATCGACCGACAAAATCCGAACGGCTTTAACCTTGCGCACCTCGCCTCGGAGCACGCGCGATCGTCCATATGCATCGTTCTCAAAACGTGAAACGCGACCGATAACACGCACGTGCGCCCCGACCTTGAGCTCACGATCACACGATAGGCGAACCGTTGCCAAGTTCTTACCGTCCGCGCGTGCCTCGCAGGTATAGGAATACACGTCGTCGTTTATGGATGGATCACCCTGCACGACAAACTCGAGGCCGCTTGCCGCTCGACCGTCGAGCGCCCTCGAGGCGCTGAGCGCACCCACAGCCCACCACGCCGAGACGACCGCTCCCGCCACGAGACCGACGGACGCGGCATACAGCCACCGCTTCAAAGGGGCAAGCCTCGCACAAGAGTGAGCCAGCACAACGAAAACCGCTGCCGCAACGGGAATGGCCCATAGCGGCCCGACCGCCGTCGCCCGCTCCCTCAGCAGCGCATCAGCGGCTATGCTGAGCACCAAGGCGCAGCTCACGCACATGCCGGCACACAGGGCCATCGTCCACGGAATCAGGGGCCGCGGAGGTATCACGTGCTCTCGCTCGGTCGCACTCATACGCAGATGCAATCTTTGATTTTGGCAAGCTTCTTCTCGCCGATTCCCGACACGCGCATCAGATCGTCAACCGAAGCAAAAGCACCGTTCTTTGTCCGCTCATCGATAATCGACTGTGCCATTGAGGGACCGATTCCCGAGAGCGTCTGCAGCTCTGCCGAGCTTGCCGTATTAATGTTTACTAGGCCTGTTGCGCCACCGACGCCTGATGATGCGGAAGCCCCACCATCAACACCGGCTTCCGCAATGGACACCTGCTGCTCCCCTACCGTTGGAACGTGAATTTTTTGTCCATCAGTGACCTTGGATGCACGATTAAGCCCCGTAACGTCTGCTTCGGGCGCCAGCCCGCCGGCGGCATCAATCGCCTGAGCCACCCGCGCCCCGTCTTTGAGGCGATATACACCGGGTGACACCACGGCGCCATCAACATCGACATAGACCTCTGCCGCGGCAGACGCCTTAGGCGAAGAGCCTTCGGATGTCTTTCCGCTCGAAGCATCGCCGGATCCCGGCACCACTAACGTGCCCGAACCATCAGTGCGCTCAAACGACACACCGCCGGCACCGCCGCCAAGGTTCGCCATCGCCAGCCCACTCGCCATCGCAATGACGACCAGTATCGCCATCACCACTGCCTTATGACCGAGCAGCTTGCCCGCCCAGCGGTCCATCTTTTTGACTCGTTCGTGTTGTTCGCGCTGCGCCATAGCAAAACCTCCCAACACCATCGTGTCAGGAAAGGAGCTCCACAACAGCCACGCCCCAAAACCGGTTTTTGCGGTCAAACCAAAAACCGACCAAAACCTTGCACAAATCTGTCCATTTATTCAGGCAAACGTCAGCAAATGAACACTTAGCCGCAAAATGCCCAGATAGCAAAAGACCGACGATGCAGGCGCATCGTCGGTCTATGCACAAATTTACTCGTGATCTTGGTAAATCTCACGCGGAGCAAGCTCCGAATGTTTGCGTTTTAAGGTCTTAGGGGCCTTATATGTGTTGCTCTCGAAGTCGATGTACTCGGTCTGCTTGAGCAGGCGCTCAATCATCTCCTCGTGGTCGAACAGCTCCCAGGCCTCGTGCACGGCATCGAGTTTGGCGTGCGTCTCGGGACGACGCGGCATAAACAGCGTGCAGCAGTCGGGAGCGGCCTCAGTCGAGATATCGAACGTACCGATCTCCTCGGCGCGTGCGATGATCTCCTGTTTGTCCGAACCGATGAGAGGACGGAACACGGGAATCTTCACGGCTTCGTTGACGGCCATGATGTTCTCAAGCGTTTGGGAGGCAACCTGCCCAAGCGATTCGCCCGTAACGATGGCCCTGGCACCCTCGATGTGTGCAATGCGCTCAGCAACCGAATACATAATGCGGCGATACATGATCACGCGCAGGTTGCTGGGACAGGTGACCGAAATCTCACGCTGGCAGTCGCCAAACGGCACCACGTACAGGCGGCCGATCTGGACACCCGGCTCAAGCGCACGGATGATGTCCTGCACCAGGTATTCACTCGTGTCGGGCGTCTGCGGACGACCGGAGAAATGCACCGGCACGCACACCGCGCCGCGACGCGCGAGCATCCAGGTCGCCACCGGAGAATCGATACCCGACGACAGAAGCGTCACGACCTTGCCGGCAGAACCCACCGGAAGGCCGCCAACGCCGCGCTCGGAGCGCGCATACACGTAGACACTACCCTGAACCACCAGAACGTGCACCATCGCGTCGGGGTCGTGCATCTGGACCTTTTTATCGGGAAACACCTCACACAGCACCTCGCCAACCTGTCGATTGATATCGATCGAGGTGAGCTCATAGTCAGTATTGGAGCGCTTGGCGTGCACCTTAAACGAATCGAAGGAACCAAACTCGCGCAGCGCCTTCACAGCGGCGGCGCAGTACTCCTGCGGGTCGCGGTTGGTGAGATACGCCAAAGACACACGGGCAACGCCGGGGACGGTGCGGATGACACGCGCCGCCTCGTCGGCCTGATGCTCGTTAAAGGTCACGAGGATATAACCGGAAATTCGAGACACGGCGTTCACGGAAAAGGCGGCCAAGGCCGCCTTGATGTTATCCATGAGGATATGCTCAAAATGTGCGCGGTTCTTGCCCTTCAGCCCAACCTCGTGATAGTGGACTAGGCAGACGCGAGCCGCCATTTAGGCTTCAGCAACCTTGTGGCCGAGCGCCTTCTCGTAACGGGCCTCGTCGTAAGAGATGTCGCCGTCGACAATCTCGTCCATAGCCATCGAGATGGTATCGGCACCGGAAAGCCCGATGGTGATGTCATCGACATCCTGAACGGCAAGCACGCGGTTGTGCTGGCCACGCAGCATGCTATTGATGTCGCAGGCGCGCTTGGAGGCAAGCGAAGCGAGCAGGAAGCGGTTGTGATCGGTCTTCTCCAGAAGATCGTCAATGCAAGGCTTTACAACGGACACGGACCTCAGATCCTTTCATGCATATCGAGAACGCGAACGAGCTCATCGGTCGCGCGGTCGAGATCGTCATTCACCACGACGTCGTCGTAGCGGTCGGCAAGGGCAAGCTCATCGGCGGCGTTTGCCATACGCAGCTCAATCGTCTCGGGCGTCTCGGTACCGCGACCGACTAGACGCTCGCGGAGCACCTCAAGCGAAGGCGGCTTGATAAAGATCAGCACGGCCTCGGGGAAACGCTCCTTCACCTGCAGGGCGCCCTGGACATCGATCTCCAAAATCAGAGACGAGCCCGAGGCGAGCTTGGATGTGACCTCGCTCACCAACGTGCCGTAGCAGTTACCGTGGACCTCGGCCCACTCAACAAACTCACCGTTTGCCACGCGGCGGTCGAACTCCTCGCGCGTCAGAAAAAAGTAGTTGACGCCGTCGACCTCACCTTTGCGTGGTGCTCGCGTGGTAGCCGAAACCGTCAGACCCAGGTTCGAGCGGCGCTCGCGCACACGAGTGACGAGCGTACCCTTGCCTGCGCCTGACGGTCCAGAAATCACAAAGAGCTTGGAATCCTGAGCGCTCACTTATTTGGTCAGCTGCTCGAGGAGCTGCTCGCGCTGACGGACACCGAGGCCCTGGACGCGACGAGTAGCGGAGATACCGAGCTCCTCCATGATCTTGGCGGCCTTGGCCTTGCCATAACCGGGGAGAGACTCGATGAGGGTGGAAACCTTCATGCGGGAAGCGATGGGGTCATCGGAGTTGAGCACGGACTCGAGGGACTTCTCGCCCTTCTTGATCTGCTCGCGAAGCTCAGCGCGGGCGTGACGTGCGGCAGCAGCCTTCTCAAGAGCCTGCTTGCGCTGCTCGTCGGTAAGCTGAGGGAGTGCCATTCGTACCTCCAAATAGTTGGGTTATATCTGATTCAATAATTGGCATTTTAGCACGTAGAACGTACAAAATGCCTAATCGCGGCTCCATAGGTTAGACGATACCCGCAAAAAGTGCAATATACTGCGCCCAAAGTTAAGCCCCTGACCTGCGATTCCACACAAAGGATGGGAAAGTTTACGCAGGCACAGGGGCTATTTTGTGCTAATGAGACCCAAAAGTGGTGACTTAGGGGAATCTTTTACGCGACGTTTTCGACCAGCTCGGCGACGATGGCGTCAAAGGCGGCAACCGGATCGTCGGCACCGGTGATGGGACGGCCCACCACAATGTGGCTTGCGCCACGCTCGATAGCCTGGGAAGGCGTCGCCACGCGAGACTGGTCACCAAGGGCGGCACCCACCGGACGCACACCCGGAGTCACGATCAGGGCATCAGGACCCAGCAGCTCACGCATGTCGTGAGCCTCCATCGGTGAGCACACGATGCCATCGATGCCACTGTCCTGAGCAAGCTTTGCCAAGCGGGCGGCCTCCTCGGCCACGGGCGACTCGACGCCGATCTCGCTCAAGGCATCCTGATTCATGCTCGTGAGCACGGTGATGGCGACGAGTTTGGCGCGGTCCTCACGCGCCTCCTCGGCACCCTCGCGGCAGGCAGCGAGCATAGCACCCGAGCCCAGGCCGTGGACCGAAAGCAGGTCGGCACCGGCAAGCGAGGCCGAGCGGGCAGCGCCGCACACCTGATGCGGAATGTCATGGAACTTAAGGTCGAGGAAGACCTTAAAGCCAAGGTCCTTAAAGGTCTTGACGATCTGGGGACCCTCAGCGTAATAGAGCGTCATGCCGACCTTGAGCCAGGCGGCATGGCCCGAAAGCTCGTGGGCGAGCTCGAGCGCGCGCTCACGGTCGCAGTCGAGGGCGACGATAACACGGTCGCGGGCATCATTCTCTAGCATTCGAAAGCACCTACCAGCTCGTTGATGTCCTTTACGCCCTGGGACTCGGCCCAGGCCTCGAGCTCATGCGCGATCTTAAGCGAAGCGCACGGATCGACGAAGTTGGCCATGCCGACCGACACGCAGGTGGCGCCGGCCAGGATAAACTCAGCCGCATCCTCGCCAGTCATGACACCGCCGACACCGTTGATGGGGATATCGACGGCCTGGGCAACCTCCCAGACCATGCGCACGGCGATGTGGTGGCACAGCGGGCCCGAAAGGCCGCCCTTGGGCTTGGCCACGCGGGACTTGCGGGTATGGACGTCGATGGCCATGCCCTGGATGGAGTTGATGACCGAAAGGCCGTCGGCGCCGGCAGCCTCGAGGGCCTTGGCGATCTCGGCGACGTTGACCGGCGCCATCTTCACGAACAGCGGCTTATCGGTCACCTTGCGGCAAGCAGCCATAACGGAAGAGGCGCCCTCGGGCGTGGAGCCCATGGCGGCACCGCCGGCGGCGATATTAGGGCAGCTCACGTTGATCTCGTAGCCGGCAGCCCAGGGGCACAGCTCGACATACATCTCGAGTGCGCGGACAAACTCGTCAACGGAGTGACCGGCAACCTGACAGATGACCTGGCAGCCGTCCTTGGACAGCTGTTCGAGCCACGGACCGGACTCGCGGGCAAAGGCGGCCACGCCGGGGTTCTGAAGACCCACGGAGTTGATCATACCGCCGGGAATCTCGGCCATGCGGGGCGCGGGATTGCCGGGCCAGGGCTCGGCAGCGCAACCCTTGGTGGTGATGGCGCCCAGCTGGGAAACATCAAAGAAGTTCTGGAACTGCCAACCGTAGCCAAAGGTACCGGCTGCGGTGTTAATGGGGTTCTGCATCTTGACGCCGCCGAAATCGACGGCCATGTTCACGGTACCCACTAGAAGACCACCACCTTGGAAGCATCGAACACGGGGCCGCACATACAAGCACCCTTCATACCGTCGACCGTCTCGACATTGCAGGTGTTGCAGGCGCCAAAGCCACAGCTCATCATGCGTTCGAGCGACACCTCGCAGTACACACCGGCCTCGGCGGCAGCGGCGGCGACCTTCTTCATCATGACGGCGGGGCCGCAGCTGGCGACGTAGTCGTAGCCGCCCTCTCCAAGCAGCTCGGCTGCCGGATCGGTGCAAAAACCGTGCGTGCCGAGCGAACCGTCGTCGGTGCACACGTTAACCGTGGCGCCCAGCGCACGGAACTCATCGACACCCACGGCCTTGGAAGCGGTGCCAAAGCCCAGGCACACGTCCACATCAACACCCTGCTCGGCAAGCATGCCGGCAAGACACAGCACAGGCGGAACGCCGATGCCACCGGCGACGAGCAGTGCCTTCCTGGTGCCCTCGGGTACCATCCAGCCACGGCCACCGGGGCCCAACAGGTTAGAGGTGGAGCCAGGGCCCATCTGGGACAAACGGCGGGTATCGTCGCCCACGACAGCGTACCACAGCTCGACGGTGCCGGCCTCGGCGTCGGCGCGGTAGAAACTCAAGGGCACACGAAGCAGAGAAGACGCATCGCCGGGGACGGCGATGTTCACAAACTGACCGGGCTTGAGCGCACTTGCAAGCTTGGGGGCCGAGATAACGAGCGAGAAGATACCGTCGGCGATCTCCCGGTTCGAGACGACCTCGAAGTCGTGCATGCGTGCAGTGGAAGGTGTGGGCATAGACGCTCCAATCCCCCATGCGGTTGCATGGTCTAAACGAACAGAAAGCGCGGCACCGCAAGGGCGCCGCGCACAAAAGCGATAAGGCTATGCTAGCAGATGCAGCCGTCGGCAAGCGTCTGTTTACCGCCGACAAATACATCGGTGGCACGACCGGTGAGCGTGCGGCCGGCAAAACCGGAGTTCTCGGCGCGCGACTCGTAACCGTCCTCGCCAACCGTCCAGGTTGCGGAGGGGTCGAACACGGTCAGGTCGGCGACAGAGCCCGCCTTGACCTGAACCTGATCGAGGCCCAGAATCTCACGCGGCTTGATGGCCATGAGCTCGACCATGCGGCTCACGCTCATCTTGCCCGTGTTGACCAGCTCAGTGAGCACGAGCGACAGCGAAGTCTCGAGGCCAATCATTCCAAAGGGCGCGAGCTCGAACTCGCGGGCCTTCTCCCACGGGGTGTGGGGAGCGTGGTCGGTAACGATAGCGTCGACGGTACCGTCGATGACACCCTGACGGATGGCCTCGGCATCCTCGTCAGTGCGCAGCGGCGGATTGACCTTGAGCGAGGTGTTGTAGGTCTCGTCCAGGTCGTTCTCGGTCAGGAACATGTGGTGCGGGGTGGCCTCGCAGGTCACCTGGACACCGGCAGCCTTACCGGCACGCACGAGCTCCAGGCCATGAGCGGTGGAGATGTGCTGGATGTGCAGCTTGGCACCGGTCAGCTTGGCAATCTCGATGTCGCGGGCAATCTGAAGCTCCTCGCCGGCGGCCGGCCAACCCTCGAGGGCCAGACGGGTCGAGACCTTGCCCTCGTTGATCTGGCCGTGGCCGACCAGATCCTCGTCCTGGCAGTGGCTCATAAAGACCTTGCCGAACATCTTGCCGTAGTCCATGCAGCGACGGAGCATGCCCGCGCCCTGCACGCCGCGACCGTCGTCGGTGAAGGCGACGGCGCCGTGGGCGACCATATCGCCCATCTCGGACATGGCCTCGCCCTTAAGACCGCGGGTCATGGCGCCCGACGGATAGACGCGGCAGTGGCCGACCTCGGCAGCGCGGGACTTGACGAACTCCACGACGGTGCCGTTATCGGTGACGGGATCGGTGTTGGGCATGGCGCACACGCCGGTGAAGCCGCCCTTGGCAGCAGCGCGGGTGCCGCTCTCGATGTCCTCTTTGACCTCGTAGCCAGGCTCGCGCAGATGCACGTGCATATCCACCAGGCCGGGGACGAGATACTTGCCGGAAAGGTCGCGGACCTCGGCTCCCTCGGCGGCGAGGTTCTCGCCGACCTCGGCGATCTTGTCACCGTCGATCAGGACGTCGACGACACCGTCAAGCTCGACGGACGGATCGACGACGTGGGCATTCTTAAGAAGCAAGGCCATTATCGGCACCTCCAAGCAGCAGATACAGGATAGCCATACGCACGCAGATACCGGCGTAGACCTGCTCCAGGATGACGGAGCGTTGCGGGTGGTCGGCCATATAGGAGTCAAACTCAACGCCGCGGTTGATGGGGCCCGGGTGGCAGATAATCGCATCGGGCTTCATGAGCTTCTCGCGGTCCTTGGTCAGACCGAAGAGCTTGTGGTACTCACGAATCGTGGGGAACGGTGCGCCCTCGAGGCGCTCCTGCTGCACGCGCAACATGTAGACGACGTCCAGCTCGGGCAGGACGGAATCGAGGTCGCTCGTCACATGGTCGCAACCCAGAACCTCGGGCGCCGGCGGCAGCAGCGTGCCGGGGGCGACAGCGTAGGTCTCGCAGCCCATGATCTTAAGGGCGGGGATCAGCGAGCCGCACACGCGGGAGTGCGCGATATCGCCGACGACGGCGACCTTCAGACCGTGGAAGTCACCCTTGTGCTCCCAGATGGTGTACAGGTCGAGCAGGGCCTGCGTGGGGTGGTTGTGCTTGCCGTCGCCGGCGCAGATGACGCTCGCGGGCGAGTTCTGCGTGACGATGTAGGGAGCACCGGCGTGCTTATCGCGAACGACGATGCAATCAATCTTGTAGGCGTTGAGGGTCTCGACGGTGTCGACGAGGCTCTCGCCCTTGACCGTGGAGGTCGAGGAGCCGCCAAAGTTGAGGCTGTCGGCCGAAAGGCGCTTCTCGGCGAGCTCGAAGGAGCTGCGGGTGCGCGTCGAGGGCTCGTTGAACATGTTGACGATGGTCTTGCCCTTGAGCGTGGGGACCTTCTTGATCGCACGCTCGTTGACCTCAGAGAACGCCTTGGCGGTCTCGAGGATGAGCTTGATGTCCTCTTCGGAGTACTCGGTAATGTCGATCAGGTGCTTATGGTTGAACGCCACGGTACTACTCACCTCCCAGCGGCGCAGAGCCCACGTGGGAACCCGGCGCAACGTCGTTAATCTCGACGGCGGTGTGGCCGTCGACTTCCTTCATATATAGGTGCACGTTCTCCTCATGCGACGAGGGAACGTTCTTGCCGACAAAGTCCGGCGAGATGGGGAGCTCACGGTGACCGCGGTCAACGAGAACTGCCAGCTCGATGCGGCTCGGACGGCCCAGGTCCATGACGGCATCCAGAGCGGCGCGGATAGTACGGCCCGTATACAGGATGTCGTCCACCAGCACGACGCGCTTGCCGTCGACGCTGAAGGGAATGTTGGTAGCGTGGATCGCGGGAGCGAAATTGGTCGCATAGTCATCGCGGTAGAAGCTGATGTCCAGGCTGCCGAGCGGAACGTCGACGCCCTCGATCTCCTTGATCTCCTCGGCGAGCTTCTTTGCCAGAAGGTCGCCGCGCGTGACGATGCCGACCAGAGCGAGGTCTTCACAGCCCTCGTTGCGCTCGAGAATCTCGTGCGCGATGCGGGTCATCGCTCGATTGACGGCGGTCTCGTCCATGATGACCGCCTTGGGGGAAGTCGTGCCCATCGATCTCCTTCCTCACATGTCTTGACTGCTGACACAGTCAAAAAAATAGATGCCCGACCGCTTAAAGCGGACCAGACACCCACAGGAAGGGCTGCTCTTTGGCAGCTATGTAATTCCATGTGGGTATCTCGTACCCCTTTAATGGTCAAGGGATAGTGTAGCCAACCTCGAGCTTAATTGCGAGCATAAATACAGAACAATCCGTAAACGGGCGCAGGCGCTCCATAAACCTATATATATTTGTGGGACGAGCTTGAAAACGCACGCACGAGCTGGCATAATCCCCTCTGCTGCACGCAAATCGGATCTACGTCCAGGGCCGTGGCGTGAGCACTATCGCCAAAAGAGGAATATCTCTGTGTAGATTACGCACAGGGAGCTGCTTCTGTGCTATAGTTCAGGCTTGTTTGTTAACGCGACATGTTCGTTTGTCGCCCAAGGAGGGTCAGTTATGTCCAAAGTTTGCGAAGTTTGCGGTAAGCACCCCGTTGCCGGTCGCTCCATCAGCCACTCTCACCGCGTCACCAACCGTAAGTTCCGCCCCAACATCCAGCGCGTTTACGTCGTCGTCGATGGTCACCGTCGCAAGATGAACGTTTGCTCCACCTGCCTCAAGTCCGGCAAGGTTGCGCGCTCCTAAATAAGGTCTTACCAACAAGTACCTCGGACTCTCCGGGTCAAAGACCTCGCGTTCGTATAGAACTTACCAAAGGCGTCCTCCCCCACGGAGGGCGCCTTTTTGCACTCATTGGGGACAGACTTACATGAGTGTTTGCAGATGTCAAAGGAATCATAGCCCAGCTGATATGCCTTGAAGCTTGACCAGCGGTACGCATCGAGCGAGTCGAGCGCGCCTTTCACAGGATTGAGATGGATATAATCGAGCAACTGGACCGCCTGCGTGTCCGACTCGACCGCGACCCGCGAATAGCGATTGTCAAACAGGTGCCCCGTTCTCCCCGTTTTCCCATTGAAATACTCATGTATGTCTGTCCCCAATGAGAGGGGCGATGCATTGGGCTGATGGATTAAGTTGAAACGGTTCATTTGATTGAAACGTTTTAGTATGCCTTTTACGGGAATCTTACCGTTTACCGAATTATTTATTGCTATCATGCAAGGCGTAGGGTAAATCTCCGATCGCAAGGAGACACAAATGGTGAAAAAGTCACCGGAAAACACTACTCCCGCAATTGTGGACAACGTAGAGGCGCTTGAGGCTAAGCTCGCTCAGATGCGAGAGGCCCAGGCGCTTTTTGCTACGTACACGCAGGAGCAGGTCGACAAGATCTTCTATGAGGCCGCCATGGCCGCCAACAAGGCTCGTATCCCGTTGGCGAAGATGGCCATCGAGGAGACCGGCCGCGGCGTTCTTGAGGACAAGGTCATCAAGAACCACTACGCCGCAGAGTACATCTACAACGCTTACAAGAACACCAAGACCTGTGGTGTCCTGGAGCGCGACGAGGCTTACGGCATCACCAAGATCGCCGAGCCCATCGGCATCGTGGGCGCCGTCATCCCGACGACCAACCCCACCTCCACCGCGATCTTCAAGACGCTGATCTGCCTGAAGACCCGCAACGCCATCATCATCTCCCCGCACCCGGCTGCCGCCAAGTGCACCATCGCCGCCGCCAAGCTCGTGCTTGACGCCGCCGTCAAGGCCGGCGCCCCCGAGGGCATCATCGGCTGGGTCGATGTCCCCTCCATCGAGCTGACCAACATGGTCATGCGCGACGTCGACATCATCCTCGCCACCGGTGGCCCGGGCATGGTCAAGGCCGCCTACTCCTCGGGCAAGCCCGCCCTGGGCGTTGGCGCCGGTAACACCCCGGTCGTCATCGACGACACCGCCGACGTTCTGCTCGCAGTCAACTCCATCATCCACTCCAAGACCTTCGACAACGGCATGATCTGCGCTTCCGAGCAGTCCGTGACCGTCATCGACACCATCTACGACCAGGTCAAGGCCGAGTTCCAGAAGCGCGGCTGCTACTTCGTCAAGCAGGGTGCCGAGATGGAGGCCCTGCGTGCCGCCATGTTCAAGAACGGCGCCCTCGATCACCGCATCCCCGGCATGGCTGCCGCCAAGATCGCCGAGCTCGCCGGCATCGAGGTTCCCGCCAAGACCAAGATCCTGATCGCCGAGGTCACCTCCACCGACCCCGCCAAGGAGGAGTTCTCCCACGAGAAGCTCTCCCCAGTCCTGGCCATGTACCACGCCAAGGACTTCCAGGAGGCCGTCGACAAGGCCGAGCACCTGGTGCTCGCCGGTGGCCCGGGCCACACCGCCTCTCTGTACGTGCACCCCGCCCAGGCCGAAAAGATCAGCCTGTTCGAGCACGTCATGAAGGCCTGCCGCATCGTCATCAACACCCCGTCCTCGCACGGTGGCATCGGTGACCTGTACAACTTTGGCATGAAGCCGTCTCTGACCCTGGGCTGCGGCTCCTGGGGCGGCAACTCCGTCTCCGAGAACGTTGGGGTGAAGCACTTGATCAACGTTAAGACTGTGGCCGAGCGCCGTGAGAACATGCTGTGGTTCCGCGCTCCCGAGAAGGTCTACTTCAAGAAGGGTTCCACGCCCGTCGCCCTCGACGAGCTGGGCAACGTCATGGGCAAGAAGCGCGCCTTCATCGTTACCGACCAGTTCCTCTTCAAGAATGGCAACACCCGCGCCATCGAGGCCAAGCTCGACGAGATGGGCATCGCCCACGACTGCTTCTACGACGTCGAGCCCGATCCGTCGCTGCAGTGCGCACGTCGCGGCGCCAAGCAGATGGCTCTCTTTGAGCCGGACGTCATCATCGCCGTCGGCGGTGGCTCCGCTATGGACGCCGGCAAGATCATGTGGATGATGTACGAGCACCCCGAGTGCAAGTTTGAGGACATGGCCATGGACTTCATGGACATCCGCAAGCGTATCTTCACCTTCCCCGAGATGGGCAAGAAGGCCTACTTCGTCGCCGTCCCGACCTCCTCGGGTACCGGCTCCGAGTGCACGCCGTTCGCCATCATCACCGACAAGGAGACCGGCATCAAGTGGCCGCTCGCCGACTACGCGCTGCTCCCCAACATGGCTATCGTCGACGCCGACAACTGCATGACCGCCCCGCGCGGCCTGACCGCTGCCTCCGGCATCGACGTCATGACCCACGCCATCGAGTCCTACGTCTCCATCATGGCTTCCGACTACACCAAGGGCCTCTCCGAGCGCGCTGCCAAGCTCGTCTTTGAGAACCTGCCCTCCAGCTTCACGAACGGCGCCAAGGACCCGCACGCCCGCGAGGAGATGCACAACGCCTCCTGCATGGCCGGTATGGCCTTCGCCAACGCCTTCCTGGGCCTCAACCACTCCATGGCTCACAAGCTCGGCGCTTTCCATCACCTGCCCCACGGCATCGCTAACGCCGTCATCCTGACCCGCGTCATGCGCTACAACGCCGCCGAGGCTCCCGTCAAGATGGGTACCTTCTCCCAGTATCCTTACCCCAACGCGCTGCACAACTACGCCGAGATGGCCAAGTACTGCGGTATCGAGGGCAAGGACGACAAGGAGGTCTTCGAGAACTTCATCACGAAGCTCGAGGAGCTCAAGGACTTCATCGGTGTCAAGAAGACCATCGCCGACTACGGTGTTGACGAGCAGTACTTCCTCGACACCCTCGACGAGATGACCGAGCAGGCATTCAACGACCAGTGCACCGGCGCTAACCCGCGCTACCCGCTCATGAGCGAGATCAAGGAGCTCTACCTGGACGCCTACTACGGCCGCGAGCCCCAGGACTACGCCGTCTGCTAGTTTTTAGCACGGTTTTTTGCGGCGGGGGTGCACGGGTGTTTCACACACCCCCGCCGTCGCTTCTATCGCATCGTTGAAAGGATGCAAC
This sequence comes from uncultured Collinsella sp., assembly GCA_900542905.1. GTDB lineage: Bacteria > Actinomycetota > Coriobacteriia > Coriobacteriales > Coriobacteriaceae > Collinsella. The sequence continues at coordinate 105,914 of UQPF01000001.1, forward strand.
CATGCTGCTACCCGATTCCAAGACCGAGCTCGTCCGCCGTGGCAACAAGGTCGTTTACGACCTGGGCGACAAGATCGTCAAGGTCTTTAACGAGACCAAGCCTGTCTCCGACGTGTTCAACGAGGCTTTGAATCTTGCCCGCATCAACGAGTGCGGCATCCGCAGCCCCAAGGCTCTCGAGGTTTCCCAGCTCGAGAACGCCAACGGCTGGGCGCTCGTGACCGAGAAGGTTCCGGGCACCACCCTTGCCGAGAAGATGACTGCCGAGCCCCAGCGCTTCGGTGAGTACCTCGAGATGTTCGTCGACCTCCAGATCGAGATCCACGGCTACACCTCCCCGCTGCTCAACCGTCAGCGCGACAAGTTCGCCCGCATGATCGACAGCCTTGATCAGCTCAATGCCACCACGCGTTACAACCTTCAGGAGCGTCTGGACGGTATGACCAAGGAGTTCAAGGTCTGCCACGGCGACTTCAACCCCTCCAACGTCATCGTCGGCGACGACGGCCAGCTCTATGTGTGCGACTGGGCACACGCTACCCAGGGCTCCCCTGCTGCCGACGTTGCCACCACCTACCTGCTCTTTGCCCTCAACAGCAAGGACCAGGCCGAGGCTTATCTGGAGCTCTACTGCGACCGCGCCGACATGCCCATGCAGGTCGTGCGTCAGTGGACGAGCATCGTCGCCGCTTCCGAGCTCGCTCGTAAGCGCAACGTGAACGATGAGTTCCTGAAGAACTGGATCGACGTCGTCGATTATCAGTAATATCTGAGCGATTTATTTCGCATCGGAGGCACAAAGGAAACCCCGCAGCTCGCATGGGCTGTGGGGTTTCCTTTTAGCGATTGAGTACGCCGACAAGATAAAAGGACGGCCCCGCATCTCCCCTATCTGGAGAAATGCGGGGCCGTCCCGTATATCGAACTACAAGCGAAATCGCCGATTAACGGCGTGCCGCCTTCACAAGCTCGGCGACCTTGGCGACGACCTCGTCGATCGCCACGTCCTCGCGCTCACCCGTAGCACGGTCCTTGAGCTCGACGGTGCCGTTCTTGAGGCCACGCTTACCCAGAACGACCTGATACGGGAAGCCCATAAGGTCGTTGTCGGCAAATTTAAAGCCGGGACGCTCGTCACGGTCATCGACGACGACCTCGATACCCTCGGCGCACAGGCCATCAACGATCTGCTCGCAGACGGTAGCGCACTCCTCCTTCTTGGGATCGAGCGGAATCACCGCGACCTCGTACGGGGCAACGGAGACCGGCCAGACGATACCGTGCTCGTCGTTGTGCTGCTCCACGACGGCAGCGAGCGAGCGGGACACACCAACGCCGTAGCAGCCCATGATGAGCGGCTTCTCCTTGCCATCCTCGTCCATAAAGGTGGCACCCATGGCCTCGGAATACTTGGTGCCCAGCTGGAAGACCTGAGAGACCTCGATGCCGCGGGCAGCGGAGAGCGGCTTGCCGCAGTGCGGGCAGGGGTCGCCGGCGACAACGGTGACCAGATCGGCCCACTCATCGACGGTAAAGTCGCGCTCGGGGCAGGCACCGGTAAAGTGATAATCGACCTCGTTGGCACCGCAGGCCCACTGCTTGGAATCGCGCAGGCTCTCGTCGCACACCAGACGGATGCCCTCGGGCAGGTTGACCGGTCCGATAAAGCCCTTGTGCAGGCCGTTCGCTTGAAGCTCCTCGTCGGTCATCATGCGGTAGCCCTTGCCAAAGACATGCTCGGCCTTGCAGTCATTGAGCTCGTGGTCGCCCGGGACAATGGCCACGACCGGCTTGCCCTCGGAGTCGATGAGTGCCAGCGACTTGCGCGTGCCGTTCTCGGGGAAGCCGAAGAACTTGGCAACGGCCTCGATGGTGCCCATACCCGGAGTCTCGACCTTGGTGAGCGTGCCATCGCCGGGGCCCTCGGTCACAACGACATTGGTGCTTGCAGCCTCGTCATCGGCAGCAAAACCACAATCGTCGCAGTAGACGAGCGAAGCCTCGCCGGCGTCGGCAAGAGCCATGTACTCGACGGAAGTATCGCCGCCGATCTCGCCGGAGTCGGCGACAACGGGCAGAGCCTTGATGTAGCAGCGCTCGCAGATGTTAGCGTAGGCCTGCTTCATCTTGTCGTACTCCTCCTGCAGGCTCTCCTGCGTGGCGGAGAAGCTGTAGGCGTCCTTCATGATGAACTCGCGACCGCGCATCAGGCCAAAGCGGGGACGGAACTCGTCGCGGAACTTGTCCTGAATGTGGTACAGGTTGACGGGCAGCTGTTTGTAGGAGCGCAGCTCATTGCGCACCAGGGCCGTGACGGTCTCCTCGTGGGTGGGACCCAGGACGAACTCGCGACCGTGACGGTCGTCAAAGCGCACAAGCTCCTTGCCATAGGCGTCGATGCGGCCGGACTCACGCCACAACTCGGCGTCGACCATGATAGGCATCATAAGCTCCTGGGCACCGGCAGCGTCCATCTCGTCGCGCACGATATTCTCGATCTTGCGGATCGAGCGCCATGCGAGCGGCAGATAGGAATACAGGCCGGCGGCCTCTTTGCGGATCATGCCGGCACGGAGCAGCAGACGGTGGCTGGCGAGCTCAGCGTCCGCCGGATCCTCTTTAAGCGTCGGCGCATAGAGCTTAGACATATACATTGCTCGGGTCATTTATTTCTCCTCAATAAGCTTGTCGACCTCTGCCATAAGCGCGTCGACAATTTGGTCCTCAGCTACTTTACCAATGATCTGGCCATGCGAAAAGAGCAAGGCCTGACCACGTCCGCAAGCAACGCCCAGATCGGCATCAGAAGCCTCGCCGGGGCCATTAACGGCACATCCCATCACAGCGATCGAAAGCGGCGCGGAGTAGTTCTTAAGCCGCTCGGTAACCTCCTCGGCAATGGGAATAAGGTTAACCTGGCAGCGGGCGCATGTGGGGCACGAGACAATCTCGGGGCCACGGCGACGCAGGCCCAACGACTGCAGAATACCCCAGGCAACCGGCGGCTCCTCAACCGGATCGGCTGTGAGCGACACACGCATGGTGTCGCCAATGCCTTCGGAAAGCAAGATACCCAAGCCTACAGAGCTCTTGATGGTGCCCTGGAGCTTGGTCCCCGCCTCCGTCACGCCCAGGTGAAGCGGAACGTGGGGAATCTCACGCGACAGGGCTCGATAGGTATCAAGCGTCGTTTGCACGCTATGGGCCTTGGCCGAAAGCACAATGTTCGTAAAACCGCGGTCCTCAAAGTGCTTGACGAAGCGCTCGCTCGACATCACGAGCTTTTCGGGCTGCATGAGGTCGTCGCGCTCGGCGATATCCTGTTCGAGCGAACCGGCATTGACACCGATACGAATCGCGCACCCAGCGGCGCCCGCGGCATCGATCACGGCATCGACCTTAGCCCAATCGCCGATATTGCCGGGATTGATGCGAAGCTTGGCGGCACCAGCCTCGACGGCGCCGATGGCGAGCTTATGGTTAAAGTGAATATCGGCGACGATCGGCACCGGAGACTCGGCACAGATGGTGCGGAAACCCTCAAGCGCGGCCTCGGTGGGCACGCTCACACGCACGATATCGCAGCCAGCCTGCGCCAACGCGCACACTTGCGCAAGCGTTGCCTGGGCGTCAGCGGTATCGGTGCAGGTCATGGATTGGACCACCACCGGCGCGCCGCCACCGATCTGCACACCGCCCACATGCACGGGGCGCGTCAACTCGCGAGGCAAAGGATGGGATAAAGACAATCCAAACACTCCCCTACAGGATAAATCGAAGGACGTCGGAACGAAGCATATAGACAAACAGCAGCGCAAAGAGCGCGATGCCCACATAGCTCACAATCGTCTGGACCTTGAGCGGAAGCTCGCGGCCAGCAATCTTTTGAATGATCTCGATGACCAGCTTGCCGCCATCGAGTGGTGGGATGGGCAGCAGGTTCATAAAGCCAAGCGAGAACGAAATGAGGGCGGCAAACGAAAGGAACGTGGCAGGGCCGGCAGCAGCAGCCTGTGAGGACATAACGCTAATGCCCACGATCGAAGAAGACTGATCGAGAATCTCCATCGTATGCTGCGGCTGGAGCAGGCGCATCACGCCCTCCGCTGTCTGCACGACACAGGAGAACGAAAGGCGAGCCGACGTGATGGGGTCTAAACGGACCACCTGCGTAGAGGCATACACACCTAGGCGCTCGTCCTCTTTGAGCGCAACCGAGGTCGAATGCTGCTTGCCGTCGCGCTCATACTCAATGGCGATATCGTCCTTACCGGCGGCCTTGCCGATGGCATCGTAAACGTCCATCCAGGTAGAGCACGATACTCCGTCAACCGAAAGGATCGCGTCGCCGCCCTCGATACCCGCCTTGGCGGCAATAGACCCCTCGTCAACCTGACCGATCACGTTGGTATCCATCGGCACGGTGACACCCGCAATAGAGTAGATGCTCATAAGCAGCAAAAAGCCCGTCAGGATATTGACGAGAATGCCCGCGAGCAGCATAAAGGCGCGCTTGAGAAAACCCTGGCCCAGATAGGTATGCGAACGCTCTTGCGCAAGGAACTCGGCTTCGCCGCACGGCAGCTCCCACACATCGCCCTCGGTAGTCGCATGCTCTCGATCGAAACGGCGGCCGTCAAAGGTGGTGTAACCCGCCGCGTCTCGCGGCAGCGTCTGATACTTGGTGGGATAGTAGCTCGGCGAGGGCTTCTCCCCTTCCTCATACCAAGGCGCGATAGAGCCCCAACCCAAGAGCAAGGCGCATGCCTCGAGCACAACCTCCTCGGATAGCTCGAGCTCGACAGCAAGGTCGGCCACGGTCACGCGACCATGACGATAGATAGCCGCGAGCACGCGATCGGCACACGAGACGTCGGTCGGATCCATACCGCAGATGGCAGCGTAGCCACCCAGCAGCAGCGGGGTCACGCCAAACTTGGTTCCAATGCGACGCGACGTGTAATGGATGTCAAAGCGGCAAGGCAGGCCCAAAAAGAACTCGGTCACGCGGACGCCGCAGGCACGCGCCGCCAAAAAGTGGCCGCCCTCGTGCAAAAACACAAGGACGGAAAGCATCAGCAGGCCCCAAAAGACCGATGAGAGAACGCTCAGAACAGTATCCATAAAACGAAAAAGCAATCCTTATGGGTTAGGAACGGGTTGCGGCGAGCACCTGCGCAGCCTTTTCACGCGCCCATGCATCGATGTCGCGAAGCTGCTCAAACGAATCGACCGCCTGCATATCGTGGGAATCCATGCAGGATTCCACAATGCGATCGATATCGGTAAAGCTGCAGCCATCGTTCAGGAAGGCATCGACGGCGACCTCGTTGGCGGCATTGAGCACGCACGGCATGGTGCCACCCGTCTTGCCGGCACGTTCGGCCAGTGCCAGACAGCGGAAGGTATCCATGTCGGCAGCATCAAACGTGAGCTGACCCAGCTCGCGGAAATCGATACGAGGCGCCGGGGTATCCCAACGCTCGGGATACGAGAACGCGAACTGGATGGGAATACGCATGTCGGAAGCACCGAGATGCGCCATCACGGAGCCGTCGGCGAACTCGACCATAGAGTGAATCTTGGACTGACGCTGCACGACCACGTTAATGAAATCGAGGTCGCAGTTAAACAGATGCATGGCCTCAATGCGCTCCAGGCCCTTGTTCATGAGGGTGGCGGAGTCGATGGTGATCTTGGCACCCATGGCCCACGTGGGATGTGCGAGGGCATCGGCACGCGTCACGCGGTCGAGCTCGTCGCGGGTGCGGCCAAAGAACGGACCGCCCGAGCAGGTGAGCCAAATACAATGAGCCTCGCGTGGGCTCTCCCCCAGATAGCACTGGTAGATGGCGGAGTGCTCAGAGTCGACTGGAATAAGCTGGCCCGGTTGCGCCAACGGCATAAGCAAGTCGCCGCCGACGACGAGGGACTCCTTGTTGGCAAGGGCAAGACGCTTATTCGAGGTCAAGGCCGCATGGCTCGCCTCGAGACCGGCGGCGCCCACAATAGCGACGAGCACGCAGTCGACATCGTCGCGACGCGCGAGCTCGCAAACCGCCTGCGCGCCAACGCCGAGCTTCGTTCCCTCGGGCAACTCCTGCAGCACGGCGTCATCGCCATGAGCGACATCGGCCACGGCAACCGCCGGAACCGAGAACTCGCGGGCAGCGGCAACGAGCTCGGAGGTACTGGAGTTAACGGACAGCGCCGTCACCTGCAGGCGATCGGCATGCTGGCGGCACACATCGAGCGCCTGGGTGCCGATAGAGCCCGTACAACCCAGGATGGCAACACGGAGACGTCCATCGGGGCCATACGTCGTCTGGAAGGACATTACAGCACGCCTCCGATCATCAAAAGCAGCTGCGCGGTAATGCAGCCAAAGATAAGCGAATCGCTACGATCGAGCATGCCGCCGTGGCCCGGGATAAGGTTACCGGAATCCTTGACGCCCACACCGCGCTTGATGCGCGACTCGATGAGGTCTCCGATAACGCCCAGGACGGACACGACCACGCCGCACAGCAGCGCATAGGGCAGGCTGAGCTTGTAGAAGTGCGTCGCCCACAGGATGAGCCAAATCAAAACCGAGCCCAGGATGCCGCCGACAAACCCCTCCCAGCTCTTTTTGGGAGAGATCTTGGGAACCATCTTGTGCTTGCCGATACGGCTACCCACGATGTAGGCAAACGAATCGGAGACCCAAAGGGACGCGCAAACGCCCACCGAAAGCAGGGCGCCGGCAAAACCGGGCACGGCATCGCGCAGCAGCACGATAGCCGACAGCATAAAGCCAGTGTAGATGGGACCCATGAGCGTCACGGCCACATCAGAGATGCGGGTACGCGGCGACCAAACATACCAAATGCCCACAGCGAGCATCAGGGCAAAAAGCAGGGCATTCAGCAACATCGAATCGCCCAACGCCGACAGCGGAAAGAGTACGGCGGCAGCGATACCCATGCGCTCGTTAGCCATCTTGCCATCGAGCCTCGTCATACGGAAAAACTCATAGCAGCACAGGCCGCTCATGACGGAAACAAAGATGGCCGTGGGCACAATACCCAAAACCAGGCACAGGATAAAGACAACGGCATAGACGATACCGGCGGCGGCACGGGTGATAAAGCTGGCAAGCCACGAACCGGTGCCATTCTTCGCTGCGGGCGCTCCCGCAGCGACAGCCTTGCGCTCAGATGTCTTGGGAGCAATTGCCTTGGGACGATCGGACACGATTAAGCCTCCTCGGTCTTGCTCAGACCACCAAACCTACGGTCACGGCCCTGATAGGCCAAAATGGCGTCGACAAGGCCCCAACGATCAAAGTCGGGCCAATAGGTATCGGTGACGTAGAACTCGGAATAAGCCACCTGCCACAGCAGATAGTTCGAAAGGCGCAGCTCACCAGAGGTGCGAATCACAAGCTCAGGATCGGGAAGACCGGCGGTATAAAGGTGAGAAGCCACCATGTCGTCATCAATTGCGGCAGGATCAATCTTACCGGCGGCAACGTCGAGCGCGATCTGACGGACAGCGCGGGTAATCTCGGCACGCGCGCCGTAGTTGACGGCAAGCGCCAGCGTCATACCGGTGTGATCGGCGCACTCGGCAAGACCGCGTTCAAAAACGTCGCGGGTCTTCTTGGGCAGCGCGGAAATATCACCCAAAAAGACAACGCGCACGTTTTCGCGCTTCAGAAGCGGCAACTCGTCGATGAACGTCTTGGCAAACAGGTGCATCAAGACGTTGACCTCATGCTGCGGGCGGTTCCAGTTTTCGGTAGAAAACGCATAGGCCGAAAGCACGTCGACGCCCAGGCGCACGCAGGCGGTAATGATCTCGCGCAGCGAGACGATACCCGCCTTGTGGCCCTCGGTGCGTGCAAGACCGCGCGACGTGGCCCAACGACCGTTGCCGTCCATGATGCACGAGATATGGTGCGGAATGTTATTGAGGTCAAGGTCGGAAAAACCGACGCCCGCAGGGGCGTCGGCAAAGTACTCGACCAGTTTATGCTCGTCGTATTGCACCTTAGATCTCCATGACCTCGGCTTCTTTTTCCTTCAGAAGCTCCTCGACCTTGGCGACATACTCATCGGTGTGCTTCTGGACCTTGGCCTGCTCGCGACGGACATCGTCCTCGGTGAGCTCCTCATCGCGCTCGAGCTTGTTGTTGAAGTCGCGACGGATGTTACGGATAGACACCTTGGCCTGCTCGGCGTACTCGCGGCACTCCTTGACGAGCTCGCGACGGCGCTCCTCGGTGGGAGCCGGGAACGGCAGACGAACGACGGTGCCATCGGAGTTGGGGGTAATACCCAGATCGGAAGCGCCGATGGCCTTGACGATAGCGTTGATGAGCGCCTTGTCCCACGGCTCGATGAGCAGCATGTGGGCCTCGGGGGTCTTGACGGCGGCAACCTGCGTGACCGGCGTGGGAACACCGTAATAATCGACGGTGATGTCGGACAGAATGTTGGCATTGGCGCGGCCGGTACGGACCTTGGAGAAGTTATGCTTGAGGGACTCGAGCGACTTGTCCATATGGGCGGTGATGTTCTCTGCCATGCTTAATCCTCCTGATAGACGAGCGTGCCGACGGGCTCACCCGAAAGCGCGCGCTTGACGGTGTCCTCGCCATCGATGTTGAGGACCAAAATCGGCATACGGTTGTCCTGGCACAGTGCCGTAGCCGTGGAATCCATAACCTGCAGACCGCGGACGAGAACCTCGTGATAGGTAATCTTGTCAAAACGGACGGCGTCGGCGCACTTGACGGGATCCTTATCGTAGATGCCGTCAACCTTGGTGGCTTTAATCAGAATCTCGGCGCCGATCTCGCACGCACGAAGAGCCGCGGCGGTGTCGGTCGTAAAGTACGGATTGCCCGAACCGGCGGCAAAAATAACGACGTTGCCCTTGGAAAGGTGGTTGATGGCGCGACGGCGAATATAGGGCTCGCAGATCTCGTTCATCTGGATAGCGCTCATCACGCGGCAGGGAACATCGTTATGCTCGAAGGCATCCTGCAGGGCGAGCGCGTTCATAACGGTTGCCAGCATGCCCATGTAGTCGGCCTGAGCACGCTCCATGCCACCGGCAGCGCCTGCCATGCCGCGGAAAATATTGCCGCCGCCGACAACGACGCCGACCTCATGGCCAACGGCGAGCAGCTCCTTGACCTGCTTAGCAAGATGGTCGGTAACCTTGGGGTCGATGCCATATTGGCCGTCGCCCATCAGCGCTTCGCCGGAAAGCTTAAGAAGCACGCGTTTATATCGGATGTCGGACAAAGCGATCCTCCTTTAGATTGAACTCTCAACATTCTATCAAAGGCTCTAAGAAGAGCCATGAAAAAGCAGGCTGTGAGTAAAACCCACAGCCTGCTCATTACCAGCTACAAGAGCTTATTTACTCGCCACGGACCAGACGGTCAAAGGCAACGACGGTAATGGTGTCGCCGAGCTCCTTGGAGACCTGCTCAGCGTACTTCTTGATGGTGAGGGAGCTGTCCTTGATGAACTCCTGCTCGGTGAGCACGGACTGCTTGTAGAACTTCTCCAGACGGCCGACAGCCATCTTCTCCTGGATAGCCTCGGGCTTGCCGGACTCGGCAGCCTGGGCCATGTAGATCTGCTTCTCGTGCTCGACGGTCTCGGCCGGAACCTGATCGCGGGTAGCGCAGATCGGGGCGACAGCGGCAACCTGAAGGGCAACGTCGTGAGCGAAGGTCTTGAAGGATTCAGCCTGAGCGGTCTCAGCCTTCTCGAAGGCGAACTCGACGAGGACGCCGATCTTACCACCCATGTGGATGTAAGAAGCGAGCGCGCCGTTCTCGGCCTTGCGGGCAGCGAAGCGGGAGATCTTCATGTTCTCGCCCATGATGTGAATCATCTCGGTGAGCTCGGAGGAAACGGTCTCCTCGCCCATCGGCTTCTCGAGCAGAGCGTCGACGTCAGCAGGCTCGGTGGTAGCGACAACCTCAGCGACCTTGGAAGCAAAGCCGGTGAACTTGGCGTTAGAGCCAACGAAGTCAGTCTCGCAGGAGAGCTCGAGCAGAGCGCCGGTCTTGCCATCCTCGGAGACGAACGCGGCGACAGCGCCCTCGTTGGTCTCACGGCCAGCCTTCTTGGCAGCCTTGGCAAGGCCGTTCTTACGCAGAACGTCGACAGCGGCGTCCATGTCGCCGTCAGCCTCGACGAGAGCCTTCTTGCACTCCATCATCGGGGAGTCGGTCATCTCGCGGAGCTGCTTGACCATAGCGGCGGTAATCTGGGCCATTGTGGTTCCTTTCAAAGAGATGAAAAAGAATTAACTAAGACTGATTTACTCGGCCTTGGGCTCAGCGGCCATCTCGGCCTCGGAGACCTGCTCCTTGCCGGAGCCAGCGAGGCAGGCGTCAGCCATGAGCTCGCACATAAGGGTGACAGCGGAGATAGCGTCATCGTTGCAGGGGATGCCGTACTCGACCTCGTCGGGATCGGAGTTGGTGTCGATCAGGGCGACGACGGGGATGTTCAGGCGCTGGGCCTCCTTGATGGCGTTCTCCTCGCGCTTGGTGTCGATGACGAAGAGAGCCTGGGGCAGACCCTTCATGTCGCGGGCGCCACCGAGGTTGGTCTGGAGCTTAGTGAGCTCCTTGCCGAGAACAGCCTGCTCCTTCTTGGGGAGCACTGCCATGCGGCCGTCCTCGACCATGGCCTCGAGCTCCTCCATGCGGTTGATGCGGGAGCGGATGGTGACGAAGTTGGTCAGCATACCGCCGAGCCAACGCTGGTTGATGTAAGGCATGTTGGCGCGCTCAGCAGCGTTCTTGACGGCCTCCTGAGCCTGCTTCTTGGTGCCGACGAACAGCACGTTGCCACCCTTGGCGACGTTCTTGACGAAGGTGTAGGCCTGGTCGGCGTCGAGGATGGTCTGCTTGAGGTCGAGGATGTAGATGCCGTTGCGCTCACCGAAGATGAACGGCTTCATCTTGGGGTTCCAGCGACGGGTCTGGTGACCGAAGTGGCAGCCGGCCTCGAGCAGGGTGCGGATATTAATCTTGGTAGCCATGTTAAACCTCCTGTGGTTTGCCTCCGCGCGGGGTCATCCTCCAAAACCAACCCGGACATGTGCTACCAAAGCCCGGGCACCACGGTATGAAGTAGCCGCGCGTGCGTGATAAAAACATGTTGCCGTGAAGCAACCCGATGAATGATAGCAGGAATGCCTCTTCCTGCCAACCCGCAATCAAAACCACACACCTGAGTGCGGCGCGGGACGTGCCAGCCACTATTCGCCGCGGGGATGGGCTTGAGCCACAGCCCGCTTAAGCCGATCGGGTGTGAGATGCGTGTAGATCTGCGTCGTGGACAGGCTCGCATGACCTAGCAGCTCTTGAACCGAGCGCAGGTCCGCACCGCCCTCGAGCAAGTCGGTCGCAAAGGTATGGCGCATCGCATGCGGGGCGATGTCGGCCGGAATGCCGGCGAGCGTCGCCAGCGTATGGAACCGCCGCCGGAGCATCGCGGCGCTCATGCGATTGCCGCGCGCCGATATAAGCAGCGGATGCGGCCCGGTAGCGAGGTCGCGGCGCTTTGCCCGAGCGAGCAACTCCGGCCTCCCCTCTTCAATATAGAGACGCGTCACATCGAGCGCACGACAATACAGAGGAACGATGCGCTCCTTGCTTCCCTTGCCCCACAGGCGCAGCGTGCGCTCGGACCATGAGATGGATTCCACATTGAGCGCCGCAAGCTCTGAGATGCGGGCACCCGAGGCATAGAGCAACTCGAGCATCGCCGCATCGCGCAGCCCCGCGGGTGTTGAGGTATCAGGCGTCTTGAGCAGCGCCTCGACCTGCTGGGTCGTAAGGACGCCCGGCAGGTCACGCGGCAGCTTGGGCGACGCGATCGCCGAGACCGCATCGCCCTCGACAATCCCCTCGGCAGCCATCCAGCGATAGAGAGATCGAATAGCCGACAGGTGCGCCGCAAGCGTTCGGGGAGCCACCTGCTCACGCGAAAGCTCGGCAAGATAGCGACGAATGGTGCGCACGTCGGCAGCGAAAGCATCAATATCCTCGCGCTCGCACCAGGCAGCAAAGCGCTCTAGCCTCGAGCCATAGGCCGTCACCGTGTTGGGAGAAAGCCCCTCGACGCGTGCGATATAGGCGATAAAAGAGTCGACGGTGTCGTACAGGTCAAAGGCTATGACCGGTCGCCTCCAAACAAGTCGGAACGCGTGGCCAAGTAGGCATCGAGGGCCTCGAGCGCACGGTCCGCATAGGCCTGATAGCGGTCGCGCTTGCTGCGGCGCTTACCGTCCTCGAGTGGCGGCACCAGGCCAAAGTTGACATGCATAGGCTGATAGCCCACGGTGGCAGGATCGGTCGCATAGCCCACGAGCGCACCCAGGGCGCCCACACGCGGCAACTCGACGCCCGCGGCACCGATAGCCTCGGCATAGGTGTTGAGCGCCGCGAGCAGACCTGTCGCCACGGCTTCCATGTACCCCTCGGTGCCGGTGATCTGACCGGCCAGGCGCACGCCGGTACCGGGCACGGCAAAGGTGCTATCGAGCACGTGAGGGGCGTCGACAAAGGTATTGCGGTGCATGACACCGTAGCGGAAGAACTCAGCGTTCTCCAGGCCCGGCACCATATGGAAGACGCGCTTCTGCTCGCCAAAGGTCAAGTTGGTCTGGAAGCCCACCAGGTTATAGGCGGTCTTCTCCTTGTTCTCGGCACGCAGCTGAATCGCTGCCCAGGGGCGACGTCCGGTACGCGGGTCGGTGAGGCCAACGGGCTTCATGGCGCCAAAGCGAATAGCGTCCTTGCCGGTGCGTGCAACCTCCTCGGCAGGCTGGCAGGCCTGAAACAGATCGCCGCCCTCAAAGTCTTTGAGCACCACGCGGTCGGCCGTGGTAAGTGCCTCGATAAAGGCCTCGTACTCCTCCTTGTTGAGCGGAGCGTTGAGATAGTCGCCGCTCCCCTGCTCCTCGTAGCGCGACTGCGAAAACAGCACGTCCATATCGAGCGTGGAGGCATCGACGATCGGCGCCGCGGCATCGAAGAACGCAAGGGCGTCGCCACCGACGAGCTTCATGACCTCTTCGCTCAGCGCCGGTGAACACAGCGGGCCCGCGGCAATGACCACGTGGCCCTCGGGAATCTGCGTGACCTCGCCGTGCACGACCTCGATATTGGGACGGGCGGCAACCTCGGCCTCGACAAGCTCGGAAAACTTGACGCGGTCGACCGCCAAGGCGCCACCGGCGGGAACAGCCGCGCGATGGGCGCAATCGAGCAGGACTGAACCCATGCGCTCAAGCTCGGCCTTTAACAAGCCCGCCGCAGAGTCCGGACGGGTCGATTTAAACGAATTGGAACAGACGAGCTCTGCCAGGTGATCGGTATGGTGGGCCGGGGAGCTCACCTGGGGGCGCATCTCGCGCAGCTTTACGGCAAACCCGCGGTCTGCCAGCTGAATCGCGCACTCCGAACCCGCCAGACCGCCACCGATAACCGTCACCTGATCGAACTGCATCTGCAAACACCTTTCTAATTGACACGTTTTCCATTGTGACCGAAGGGCGTCTGGGCGTGAAGGGCAAACTTGGAGGGCGCATACCTTCCATCCATCATGCGCTCGATAAGGCCCTCGAGTTCAAGCGAACCCAAGAGTTTGAGTACGCCGACAGCATCGAGCGAGACGAGCGCCGCGATGTCGTCGACCTTGAGCGGAGAGGCAATGAGCGCATGCATCACGGTCTGCTGTGTTTGATCCAGGTCGGCAATGCCGGGAGCATCGGGGCGCGAGTAGCGCAGAGTGCCGTAGATGCGTGAGATAGCCATCTCGATAGATTCCTCGTCGATGATGCAACAGGCACCGTTCGCAATGAGGTAATTCGTGCCACGCGACTCGGGCGATAGGATCGACCCCGGCACAGCGAGAAGTTCTCGCCCCAAATCCATAGCAGCCTCGGCTGTAGAAAACGTCCCGGAAGGCATACCCGCCTCGGATACAAAGAGGGCTTGCGACAGGGCCGCGATCACGCGATTGCGGCGCGGAAAGGCAAACTTGCGCGGACCCATGCCCCACGGGGAGATCGACACGACCGCGCCACCCGTATCGAGCGTGCGCGTAATAAGCCCCGCGCTCGAGCGCGGATAGACCACGTCGGCGCCCGTCCCCAGCACCACGACGTGTTTGCCGCCAGCGTTGACCGCAGCCCAACCCGAGGCCTGGTCACAACCGACCGCGCCGCCCGAAACTACCGTCACTCCCGCCTCGACCGCCACCTTTGCCGCAAGCTCTGCCACGGCAAGACCATACGGCGAGGCCTTGCGCGCGCCGATGATGGAGACCGCGGGCGTCGAAAGCACCTCGGGGTTGCCGCGCACATAGAGCGTCTGGGGTACATCAGAAAGCTCCAAAACGATCTCGGGATACAACGCATCACCTGGATGCAGCTCGTAGGTCCCCTCGGCCATCATTGGTCCCTCCTTCCCTGGTACATCGCTGCCTCGAGCACGTGGTCCTGCGTCACTTGCTCGCTCTCGGCGACGTCGGCGATTGTACGCGCGATACGCACCAGTCGCACGATGCCGCGACCCGTGAGATGTGTGCGCTTCGACAGGCCGAGCACACACTTCTCTGCCGCATCATCGAGCTCAAAGGTCGAAACGACGCCGTCAATGGACCGTGTCTCGTCATCCTCGGCCTCGGCATCCGCATCGTCCATACGGGATTCGCGCCAAGCGCGAAAAGCGCGACCGCGCACAACGTAGTCACGTAACTCGGCAGACGACATACCCTCCGCACCCTCGATAATCACTTGGGGGTCGGGACGGGTCACATCGATCATCATGTCGATACGGTCGGCCAAAGGACCGCGCAGTTTAGACCGATAGCGCTCGACCATCGCCGCCGAGCAGCGACACGGCACCTCGCGATCACCCAAGAAGCCGCAGGGGCAAGGGTTACTCGCAGCCAGCAGCTGAAAGCGCGACGGGAAGGTAAAGGCCCCGTCGACGCGCACGATCCTCACATAGCCGCGTTCGATGGGCTGACGCAGCGTCTGCAGCACACCCGTGGGAAACTCGGCAAGCTCGTCCAAAAAGAGCACGCCGCCATGAGCAAGGCTGATCTCACCCGGGTGCACCGGGCGCCCGCCGCCGATAAGGCCTGCGGTCGAAATACTGTGGTGGGGACTGCGGAAGGGCCGGTGCCCCGCCAACAAGCCATCGATGTTCTCACCCAAGACCGAATGGATGCACAGCGCCTCCTGTTGATCCTCAACGGAAAGCTCGGGCAGGATGCCGGTCATACGACGGGCGAGCATCGTCTTGCCCGATCCCGGGGACCCAATCATAAGCAAACCGAGCTCGCCGGCGGCCGCAAGCGCCATGCCGCGCTTGGCGACTTCCTGCCCCAGCACATCGGCATAGTCGAGTTCGGGCTCAAAGGTCGCCTCAACACCCTCGGAATCCAGATAATGACGCACGGCATCGCCCATGCCGCGAGCAAGCTGAGACAGATGATCGATAAAGCCGCAATCAACGCCCGCAAGCGGCACATGCTGATCGGACCTGCCGGCGATAAAGGACAGCCCCATGTCGCGAGCCAGCAGCTGAAACGCCACCTCGCCCTTGACGGGAAGCACCGTACCGTCCAAGCCGAGCTCGCCGGCGATAAGGCAGCGATCGAGGTTGTCACGGGGAATCTGCCCATCGGCCGCCAGAACCGCGATGGCGATGGGCAGATCAAAGCCGCTACCGGTCTTGCGAATATCGCCGGGCGCCAGATTGACCGTAATGCCCGAGCGCGGGATCTCAAAGCCGGCCGAGCGCATCGCACAGCGAATACGACCACGTGACTCCATCACCTCCATACTCGGGATGCCGAGCATCTGAATGCCCGGAACGCCGCCGGCAAGCGAGACCTCGACCGTGACGTGAATCGCCTCGACACCGCGGATGCAGGCCGCGTGAACGGCAAACGTCTCGAACGCCATCACGACACCTGCCAATCGAACGCGTTGTACTGATGCTCGATCTCGGCGATATGCCCGCCGCGAATGGTGACACCCACTGCATCGAAGCGGATCGCCTTGAGCGGATAGTGCTCCATGAGATAGCAACTTGCGATACGGCGATACCGACGCTGCTTTTGGGCATCCACGGCCTCCTCGGGAAAGACCCGCGTGGTGCAATCCAGGGCGACGCGCCTGGTCTTGACCTCGGCCATCACCACGACATCGTCAAGCTCATCGAGCAGCACCAGATCGGCTTCGCCCTCGGTGCAACGATAACCCTGCTCCAGCAAGGTGTAGCCGCGCTCGTTAAAGTAGTCGATGGTGATCAGCTCGCCCAGCATGCCCAGCTCACGGGGACTGAGTCCCTTGATAAACTCGGGCGTCATCGCCCCGCAGTCGAGCTCGCCGTTTTCCCAACGCTCCTTGAGCTGCTGCGTCTTGCTCTTTTTGCTTGCGGCACTCATGGGGTCTCCTTTCCCGCACACTGCATTGCCCCGATGATGAGGGCACCTTTCATGCGGGTAAGTACAGGAAGCAAACCAAAAGCTGACCAAATGCCGTCAAAAAACGGGCCGTACGCAGCAATGGTGTTGCATACGGCCCGCTACCAGCAGGTTTATAAAACCCCAGAGGTCCCTGTCTCCACAATTGGCCTAGAAAAGGCGCTCAGTCTGCAGAAAGTTTCCGCAAAAGCTCACGCGGTGCAGCGGACAAAGTCCATGTTTGCGAATGGCCTCGATATGCTCGGGGCTTGCATAGCCCTTCGACTCGGCCAGATGGTACTCGGGGTACTCGGCGTCGTACTCGACCATCATCTCGTCACGCGTGACCTTGGCCATGATGGACGCCGCGGCGATGCAGGCGATCTTGGCATCGCCCTTCACCACATCGCGCTCGTTAGGAACGGCGCCCAAGGGGTTGCCATCCATAAGCACGCAATCGGGCTCGAGCCCTGTATCGGCCACGGCGCCTGCAACGGCGGTACGGATAGCACGGGCCATGCCCATCTCATCGATATCCTTAGGCGCGATATGGCAAAAACCGATCGCCGTCGCCACCTCGGCAATCTTCACTGAGAGCAACTCGCGGCGCGCCGGCGTGAGCTTTTTGGAATCGTTGATGCCCCAGACGCGCGGCTCCATAGGAAGGCAGACAGCGCATACCGTCAAAGGACCGGCCACCGATCCGCGACCCACCTCGTCGACACCAACGACCACCCCATCGCCGCCAAGCTCATGCATAAGCTCGTACATGTCATTGACGCGCTCGCGCTCGGCAAGCTCTTTGGCATGGCGTTTGAGGGCGCGTTCGCAAGCCTTGATCACCTGCTGGCGCGGATCCTCGCGATAATGCTCCACGAGGGCGGGAATCTCCTCAAACGTAGCGCTCGCCAGCTCGCCAGCAACTTGCGATGCCGAAACCGAGCTCGTCATATTGGCCATACCAGGCCCTCCTTGCATGCAAATCGGATAAAAAGAAGGGCCACCCGAAGGTGACCCTTACGTCCAAACGAGTGGACAGACGCTGCGATCTTCTTAGCGCTTCTCGGGGATGCGAGCAGCCTTGCCCACCTTGTCGCGGAGGTAGTACAGCTTGGCGCGACGGACGCGACCATGACGAACGACCTCGAGCTTGGCGATCTTGGGGCTGTGAAGCGGGAAGGTACGCTCAACACCGACACCGAAGGACATCTTGCGGACGGTGAAGGTCTCGCGGGCACCGGCGCCGGCCATGCGGATGACGTCGCCCTGGAAGACCTGGATGCGCTCGCGGTCGCCTTCCTTAATGCGGTAGTGAACCTTGACGTTGTCGGCGACGCGAACCTGAGGAATGTCCTCGCGGATCTGCTGACGCTCGATTGCGCGGATGTAATCCATGTGCAATTCCTTACTCTTCTAGAGGTGCCGTACCACCTTGGCCGGCACGTAGTTGAACAAACGTATTCGAGTATACACGCGCGGGTTTCTGCTGCAAGAACAATTTTTTACGCAGACAAAAAGACAAAACCCGCACATGATAACCGCCAGCCTCACGAATGAGACGGGCGGCATGAAGGGGGCTACGCTAGGCGTCTAAACCCAAAACGTTAGGCGGAACGCTTGGCCTCGAGCTTGGCCTGAGCGGCAGCCAGGCGTGCGAGGGGCACGCGGTAGGGCGAGCAGGACACGTAGTCCACGTCGGCCACGTTAAACAGGCCTTTGATGGACTTGGGGTCGCCGCCGTGCTCGCCGCACACGCCAAAGTGCATGTCGGGGTTGGTGGCGCGACCCTTCTCGACGGCCATACGCACCAGCTCGAGCACCGCTGTGTCGATGGTCTCGAAGGGATTGTCCTTCAAGATCTTCTTATGCATGTACAGCGGGATGAACTTAGCCTCGGCGTCATCACGCGAGAAACCGAAGGTCGTCTGGGTGAGGTCGTTGGTGCCAAAGCAGAAGAAGTCTGCGTGATGGGCGATCTCATCAGCGACCATGCAGGCGCGCGGCAGCTCGAGCATCGTGCCCACGGGAATATTGAGCTCGACGCCCTCTTCGTCGGAAACCTCGGCGATCACGCGCTCGATAACCTCGCGGGTCTGAACATGCTCGGCCGTAATGGAAACGAGCGGGACCATAATCTCGGGACGCGGATCGACGCCCTCCTTGATGAGGCGAGCGGCAGCCGTGGCGACGGAGCGGACCTGCATGAGCGGCAGATCGCTAAAGACGATGGACAGGCGCACGCCGCGTAGGCCGAGCATCGGGTTGGACTCGACCATGCCGTCGATACGACGCAGGCGGGCGCGCAGGACGGCAAGCTCTTCCTCGCTGGCGCCAGCGGCTTCCTTCTTGGTGATGGCGACCTCGAGCTCGCGAGGATTATCCAGGAACTCATGAAGCGGCGGATCGAGCAGGCGGACGACCACATCGCGACCGGACATGGTCTTGAACATCGCCAGGAAGTCCTCGGTCTGAACCTTGAGCAGGTCGGCCAGGGCCTGCTGCTTCACGGCCTCATCGTCAGACAGGATAAAGCTCTGGATGATGTTCTTGCGGTCGCCCAGGAACATGTGCTCGGTGCGGCACAGGCCGATGGCCTCGGCGCCAAACTCGAGCGCGAGCGCGGCATCCTCGGGGTTGTCGGCATTAACGCGCACATGGTTGGCATGGCCACCGGTCTCGTCCAGGCGAATCTCGTCGGCCCAGGATAGGATGGTGTCCAGATCGCCGGTGAGCTCGGCGGAGACCAGGTCAACGGCGCCGTCGACGACGATACCCTGGGTGCCGTCGATGGAGATAACGTCGCCCTCGTGCAGCACGCGGTCGCTGCCCTCGATGCGCACGACCTTCTCGGCGGCGTCGATATGGAAGCGCTCAACGCCACAGACGCAGGGCGTACCCATGCCGCGGGCGATAACGGCGGCATGGCTCGTCTTGCCACCGTGGCTGGTCAGGATGCCCTCGGCGGCTACCATGCCCTTCAGGTCATCGGGGTTGGTCTCCCAGCGAACCAGAATGACCTTGTGGCCCTCGTTGGCGCGCGCGACGGCGTCGTCGCTCGAGAACACGACCTCGCCCACGGCGGCACCGGGGCTGGCGTTCAGACCGCTGGCCAGCGTCTCGTACTTCTTGGAGGCGTCAAACTGCGGGTGCAGGAGTTGGTCGAGCTGCGCGGGATCGATGCGGCTCACGGCCTCCTCGCGGGTGATCAGGCCCTCCTCGACCATTTCGATAGCGATGCGCAGGGCGGCGGTGGCGGTGCGCTTGCCCACGCGGGTCTGGAGCATCCAGAGCTTGCCCTGCTCGATGGTGAACTCGATATCGCACATATCGCGATAATGATCCTCGAGCGTCAGGAACACGCGCTCGAGCTCCTCACCTGCGGACTCGAGGCCCGGGGTGGTCTTGAGGTCGGCGATAGGCTCGGTGTTGCGGATACCGGCGACGACGTCCTCGCCCTGAGCATTAACCAAAAAGTCACCGTAGAACTCCTTGGTGCCGTCGGCCGGATTACGCGTAAAGGCGACGCCTGTCGCAGAGGTCTCGCCCTTGTTGCCAAAGGCCATGGCCTGCACGTTGACGGCGGTGCCGAGGTCGTCGGAAATGCCATGCTGCTTGCGGTAGATGCAGGCACGCTCGTTCATCCAGCTGCCAAAGACGGCCTGAATTGCAAGGCGTAGCTGAAGCTCCGGGTCGTGCGGGAAAACGGGCTTGCCGTCAGCGACCTCGAGCTCGGGATACAGGGAGGCATCGACGTTCTCGGAGAAGATGCCCTTAAAGGTCTCGACGAGTTCCTGCAGGTCCTCGGCCGAAAGCTCGGAATCGATGCGAACGCCGGCGACCAGACGGGCCTGGGTCAGGGCGTTCTCGAACAGGTCGGCGTCAACGCCCATGACGACATTGGAAAACATCTGGATAAAGCGGCGGTAGCTATCCCAGGCAAAACGCGGGTTCTGCGTCTGCGCGATGAGGCCCTGGACGGAATCGTTATTGAGGCCCAAGTTGAGGACCGTGTCCATCATGCCGGGCATGGAGAACGGAGCGCCCGAACGAACCGACACGAGCAGCGGGTCGTTGGCGTCACCGAGCTTCTTGCCGCAGCGGGCCTCGAGGTCCGCCTCGGCAGCAACGATCTCATCGAGTGCGTCTTCGGGCCAGACGTTGCCGGCACCGGAGTACTCGACACAGGTCTGGCAGGTAATGGTAAAGCCACCGGGAACCGGCAGGCCGATACGACTCATCTCGGCAAGGTTAGCGCCCTTGCCACCAAGCACGAAGTTCATGGACTTGTCTCCCTCGGTGACACAGGTGCCCTGGGCGTCGGTTCCAAAACGGTAAACCCTCTTGCAATCGCTCACGATACTTCCCCTTCCATGCACTTACGCGCACGACCGTGGTAACGAATCGACCCGCCAGATGCGGGCCGTGAGGGAACTATACGGCGGGTTTTGAGCAGGCTTAAGCAGAGGATGCGCGGTTTGGTAAACGTGCTAAAACTGGCGGTAAACGGTAGGTAAAGGTGGTTACATTATGAAGATACCACTGTAAGAACGTGCAGGTCAGATGCGATATTTTTGCTAAATCGCTTTATCAAAATGCTGCTACTATTAGGCTCGACGGGCGGCGCGGCGGGCACGGGCTTCTTGGATTTCCTCCAAGTGGCTAATGATCTCGGCAGCGCTTTCTTCGATGGCCTTGCCGTCGGTACGCACCACAAAGCAGCCTAGGCGCTTCATGAGCGCACGGGCTTCCTCGAGCTCGCTGTGCACGCTCTCGGGCTCGGCATAGGAGCCGGCAACGGCACGAGCGTAGTCATCGCCCAAGCGGCTATCGCGAATTTCGGAAATCACATCGACGGTCGAAATCAGGCCGAACAGGCGCATCGGGTCGACCTCGTAAATCGACTTGGGCGGCTCCATGCCATGCGCCAGTGGGACATTGGCGACCTTGTAGCCCTGATAGGCCAAATACATCGACAGCGGCGTCTTGGACGTACGCGATACGCCCAGCAGCACGATATCGGCTCCCGACAGATCGTCGCAGCCGCGCCCGTCATCGTGCTCAACGAAATACTCCATGGCCTCGATGCGATGGAAATAGCGGTCATCGGTCTTGTGAATCACACCCGCGACGCCCTTGGGCGGCACACCGATGAGCGACGACAGCACGGCAAGCGTCGGGCCAATCAGGTCGACCGAACGAATATGCAGCATGCCCAGGTAATCGAGCACGCGGGCGCGAAGCGCCGGATCGACAATGGTGTGGAACACGGCAATATCGCGATGGTCGGCATCGACGCGCGGGCCCACAAACGACTCCACCTGCTCCACCGAGGTCACCTTGGGCAGGCGCAAGAGAAGAAAAGCCCCTTCATCAAATTGCCCGGACGCCGCAAGCACCACCTCACAAGCGGTATCACCGAGCGAGTCGGAGATAACGATAACGGTGGGACGAGCGGTGACCGGGCAATCCATGCGGGGCTCCTTTAGCGCTTATGCGCAGGCTGGCTTACTTTTTGCGGGCAAGCTCACCGATGTTGGCGATGCCGGAGAAAACGGCCTCGAAGCGGTTGAGCAGCTTAAGGCGATTATCGCGGAGCTGCTCGTCCTTGTCCATGACCATGACCTCATCGAAGAAGCGGTCGATGGGCGCGCGCAGGGCGGCAAGGGCGGCAAATGCGGCCGGGTAATCCTCGGCAGCAAGGGCGGCATCGACAGCGGTCTGAGCAGCCTCGGAGGCATCGGCAAGCGCGAGCTCGACCTCGCCCATCAGGCCGCGGTCGTACTCCGCACCCAGCTCGGGCTTGGAGATGTGTGCGGCGCGGGCATAGGCGGTCGCAAGGTTGTCGAACGTCTCGGCGTCGTTCTTGCGGGCCTCGTCGAGGGCGGCGCAGCGGGCGAAGAAGACGGACGGGGCGATGATGTGCACCGCGGAGACGGCGGCAACGGTATCGGCCGGGATCTTTTCGTCGCGGGCCATGCTCACCAGGCGGCCATGGAAGAAGTCGCGAACCTGCTGGGCGACCTTGGCGGCGTCGAACTCAATGCCCTGCTCGCTATAGAGCTCGAGGGCGAAGTCGATGAGCGACGTGGGGTCGATCGGCAGACGGTCGCGCAGGATGTTGATGATGCCGATAGCGGCACGACGCAGCGCGTAGGGGTCGGAGGAGCCGGTCGGGGGCTCGCCAATGGCAAAGATACCGGCGATGGTATCGAGCTTGTCGGCGCAGGCCACGATGCAGCCAGCGGTGCCCTCGGGCAGCTCGTCACCGGCAAAGCGGGGACGATAATGATCGCGAATGGCGTGGGCAACCTCGTCGTTCTCCCCCATCGCGGTGGCGTAGTAACCGCCCATCACGCCCTGCTGGCTCGTGAACTCGACGACGGCGTTGGATACCAAGTCGGCCTTGCACAGGTGCGCGGCGCGAGCGGCATCGGCGGCCAGGTGGGCGCCCAGATGGGCCTCGCGAGCGATGGCAAGCGCGAGTTGCTCAATGCGCTCGGACTTGGCGAGCACGCTACCGAGCTTCTCCTGGAAGGCAACCTTGGCCAGACGCTCACGGAACTCGTCGAGGGAGATCTTCAGGTCCTCCTCGTAGAAGAACTTTGCGTCGTCCAGACGGGCGCGCACGACGCGTTCGTTGCCGTCGATCACGCGCTCGGCGTTCTCGGGCTTGCTGTTGGAGACGACCACGAACTCACGCGTGAGCTTGCCCTCGCCGTCATAGATCGGGAAGTAACGCTGGTTGGTGAGCATGGACTCGCAGATGATCTCGTGCGGGACCTTGAGGAACTCCTCATCGAAGGTACCGACGAGCACCGTCGGCCACTCGCAGAGGTTAATGACCTCCTCGAAGACCTTCTTGGGCGTGTCGACATGACAGCCGGGGCGAGCGGCCTCGACCTCGGCGATGCCGGCAAGGATGGCCTCGCGACGACGCTCGGCAGAAAGCACGCCGGCGTCCTCGAGCACCTGCTCATAAACAGCGGGGCTGGCAACAACATGGTCGCCAGGGCCAAGTACGCGATGACCGCGCGTGGTGTTGCCGCTCGTCACGTCGGCAAACGACACGGGCACAACATCCTCGCCCAAAAGGCAGCAGATCCAGCGGACCGGACGAACAAAGGTCGCATGCTCGTGACCCCAGCGCTGGCTGCGGTAGTTGGGCCACTGCAGGCCGGCGATGGTCTTCTCGCACAGAGCGGTCAGAATCGGCGTAGCCGGTGCGGAGGGAATGTTCTTCTCGGCGAACACATACTCGCGACCGTCAGTGTCCTCGCGACGGACCAGGTCCTCGGCAGCCACACCGCACTTGCGGGCAAAGCCCTGGGCGGCCTTGGTGGCGTTACCGTCAGCGTCGAAGGCAATGTTGGCCGCGGGGCCACGCTTGACCTCATGGACTTCATCGGTCGCGGTGGCGACGTTAGCCACGAGCGCAGCCAGGCGGCGCGGGCTCGAGATCACACGGACCTCGCCGTGGGCCAGACCGGCCTCGTCGAGACCCTTGGCAATCATGGAGCCAAGCTGCTTGACGGCATTGTTCAGCGGCGCGGAGGGCATCTCCTCCGTACCGATCTCAAACAGGAAATCCTTAGCGTCTGCCATGGCTTACGCCACCTCGCCTTCCTGGTCGGCATTCTCGTTGACTCCGGCGACCTCGGCCATGTAGGCCTCGCAGCACGCCTTGGCGACGGCGCGGACGCGCAGGATGTAGTTGGCACGCTCGACCGCGGACAGGGCGCCGCGAGCATCGAGCAGGTTGAAAGCGTGGCTGCACTTCATGACGCAGTCATATGCCGGCAGCGGCAGCTTGCGCTCCAGGCAGGAATGGCACTCGGCCTCGTAGTCGTCAAACTTCTGACGCATCATCTCGACGTTGGCGACCTCAAAGTTATAGGCACTGAACTCGCGCTCGTTCTCGAGGAACACGTCGCCGTAGGTCATGGGCGTGCCGTCGGGCAGGTAGCTCCACACCAGGTCGTAGACCGAGTTGACGCCCTGGGCGTACATGGCGATACGCTCCAGGCCGTAGGTAATCTCAACGGGCACGGGGTCGACCTCGATGCCTCCCACCTGCTGGAAGTACGTAAACTGCGTGACCTCCATGCCATTGAGCCAGACCTCCCAGCCAAGGCCCCAGGCGCCAAGGGTCGGGCTCTCCCAGTCATCCTCGACAAAGCGGACGTCATGGTCGTTGGGATCCAGACCGATAGCGGCAAGAGACCCCAGGTAGAGCTCCTGGGCGTTAACCGGAGAAGGCTTGATGAGCACCTGGAACTGATAGTAGTGCTGCATGCGGTTGGGGTTCTCGCCGTAGCGGCCGTCGGCGGGACGGCGGCAGGGCTGCGCATAGCAGGTGCGCCACTCGGCGGGACCGAGCGAGCGCAGCGTGGTCGCGGTATGGAAGGTACCGGCACCGACCTCGGAGTCATAGGGCTGCATAATGACGCAGCCCTGCTCGCCCCAGTACTGCTGGAGGCGCAGGATGATGTCTTGGAAGGAAAGCGATGAAGCGTTCATGCCTCTAATATCCCCTCGTCGAAACGATTACACGGTTAGGTACTGTACTATAGCGGTTTTTAGTCGATAGCGCCGATGCGGTTGAGCGGCCAGTAGCGCACAAGCGCCACAGCGATCAAATCAGAGCGATCGACGGGACCAAAGTAGCGTGAGTCGGCAGAGTTTTCGCGGTTGTCGCCCATCACCCACACGCACCCGTCGGGAACGGTGTAGGGATAGCTTACCTGAGCACCGGGCGCTTGGACCGAAAGTGGCCAGCTCATGCCCGTCGTATAGTCCTCGTCGAGCGCTTGGCCGTCAACGACCACCTTGCCATCCTGCAGGTCGACCGTCTGGCCGGCCGTGGCAATAACACGCTTGACAAGAACATCATGCTCGGAGGTGCCATCGGGGTTGTGAAACACCACGATATCGCCCTGCTTGACGGGCTGACCGAGCTCGAGGCTCACCTTTTGTGCCAGGATCTGGTCGCCAATCTCGATCGTGGACTCCATGGAGCCGGTGGGCACCACAAAGGGCTCGACCACAAACGAGCGAATCAAGAAGGTGGCGACCAGTGCGATCGCGATGACCGCGATCCACTCAAAAGCGCCCCTCAACGCGGAATGCTGCGATGGAACCATTCTCACTCCTCGCTCTGCGAATACGAAGCGTCCAGAATCTCCTGCGCGTAAGCACGCTCCTCGGGCGTGAGCCGCGCTGTCTCAATCAGATCGGGACGCCAGCGGCAGGTGCGCTCGATGGCATTCTTGCGGCGCCAGGCGTCGACCTTGGCGTGATCGCCGCTCACGAGCACGGCGGGCACGCCCTCGCCGTTGAACTCGGCGGGACGGGTATACTGCGCGTACTCGAGCAGGCCACCGTCCTCGGCGGTCGAAAACGACTCGTCGACGTTGCTCATCTCGTCACCAAGGGCGCCGGGGATGAGACGCACGACGGCGTCAGCCACCACCATAGCGGGCAGCTCGCCGCCCGTGAGCACGTAGTCGCCGATCGACAGGCGCTCATCGGCATACGCATACGCACGCTCGTCGACGCCCTCGTAGCGGCTGCACACAAACAGCAGGCGCTCGCTTTTGAGCAGGCGCTCGGCCACATGCTGCGTAAAGGGCTCGCCACAGGGCGTAAAGAACACCACGGTGGGCTTGGGACCCTCGGAGCTAATAGCCTCGATGGCCTCGGCAATAGGCTCGACCTTCATGAGCATGCCCTGCCCGCCGCCGTACGGCTCGTCATCGACGGTACGATGGCGGTCGTGCGTCCAGTCGCGCAGGTTATACGCCTTAAAATCAAAAAGGCCGGCCTTGCGGGCGCGGCCCAAAATCGATGTGGACATGACGGGCTCAAACATCTCGGGAAAGACCGAAAGGGTCTCAATCAGCATGTTGTCCTCCCTACTTGTCCATATCGATCAGGCCGTCCATAACGTGGACGAAAATTGTTCCTGTGTCGGGAAGATCGAGCACAACCTGCTCGATCACGGGAATCAGCACCTCGCCGTACCGATCACCCTCGACAACCCAAACATCGTTAGCGGGCGTCGACATGATCTCGACGATCGTGCCGAGCGAACCGAAGCGCTCGTCGACCACCTCGCGACCCATCAGGTCGGTATAGGCGGCGTCGAGCGAATCGAGCTCAAAGTCGTCACGATTTGCCAGCACATAGCATCCCGTGATGCCCTCGGCGGCCGTCAAGTCGTCAATGCCCTCAAACGAGACCAGATCGCCATCGCCCGTATCGGTGACGGACACGACCGTGCAAAAGCGGTCGCGCTTGAGCGCCGGCGGCGTCAGGGCGACGCGCATACCCGGCGTCAATACAGAAGGAAGCCCCCGCAGCGGCTGCGCGAGGACCTCCCCCTTCCTTCCGTGCGGCTTGACCACACGGGCGATGTTTTTGTACTGGGACCTCAAGGTCCTAGCCCAGAACCTCTACCTCGACTGCAGTGTCGAGGCGAGCGGCCAGTGCACGGGCGAGCGTGCGAATGGCCTTGATGGTACGGCCACGACGGCCGATGACCTTAGCGACGTCATCCTCGGCGACAGAAACCTCGATCGTAGAGGTGTCGTCACCATCGATGACCTCAAGGCTCACGGAATCCGGGTCGTCGACGATCTGAACAACGAGATATTCGACGAGATCGGCGATGCGATCTGAGAGCATTGCCTCACCCTCGAGCTGTGCAGCGTCAACCTCAGGCACGATTTACTCCTCGGCGCCCTCAGCGGCCTCAGCGGCAGCCTTAGCGGCCTCGGCCTCTTTGGCGAGCTGCTTCTTGGACTTCTTGACGACGGTCTCGGTCTTCTCGCCCTCGTTGGCGGCCTTGACCAGAGCGGCGACGGCATCGGTGAGCTGAGCGCCCTTGGACTGCCAGTCGGCGATCTTCTCGAGGTCGAGGTTGATGGTCTTGGGGGCGGTCATCGGGTTGTAGCGGCCAACCTCCTCGATGATACGACCGTCACGCGGGGCGCGGGAATCGGCGACGACGACACGGTAGTACGGACGCTTCTTAGCGCCGTGACGAGCAAGGCGAATCTTGACTGCCAAAGGAAACTCCTCCAACCAAGCAGCTTTAGGCTGCAACTACAAACAAACAGTTGAACATAATACGCCATCGACGCGGGCAGGTGAAGTCCGTGAGACCAACTTCTTCGGTGTAGTCGAGGGCAAATCCATATCTTAGACAAGAATTCGGGATTTGCAAGCACATACACGCACCCCACATGAGCTGCGCGGTATACTCATGACATGGAAAGACGCGAACATACATACGGTTATGAGGATGCCATGGGCGTCACGCCGCCTCCCTGGACGGGTCCGGCGGTGGGCCTGATGGACCTCGATGCGTTTTTTGCGAGCGTGGAGATGCTCGATCATCCCGAATGGCGCGGAAAGCCGCTCATCGTGGGCGGAGACGCCGATTCCCGCGGCGTTGTGTCCACCTGTTCTTACGAGGCACGTCGCTTTGGCGTGCACTCCGCCATGCCCTCAGCCGAGGCACGGCGCTTGTGCCCGCAAGCCATTTGGACGCACGGGCACTTTGATCGCTACCGCGAGGTGAGCGCGCAGGTCATGGCGATTCTTGCCGAGGAGACGCCGCGCGTTGAGCGCGTATCGATCGACGAAGCCTTTATCGATATCACACCGGGTCGCTTTGCGCCCGAGGACCCGCTGCTGGTTGCACGGCGTATAAGCGACCGCGTGGCAGCGCTGGGAGTGACGTGCTCCATTGGCGTAGGCTGCAACAAGACGGTCGCAAAGATCGCAAGCGAGCGGGATAAGCCGTTTGGGCTGACCATCGTGCGCCCCGGAACCGAGCAGCGCTTTTTGGCCGCGCTGCCGGTATCTGCCATGAGCGGCATCGGGCGCTCGGCCGAGGAGCGACTGCGCCGCATGCGCATCTACACGCTCGGCGAGCTATCACGTGCACCGGAATCCACCTTGGCCTCTATTTTTGGCGTCAACGGCGAACGCATGCGCCAGCGTGCGCTGGGACTCGAAATCTCCGAAGTCACGAGTCTCGATGAAGGGCGCGAGGTCAAGTCGGTCAGCAATGAACGCACCTTTGCGAAAGATTTGACTGAGCGCGGGGACATCGAAGCGGCGATTGCGCTGCTGGGTGAGTCGGTTGGACGCCGCCTGCGCCGTCAGGGACTGACGGGTGGCACGGTAACGCTCAAGCTCAAGTATTCGTATGGAAGCGGGCGTACGGCACAGCGCCGGCTGCCTCATCCGACCGACGATGAGAACATCTTCGTGGCCGTGGCCCTCGAGCTACTCGACAACATCTGGCAGGAAGGCATGCATGTTCGCTTAGCAGGCATCGGTATGAGCGACTTCGACCACCAAGGCGGCATCCAGACCGACCTGTTCTGCGAAGTCGACGACCGCGGAGCCCAATCGAGCGACCGTCGCGACCTCTCCGTCGCGATCGATGCCGTCCGAGACAAGTTCGGCGACACCGCCCTATCCTTCGGCCGCCAATCCCGCTTCAATGATTAACCGCCTTTGGGCAAAAAGAAAGCCGGGCAGGTGCGGAAAACCGCAACTGCCCGGCAAAATGCGCGAGGCCAACTAAAAGCCCCATATCAAATGAGGCTTATAGGACAAAATGTGTGTCCCGATAGAACATCCGTTTCCATCCATTAATCCAGCCAGAACGGGTACGGGTCCCTGTGGTGGAGGTCCTCCCACACGGCCCTGTCGCCCCACTCCGGCCCTCCGTCCTCGCGCGACGGCGAGGCGGAGTAGACGCTGAACAGGAAGTCGATGTCCGCGTCGGTCGGCATCGTGGCGAGCTTCTCGCGCGCCGTCCTCGCGTCCCCCGAGTGCGCGTGGCACCACCAGAACACCGCCTTCACGCGCTTGACCGACGTCAGCCCCCGGTGGTTGCGCAGGACGGCCCTCAGCTGCGAGTTCACCCCTCCCTCGATCATGTTGTTGGTCGACGGCAGCGGGCCGGCCTTGGCCAGGGCGGGGTCGAGGTAGGTGAACAGCGTCCCCGCCGACACCAGCGACGACAGCGACGAGCGCGCCCGCCTCAGCCTCTCGTGGGTGTAGACCCTCCTGCCGTCCACCACGGTCCTGTCCTCCAGGAAGTCGGCCCAGAACCCGCACCAGTCGAGGTAGCGCTCGACCCAGAGCTCGGCCTGGTGCAGCGTCTCGATGTTAGCGCTACTGTAAAAACAACCATTTTGACCAACGCTCAACAACCAATCATGCCAACGCAATCCCGCCATTTGCGCCAACGCATTTTCACCATTTCCACCAACGCCGGGGCTTACGCTTCGATCGACGAGCGAACGATGCTTTCGGGAGGAGCGGGCCGTGGCGGAGAAGAACCTGATCGGAGAGTTGGACATGTACAGGGAAGCGGGCATAAAGCCCAACTTCAGCGACATAGCGAAGCGCTACGGCAAGGACAGGCACACCGTGGCGTCGTACTGGAGGGCCGAGGGCGGGCGGCCCCACGACGGGCGCGGCGACAGGGCGGGCTCGTTCGACGCGCACATCGAGGAGGTGGCCGCCAAGGCGCAGCTGCCGGGAGTCACCAAGAAGGGCATCCACGAGTGGCTGCTGCACAGGTATCCCGGCGAGGACCTGGCCGGCTACAACGCCTTCACCCAGTTCATGCGCAAGAACGGCATCGCCGTCGGGGCCTCCGGCGGCCCGGAGCCGCACCCGCGCTTCGAGACGCCGCCCGGACTGCAGCTGCAGTTCGACTGGAAGGAGTCCGTCAAGATGGCGAACCGCGACGGCGAGCTGTTCGAGTTCAACGTGTTCGCGGCGACGCTGGGCCATTCCCGCAGGCACATATTCATCCGGTCGAGGACCAGGACGACCGACGACCTGGTCAGGTGCATGTACGCCACGATCGCGAGGCTCGGCGGCGTGCCGCGCGAGTGGGTCACGGACAACATGTCCGCCCTGGTGACGGTCAAGGGCGGCAGGCGCCTCAAGGTCCAGCGCGCATACGAGTTCGCCAAGGCCGCCGGCTTCGAGCTGAAGCTGTGCCGCCCGCGCAGCCCCCAGACGAAGGGCAAGGTCGAGTCGTCGAACCGCTTCCTGTCGCGGCTCATGGCCCACCAGGGCGACTTCGACGGCTGGGACGACATCGACGAGATCGTCGCGCGGATCGAGGACGCCAGCAACTCCGAGCCCAACGAGACCACGGGGCTGCCGCCCTCCGCGCTGTTCATGGAGGAGAAGGACGCGCTGCTGCCCGTCGGCAACCTGCGCGCCCTCGAGGAGGCGATGGGCGACGTGGTGCGCGTGGCCAGGGTGCCGGCCACGATGCTGGTGAGCGCGCACGGCGAGCCCATGTCGGTGCCCAGGCGCTGCATCGGCAGGCCCGCCCGCATCGTCTGCATGCCCGGCGGCGCGATGGACTGCTACGTCGGCGGCGAGCTGGTGGCCACGCACGTGGCGGGCGGGCCGGCCTACGACCCGGCGCACTACGCCGAGGCCATGGCCGGCAAGCGGTGGTTCGGCGACGCCGCCGGCGACATCGAGGCGGCCGCCGCGGCCAACCTCGGCCTGCTCGACTCGATAGGGGGCTCGCTGTGAGCGCCGCCGTGCAGGCCAGCCCCCTCAACCGCCTGGCGGCCAACCTCGAGGAGCTGGGGCTCGAGGGCATGGCGTCGTCGGTGCCCGAGTACGTCAGGCTCGTCGCCGACGGGAGGAAGGGCCTGGTCGACGCCATGCTCGAGCTCACCGACGCCCAGATAGCCCTCAAGCGGCGCGCCGACGACGAGCGCCGCACGAGGATGGCCAACTTCCCCTACATAAAGACGCTGGCCGACTTCGACTGGGGCTTCCAGCCGAGCGTGCCGCGCGGGCTGGTCGAGCAGCTGGCCACGCTCGAGTTCATCGACCGCGGCGACAACGTCGTGCTCGTCGGCAGCCCGGGCGTCGGCAAGACCCACCTGTCGATAGCCATAGGCCACGAGGCGGTGATGGCCCGCAAGCAGGTGTACTTCGCCGACTGCTCGAGGCTGGTCGAGGACCTCAAGCACGCCTCGGCGAAGGAGGCGCTGGCGCGCAGGATGCGGTTCTACGAGCACTGCAGCCTGCTGATAATAGACGAGCTCGGCTACCTCGACATCGGCAAGGAGGGCGCCGACCTGCTGTTCCAGCTGGTCAACAGGCGCTACGCGCTAAAGCGGTCGACCGTCGTCACGACCAACGTGCCGGTGGGCAGGTGGGGCGACGTGTTCGGCAGCAACGTCACGGCCTCGGCGGTGGCCGACAGGCTTTGCCACCATTGCGCGATGATCAAGATAACGGGACGGTCGTACCGCCTGAAGGACGTATCCATCGGCGGCGAGGACGGGAAGGAGGAGGGAGCCTAGACGCCGAAAGCGGCGCATCCGCGTTGGCGAATCCGGCGCATCCGCGTTGGCGCGATTGGCGAAAATACGTTGGTGAAAATGGTGAAAAATATATTGACGCTAACACTCGATGCCCATGAGGTCGCGCGCGACGAGGTAGAGCTCGCGCCCCGCCTGGAGCTTCGGCCGCGTCGTCGTGTAGCGCTTGACCTGCGAGAAGGCGTGGAAGGTGCACCTCTGGACCCTGGTGCGCGGCCAGGTCTCTCGCACGGCCTTGGCGAACCCGCTCCCGCCGTCGGTGACGACCACGTCGGGCGCCGGGATCGGCGCCATGAGGGCCGACCACGCCCTCGAGTTCTCCGACCTCGCCATGTACCAGGAGACCACCCGCTCGCCGCTGCAGCATATGAGCACGACGAGGTCGCGCGCGACCCAGATCCCGTCGACGTGGAGCACGCGGTGGAGCTCGCCGTCGGGGACGGGCATGGGCCAGACCTCCCAGAGCTCGGCCGTCCTGCGCCTGAAGGACCGCCCGCCGCCCGGCATCGCCGCCTGGGAGTCCTTGGAGAGGAGCCACCCGAGGAACTCGTCCAGCCTTGTCGCCGTGTCGTCGTACCTCACCGTCGTCGACGCGCCGCAGGCCGTGCACCTCCACCGCTGGGATCCCGATGAGGTCCTGCCGTTGCGCTTGGTCCGACCGCCGCAGTAGGGGCAATAAACGGCCTTCATGGGCACCTCTTCCGAAGGGGTATTTAACGGTTCCGGAAAAGGTTATCTACCTGCGGGAACGATAGGCAACCAGACACACATTCTGTCCGAGCGGTTAAAAGCGGGCACGGAATTTAAACGGCTGAAAAAGGGGCATCGACCTGCGCCGATGCCCCTAAAGTGGACACACATTTTGTCCTATAAGCCTCAAATGAGCCACTAGAGGAGGTCGAGGGGGAGCTGGGGGGCGTCACCCCAGAGCTTTTCTAGGCGGTAAAAGTCGCGGGCTTCGGGAGTGAAGACGTGGACGACAACCGAGCCGTAGTCCATGAGCATCCAGGTCTTCTGCTCGCGGCCCTCGATAGAGAACGGGTGCTCACCGCAAGCCACGGCGACCTTCTCCTCGATCTCGTCGACGATAGAATCGACCTGACGGTTATTGGTACCGGTGGCGAGCACAAAGTAGTCGCACACGTCGGAGAGCTCGGTCAGATCGAGCACCTGCACGTCCTCGCCTTTCTTGTCGTAGGCGGCCTGCGCGGCGGCGCGGGCGACATCCTCGGCGGCGACACCGCTCGCGAACAGCGAGGCGGCAGTGCGGTCGGACGTGGCAACGAAGCTCTTGTGCTCCACACCTTCAAGAATCTGCTCGTCGGTCATGGTCTCGTCGGCCATGGAATACCTCTTTCTAGACAGCCCGAGCTAGCGCAGCTGGGCGTAATGGTTGTAAATCGTAATAGCCGTGGGATAAAGATAGCGCCCGGACTGGATCACATAGACCAGACCCTGCGCAAAACAGGAGAAGAACAACTCATCGAGCGAGGACTTCCCCACCATCTTGCGCAGCGCATGGACATAGTCGCCGTGACGGTTAGGCTCGATGGCATCTGCCACAAAGACCACCATATCGAGCGGCGTCATATCGCAGGCACCCACGGTGTGACGGTCGACAGCCTGGAAAACAGCCGGCGACAGCTCGGGGAAAAGCTGCGGAAGCTCATAGGCGGCAACAGGGCCATGCAAAAGCGGCGTCGCGGCGGAAGGAGAGCCGGCAACTTTGATGCCATAGTGAATCGCGCGGGCCACGAGCTCGTCATCGGAAAGCACCTTGTCCCAGTCGTGAATTAAGCCGGCGGCAGCGGCATCAAAGCGGTCAACGCCGTAGACCTCGGCCAGATGAAGTGCGGTCTCGGCAACACCCAACGAATGCACATAGCGCTTGCGCTTATCTTTCATGCGAACATCGAGCAGCTCTTGAATGCGCTTGAGCAGCGCGCGCTCATCGCCCTCAAACTGATCCTCTACCGACAACGTAGCCCCCATCACTCAAAATCTTCTTGACCCAGATCGGCATATAGCCTGCGCTTGCGAATGTAGCCGAGCACAGACTCGCTCGTAAGATAGCGCACGCTCATGCCGCGGGCAACTCGCTTACGAATGTTCGTCGAGCTGATCGCCAGCGCCGGAATCTGAATATAGCGCACATCGAACGGCAGCCCCGACTCTTTGATTCGGGCACGCGCCGTATCGATATCAAAACCCGGTCGCGTCGCCGCAATAAAGGTAGCAAGCTCAGCAATTCGCTCGGCATCATGCCAGGTCACAATATCAATAATCGCGTCGGCGCCCGTAATAAAGTAGAGCTTTACCTGCGGCGGGTAAAAGTCGCGAAGGGCATGAAGCGTATCGGCCGTATAGGTTACGCCCGGACGGTCAATCTCGAACCGGCTCGCCAAAAAGGCCGGGTTCGCGGCGGTGGCGAGGACCGTCATGGCATAACGGTCCTCGGCAGGCGTCACCGGCTTGTCAAGCTTAAAGGCGGGAGAGCCCGCCGGCATAAAGAGCACAGCGTCCAAGTCGAGCGACTCGCGCGCCTGCTCGGCAGTCACCAGGTGCCCGTAATGAATCGGGTCAAAGGTGCCGCCCATAATGCCAAGCCGAAACTCCTTGCCCTCTTTTATGGGTAGCTCGGGCAAACCGATTCCACCGCGCAGCGACATGGCTTACTCGCCCTCCGAGGTCTCGGCATCGTCCGCGGCATCAGCCGCATCGATAGCCTCGACGCCCTCATCCGCAGCATCGGCCACGTCAATGGCCTCAACGGCAACGTCCTCGCCAGCGTCCTCGAGCTCCTCGTACTCCGAGAAGTCCTCAGCGCCCTCAAAGTCAAAGGCACGCTGGCAAATGCGGACCTCGTCGCCCGCACGGCAACCGGCCTTCTCGAGCGCGTCGTCAACACCCATACGCGCAAACTTGTGCTGCAGGTAAATGACGGCTTCCTCGTTTTCCCAGTCGGTCTGGATGACCATGCGCTCGATGGCACGACCGACCACGCGGAAGGCACCGGGCTCCTCCTGGACAATGCGGAAACGCTTCTCGCGCTGCAGACGGCGACGCTCCCACTCCTCGTCGCGCAGATCGACCGGCTCATCAGAGACCGCCAGCTCGGCTCGCAGCTTAGCCACCTGCTCGCCCACGGCAAGCATCAGCGTATTGAGGCCGGCACCCGTAACGGCGGACACGGCAAAGAACATATGCCCGTCGTCGAGCGCCGCACGCTTGAGGTCGGCAATCTTGTCGGCCGTGCCCGGCGCATCGCACTTGTTGGCGACGACGATCTGCGGACGCTCCGAAAGCTCGGCGCCATACTGCTCGAGCTCACGGTTGATGATGCGGTAATCCTCAACCGGGTCGCGATCCTCAAAACCACCCGTCATGTCAACGACATGCATGATCAGGGCCGTGCGCTCGATGTGGCGCAGGAACTGATGGCCCAGACCCTTGCCCTCGCTCGCACCCTCGATCAAACCAGGAACGTCGGCAACGACGTAAGAATACTCACCGGCACGCACCATGCCGAGGTTCGGCACGAGTGTGGTAAACGGATAGTCGGCGATCTTGGGACGGGCGGCACTCATGCGCGCGATAAGCGAGGACTTGCCCACCGAGGGGAAGCCCACGAGTGCGGCATCGGCCATAAGCTTCATCTCAAGCTCAATCCAGTGCTCCTCGGCCGGTTCGCCCAGCTGAGCGAACGCGGGCGCGCGGCGCACCGACGTCACAAAGTGCGTATTGCCCAGGCCACCGGCACCGCCGGGCGCCACGACAACGCGCTCGCCGTCGTGCACCAGGTCGGCAATCTCGAACATCGGGGTCTGCGTCTCGGGATCGAGCTCGCGGACCACGGTGCCCATGGGGACCTTCAAAATGAGGTCCTCGCCGCTCTTGCCGTTGCGGCGGGCGCCCTGACCGTGCGTTCCGCGCTCGGCACGAAAGTGATGCTTAAAGCGGTAATCGATCAACGAAGACAGCTGAGCATCGGCCTGGATGACGACATTGCCGCCACGACCGCCGTCGCCGCCATCGGGGCCGCCCTTGGGGACAAATGCCTCGCGCCTAAACGACATGCATCCGGCTCCGCCGTCGCCGCCGCACACGTTAATGCGGCTGATATCGGTGAACTGTGACAACAGAATCGCCTCCTACAAAAAGAGGGAGACCCTTGAATCCTAAAACTCAAGTGCCTCCCACATATGTGCTCTATGAAGGGTGAATTACGCGTTCGCGAGCGGGCGTACGCTGACCCTGTGCTTGATACCCTTGTGGAACTCAACGGTACCGTCGACCAGCGCGAACAGCGTGTCGTCCTTGCCACGGCCAACGTTCTCACCCGGGTGGATGTGAGTGCCGTGCTGACGGACGAGAATCGTGCCCGTGGTTACCGTCTGGCCGGCATAGCGCTTCGTGCCAAGGCGCTGACCGCGGGAGTCACGGCCATTACGGGAGGAACCGAGTCCTTTTTTGTGTGCCATTGTGTATACCTACTCTTTCGTTACGAGTGTAATCTACTCGGCGACGGGAGCCTCGGCAACAGCCTCGGCCTCTGCCTTGACAACCTTCTTGGCGCGGGACGTAGCCTGGACCTTCACGATCTTCAGCTTGGTGAGCTGCTGACGGTGACCCTTCAGACGACGATAGCGCTTACGCTTGTGGAACTTGAAGACCAGCTGCTTCTCGCCCTTGAACTGCTCAACGATCTGAGCGGTAACCTTGGCCTTGGCCAGCTTGTCGGGATCGGTGACGATCTTCTTACCATCGTTGAGGAAGATGACCGGCAGGGTGACCTTGTCGCCCTCATTGCCCTCGATCTTCTCGACGGTGATGACATCGTCGGTGGCGACCTTGTACTGCTTGCCGCCCGTGTTAACGATTGCGTACATGTTTACTTGCCCTTCATGCATCAGTTAGTGCAACAGCCGAATATAGTAGCAGGCGAAAATACCCCCGTCAACGAGTATGTGGAGCAAATCCACAAGTTCGCACAGGTATGGGGCTGACGAGTCGGCCCTCGTCGTCCTCGCATGCTTGATTCTGACGCTCGACATCGTAGGAGCAGATGGTCACGAGGTCTTGCATACCGGTGGAAACAATAGGTGCATCCACGCCCGGGGTCAAGCCCTGCAACAAAACATCAGCAGCGGAAAGCAAAATTTCCGGACGCATGGAGCCCTCGTTGTCGGCATGGGTGTCGAGCATGAGCACCAAATGGTCCGGGCGCTCCCCTGCCGTGAGCTCATAGCCCACGAGCGTGTGATCCAAATCCAAGCGCTTGCTCTTTTTGCCGCGCGCGTAGTCGATGTCATGGTCCGCGCGCAGCATGTCAATCGCAGCGCGCACCTCGTCGGCGCTTACGGGCGCCTCGGGATCCAAGTGCAGGTCGATGCGATACGACAGACGCGTGAGCTGCGCCGTCAACGCCGGCGTGCGCACGTCGATGTACGCCGCCTCGATGGGCGCCAGATCGGCCGGAGACGCCGCAGCCAGGCGCCCAAACGCCTCGTCGAGCGCCACGAACTCGGTCATAAACAGGTCATACCACTCGCAGGTCGACGACGTACCCACCGGTAGCGCCGAAGAGAAGCCCACGCGCATGTGCGGAGAGAAGCCCTGCGTGACGGCATAGGGAAGTCCCGCGCGGCGCACGATGCGCTCAATGGTATGGATTACTTCGAGATGGCCCAGGTACTTAAGGCGATCGCGCTTGCCATAGCGAACACGAAGCCTAAAGAGCGTGGGGGTGTCGGTCAGGCGCTCACTCATGCGCGATCACCCATCAATACATTCTTGGCGTGAAGCGTGGGGCAGATTCCGCAGCCGGTGCACGACGTGCGGGTGCAGTCGGGAGTCGTGACGCCCTCGAGTGAGCGACGGTACTCGCGCTCGAGGAAGCCGCGCGTGCAGCCGGGGCTCACATGCTCCCACGGCAGGCGCCAGTCCAACTCGTAGGGCAGGTGCACGAGCTCATTGAGGTCGATGCCGTTTTTGGCAGCAGCCTCCTTCCAGTTATCGAGCGAGAAATGCTCTACCCAGGCGTCAAAGCGAGAGCCCGCGCGCCAAGCATCGATGATGACGGGCGTCATGTCACGACCGGCGCGGGACAGCGCGGCCTCGATGAGCGAAGTCTCGGCATCGTGGTAATGCACGCGGACGGCACGGTTGCGAACGCTCGTGATAAGCAACTTCTGGCGACGCTTGACGTCGTCGTAGTCGAGCTGCGGGCACCACTGGAACGGCGTGGCAGCCTTGGGGATAAAGACCGAAACCGAGATGGACACCGAGATCGAGCCGCGACGAGCCTTGGGCACCACGGAACGACCAAGCTCCAGCACGTGATCGGCCAGATTGGCGATGGCCACGATGTCCTCGTCGCGCTCGCCGGGAAGGCCCATCATAAAGTAGAGCTTCATGCGGTTCCAGCCGGCCTCGAAGGCCGCCTTGGCCGCACGGTCCAGGTCCTCCTCGGTCACGTTCTTGTTAATGATGTCGCGCATGCGCTGGCTGCCGGCCTCGGGCGCGAACGTCAGGCCGCCCTTCTTTTCGCCGGCGACCGACTCGGCCATATCCACGCCAAACGAATCCAAGCGCTGCGACGGAATAGACACGCGAATACCCGTATCCTCCAGGCGACGGTTGAGCCTGCCGAGCACGTCACGAATGCAGGAGTGGTCGGTCGTGGAGAGCGAGGTCAGCGACACCTCGTCATAGCCGGTCTTTTCCAGACCCTGAATCACCGACGAGACGATCTGGTCGGCCGAACGCTCGCGCACCGGGCGATACGTCATGCCGGCCTGGCAAAAACGACAGCCGCGAGCGCAGCCGCGCAGAATCTCGATAGACAGGCGGTCGTGAACCAGCTGCGCATAGGGCACGCACGACTGCGACAGCGGATTCGTGGCGCCGAAATCCTCGACGACGCGCTTGTAGACCACGGCCGGAGCATCCTTGCCCTCGCGCGGCACGGTGTAGCCATGCGGCGAGCAGGGCTCGTCGTGACGAATCTCATAGAGCGACGGCACGTAGTTGCCGGCAATGGATGCAAGCTGCTCAACAATCTGCGCGCGCGGGACTCCTTCGTCGCGCAGGCGCCGATGCAGCTGGCAGGTCTCGAGCAGCGATTCCTCGCCCTCGCCGATGAGGATGGCATCGAAGAAGGCCGCGTACGGCTCGGGGTTGTACACCGAGGGGCCGCCGGCGATGATGATGGGGTCGTCTTCACCTCGGTCGGCCGCTAACAGCGGAATGCCAGCGAGATCGAGTGCCTCGAGGAAGTTCGTCACCGCCATCTCGTGCGGCACATGCAGACCGACGATATCAAACGAAGCAACGGGGGCAGCACCTTCGAGCGACAGCAGCGGAATGCCCGCCTCGCGCATGGCGTCACCCATATCGGGCCACGGCACATAGCCACGCTCGCAGGAGATGCCCTCGGCCTGGTTAAGGATGTTGTAGAGGATGGCGATGCCCTGGTTGGGCAAACCAACCTCGTACACATCCGGGTAGATCAGGCAGCAACGGTAGTCGGCATCGGCCTTGGAAAGCGTGCCCCACTCGTGATCGATATAGCGGCTCGGCTTTTCGACCTTGGCGAGCAGCGGCTCAATTAAATGAAAGCAGTCTTGATACGGAACGCGCAACAGAAAACCCCTAAGCAGCGAGATCGGATGCGTCTTGGTAGGACGCCATAGGACGGGTAGCGCCCGCGACCGTGGTCACCAGATCGCGAACGCGGGAGAACGTGGCAGTGACCACCTCGTTGGCACGGCTGTAGTCGACATCGCGCTCGTAGAGCGAAACAAGCGCACGGCCCATGCCATAGGTGCCCGCGGCAGCAGTGAGCGCCTTAACGGCAAACCCAATATGCGGCGTCTGCTTGACGAGCGCGCGGGTGACCGCGCGGATCACAAGACCGCCGGCAAGCACGCCCGCGACCTCGTAGCCGCGCTCAGGCTTAATGCCGCGTCCAAAGACGGCAGCGAGCTCAAAGAGCATGCCCACCTGCGCCAGCGCCATAACGGGATAATCGGCGCCCGGCAAAAACACCAGCGCACCGGTCGCCATATTGGTGAGCGCGCACGAGGTGATGATACGATTAGCTGCCGCGATGCGCATAAAGGCAAAGTTCGCCGCAAAAGCCGTTTCCTTGTCGGTGCGATCGAGAATCCAGCGGGCAAGCGTCTCGAGCAGATACGTCTTATCGGTTGCCGCCACCACGCCGAGCATGGGCGTGGACTCCTCGATAAACGGCACCTCCACAGCAGACTCGGCAAGCACGCACACGGGCGCGCCGGCGATCACGAGCTCCTGCACGGCACTCTCCAGGCGGTCGGAACCACACGAGAGCACCAGTACCACATCGGTATCGGTCTTTGGAGCAATTCGCTCCTCCCCCAGACGCTCGACGCGCACAATGCCCGAGGTCGTCTGCGGCACAAAGGCGTCACGCACCGTCTCAGCAAGAAAGCGCGAGGCGGACGAATCCAGATAGACCGAGACGCGCACCGGCGTATCGGAATCCTTCTTAACGGACGCGCCCATCTTAAAAGCGCGGGTCAGCTTATCTACGGGAATTTTCATAGCAAACCCCTCCAGCGGTTACGCGGCGCCCGAACGATGCCGCCATATGGATTGTACGATACCCACCGTCAGCAGCTGAATCATCATCGAAGACGAACCGAAGCTAATAAACGGTAGCGGAATACCGGTAATCGGCATCATGCCGATGCACATGCCGATGTTTTCGAAGGTCTGGAACGCCCACATGCCAACGATGCCCACACACGATAGGCGCAAGAACAGCGACTCACACTTAAAGGCGACGCGAATCGTCGAAAAGATCAGCAGCACGTAGAGGCATAGGAGCAAAAAGGAACCGCAAAAGCCAAAGGTCTCGGACAGGAAGGCGAAGACGAAGTCGGTGTGGAACTCAGGCAGAAAGCCGCCGGCCGACTGCGTCGCATGGCCCAAACCCTTACCAAAGAAGCCGCCCGAGCCAACGGCGATAAGCGACTGCTGCAGGTTGTAGGCATCGTCCGAATCGGCATTATCGGGGTCGATAAAGACCGTCAGGCGGTTCATCTGATACTGCTTGATGAGCACATCGTGGCCGAGCAACGAATCAAAGACCGAATCGAGCGCCAGGACGAGGGCCACCAGGCCCACGAGCAGGGCCAGGGTCGACAGCACCCATTCGCGGCGTGCACCGCTCATGCAGATGACGATGGCGCCCGAGACCAGCACGACCAGGCCCGAGCCCAGGTCGCCCATGGCGACGACGGCCAAAAACGGAATGGACAGCATGCCGCAGAGCTTGACGTAGTCGCGAACGGTATCGATGCGGCCGTTATACTGCGAGCCAAGCGTGGCGATAAAGAAGATGGTGATGAGCTTGGCAAGCTCAACCGGCTGGAATGTCAAGCCGATACCGGGAATCTTGATCCAGCCCGTCATGCCCAGACCGCCCGTATAGGACAGGCCCGGAATCTTGGGCGAGAAGATCACAATAAGGTCAATGACGAGCAGCGCCGTCGAGAAGTTAGAGATGCCGCGCAGATCGGTACGCCAGACGAGCACCGCAAGCACCGCGCCAATGCCAATGCCCAGCAGGTGGCGCGAGAATGAGGCGTCGGCCTTAAACTGTGACGCCGACCAAATAATGATGGCGCCATAGGCAACGAGCGCGACGGTAGCCAGCAGCACACCGATATGCACCTTTTGGCGAAACGTACCGCGCGAGGCCGAAAGTTGCTTGTTGACGCGGTCCAGGCTGCTGCGAGAGCCGGTCTTGGTTGAACGGAACAGATCCGCCGGAGAAAAATCCATCGCAACCTCCTATCGAACCGAAGAATCGCCCGAGGCCGAAGAGGTATCGGGCTCGTCATAAATCGCGCCGAGCACGTCGCGCACGACATGCATCGCGGTATCTGAGCCACCGCCGCCCTGCTCCAGGACAGTAGCGATGACATACTTGGGATCATCGGCCGGCGCATAGGCGCAGAACCACGCGTATTCGTCCTCGCCGCTTTTCTCGCCCGTGCCCGACTTGCCGTATACCTGCGGCGTCAGGGTGCCAAAGTGAGCCGCCAGGGACGTCGATGCCGTGTAAATCACGTCGTGCATGCCGTTGCGAACAAGAGCCAAATCCGAATCGCTGTTGATCTTGGCCTCCAAGCGCTTCTTCTTGCCTTTGCCGTTGTACTTATAGGCATCGCCGTCGCCATCGCGCGACACGGCAGACAAAAACACGTGAGGCACGTACTGCTTACCGCCGTTGGCAAGGCCCATGTAGGCGCATGCCATCTGCAGAGGCGTCACCAAAATGTCGCCCTGGCCGATGGCAATGTTGGTCATATCGCCGGCATTCCACTTGCGGTCCTCGGCCGAGGCGTCGGTAAAGTAGGACTCTTTCCACTTGGCGTCAGGAATGCGACCGGTGCCCTCACTTGGCAGATCGATGCCGCAGGTCTTGCCCAGGCCCCAACGGCGAAAGACCTCTTGCAGACCCTCGGGATGCTGGTCGTTGTAGAAAAACGCCTTACCCATATCGTAAAACACGGGGTCGCACGAGTTGGCGATACCGGATTGCAGCGTCATAGTGCCGTGACCGGAATGCAGCCAGCAGTACTTACCCCATGACTTGCCCAGGCCCGTCCAATAGCCCGTGCAGTTCGTGGTCTGGCCTGAGGTATAGGTTCCAAACTCAAGACCGGCCAGAGCCGAGAGCGGCTTGATGGTCGAAGCCGACATATACTGGCCGCTAATGGCGCGGTTGAGCAGCGGATGCGAACCCTTGTCGTCGTTGAGCTCGGTCCACACGTCGTTGGAAACGCCGCCGATGAACACCGACGGATCAAACTTGGGCTCGCTCGCCATACCCAGAATCTCACCATTGTTGGGATCGAGGCACACCACGGCGCCGTTGCCGGCATCGCTATGACCCGTGGTCTTGGCAAGCTCAATGGCATTCGCCAGAGCCGTCTCGCAGGCCTGTTGAATCTTAAGATCGAGCGTAAGCTTAATGTCAGAACCGGCCTTGGCGGGAACGGCGCCGGCTTGACCGGTCACGTTACCCGAGGCGTCAACTTTCACGGTCTGCTCACCACGAATGCCCTGCAGCAGATTTTCGTAGTAAATCTCTACGCCCGCCTGGCCCACAATATCGCCCGATTGATACGAGATCTGGCCAGCCGCGCTATCGCTGCCGTCCGACGACTTCCTGTTCTGCGCCTCGAGCTGCTCGGAGGTAATGGTGCCGGTATAGCCCAAGATATGGCAGGCGGTCTCGCCATACGGGTATTGGCGCTCGGTGCGCTCGGCGATCTTCACGCCGGGAAACTCACCGGCGTGCTCCTGAATGTAGGCGACAGTGGAGCGGCGCACGTCAGTCGCGATCGTATGCAGGCTCTGCGCGCCTTCGGAATTGTCCTGGATGTTGCGCAGCACCGCGATATACGGCATGCCGAGCACGTTGGCAAGATGACGCACCAGTACCTTGTCGTCGGCAAGGTCGCGATAGGCGACGACGGCGAGCGAGGGGCGGTTTTGCACCAGCGCGACGCCGTTGCGGTCCAAGATGCGGCCACGAACGGCAGGCGTGGTAACGGTACGGGTCTGATTGCTCTTGGCCTGCTTGTCGTAGTAGTCCGACGAGACCATCTGCATGCCCCACAGCTTAACGGCAAGCGCGGCAAACATCGCACCCACGCCCGCGGTGAGGATGGAAAAGCGGCCCTTGAAGGCCGTAGCGGCCGTATTGCCCTCGCCCTCGGTGGCGCGCGGGGCCGTTCCGTGCTGCGTGTCGTAGGTAAAGCGGGAGTCGCCGCGGCGCATGATGACCAGCGCGACCACAATGGCCACGACCAGCACGATACCGGCGACAACAACCGTCAACTGGGAAGACATCTACAGACCTCCCCTATTTGAGCTTACGGGTCTTGGGCTTAAAGCGCATACCCGTCTGACGCCCACCGCGCGCGGAGAACCCATAGCCAGACTGTGGCGCGACGCCGGACATCAAAAACGGAACGGCGACCAGACCGGTCAGAAT
The DNA here is from genome assembly GCA_900542905.1 of uncultured Collinsella sp. Taxonomy (GTDB): domain Bacteria; phylum Actinomycetota; class Coriobacteriia; order Coriobacteriales; family Coriobacteriaceae; genus Collinsella. Next base: position 149,860 of record UQPF01000001.1, read on the forward strand.
CGAGGACGGCAGGGCGTGTCCAAAGATCGCCACGACAAAACTCGATTCCAGTCCCATAAATAGCAAGATAATGCTGTAGATCACGTTAATGGCAAGCGCAAAGGCGCCCACCGTGATGCCGCGAGCGCTCGGGGTGCCGCCCGTCTGACCGGCGGCACTGTGTGTCAGGGCAAAGCTGCCCACTGTCAGCAACAGCGACATCACGCCCACCGGCACGGCTGCCGACAGGTCGTAGAACAGGCCACTGCAAAAACCGCAGATGACGGCCCGCGTGGGATCGCCCGAAAACACACTCAGGCACACCAGGATAATCATAAAGTTGACGCGACCGCCCGCGATGGAGATCTGCGGCGCCAAGCCCGCCTGCAGCAGGACGCAGACAATGGCGGCAATCGCAAAAGTGCGGGAGCCAGTCCCCTGTTCGTGTAGATCCATGGACATGCCTCCCTATTCGCTCGAACCCGAGTCAGTCGTGTCGGACGCATCGGAGCTTTCATCCGAGCTTTCGTCTTTGGACTTGGTGGCCGCATCGCGCGAGGTGCCCTGCGGCGTACTGTTGGCGCTGCTCACATCCTCGTCCGAAGCCGACTGCTCATCGGTCAGCGACGTAATGACCAGCACTTCCTCGTTGTTTTCGGCCGTTGTCTGGGCGCGCACGACGATAGTGTAGTACACATCGTTGGCAGACTTCTCCACCGACGAGACCGTACCGAGCGGCAGGCCCTTGGGGAATACGCCGCCGATGCCCGAGGTCACGATGATGTCGCCCACCTTCACGTCGGAATCGACACTCACGTGCTCCAGGCGCAGGGTACCGTCGGGCTGCCCCTGCAGCATACCCTGAGCGCGCGTATCCTGCACCATGGCGGACACGCCCGAGTTCTCATCACTAATCAGGCGGACGGTGGAGGTCTTGGCCGAAACCTCGATAATCTGACCGATGACACCGGCAGAACTCGTCACGGGCATGTTGATGGTAAGACCGTCGGCAGAGCCTTTGTCGATGGTAACGGTCGAGGTCCAGGCATCGCCCGACGCGCCGACAATGCGAGCCGCGGTGGACTTGAGGTTGTAGGTCGACTGCAGACCGACCAGGCTCTCGAGTCGCTCGGCGGTCTTTTGAGCCTCGGAGAGCTCAGCAACCTTTGACGTCAGGACCTCGTTTTGCTTCTTAAGCTCGTCGAGGGTGTCTTGCGAAGCCGTAAGGTTTGAGAACACGTTTCCGATTGCGTTAAAGGGCGCGGCCACAGCCGAGCCCACAAAACGCACCGGCGAGGTAATCGTCGTCACGCCCGAACGCACGGCATGAATCGGCCCCGCCTCGCCCTCGCGAATGTAAAACGTGAGCAGCAGCACCGAAATTACGCTGAAAACAATCAACGGGCGCATACCCGTTGATTGTCGCTTGGTATTCAGATTTGAAGAGAAACCCGAAGATCGTGCCAAATGGAATCCACCTTTTGGAAATTAAGCATTGGTCTGGACGAAGCCACCGTCAAACGCGTTGGCCTCGAGCACGCGGGCGCAGCCGTTGACGACGTTGTCGAGCGCCGTAGGGCTGACGTTGACCGAAACGCCGGTCTCGTCGCGCAGACGCACGTCGAGACCGCGCAGCAGCGCACCGCCACCGGTCAACAGGATGCCGTAGTACATAAGATCCGAGGCAAGATCGGGCGGCGTGGCGTCGAGGGCGTCCTTGACGGCCTTGGCCATCTCGTCGAGCGGCTTGTTGAGCGCGCGACGAATCTCCTCACTCTCGATGCGCACGGTCTTGGGCAGGCCCGTGATCACGTCGCGGCCGTTGACCTCGACGTCGAGCTCGTCCTTGAGCGGCACGGCAGAACCGACCTTGATCTTGATGTCCTCGGCCGTGCGCTCGCCGATAGCCAGGTTATAGGCATCGCGAACGTGGGTAAGGATGGCCTGATCAAACTCGTCACCGGCAATGCGGATGGACTGCGACACGACGATACCGCCCATGGCGATAACGGCGACCTCGGTGGTACCGCCACCGATATCGATGACCATGGAGCCAGTGGGCTCCTCGACAGGCAAGTCGGCGCCGATGGCAGCGGCCATGGGCTCCTCGATCAGGTATGCCTGGCGGGCACCGGCCTGGATCGTAGCCTCAAAAACGGCGCGCTTCTCGACCGACGTGACACCGGAGGGGACGCAGACGACAACGCGCGGACGCGGGGTCCACGGATAGCGCTTCTCGGACGCCTTGTCGATAAAATAGCGAAGCATGGCCTCGGTAACGTCAAAGTCGGCGATAACGCCGTCCTTAAGGGGACGCACAGCCACAATGTTGCCGGGCGTACGGCCGAGCATGCGCTTTGCCTCGATACCGACAGCCAGGATGCGCTCATCGTTCTTGTCGATGGCGACAACGGAGGGCTCGCGAATGACGATGCCCTTGCCGCGCACGGAGACAAGCGTGTTGGCGGTGCCGAGGTCGATGGCAAGATCGCCCGCATAGCTACCGAAGAACATATCCATCAAAGAAAACAACGCAACTCCTGATGTGTTGGATGATTGCTGGAAAACTACTAGCCCATCATACTAGCGCAAGCCCGGCACCTCACTTGCGGTGAAGCACCGGGCAGCGCCAAATCTCATAAGGTCACTACTGGTTGTCAGCGGCCGAGAGATCGATGTCGAGCGAGGAGACGGCCCAACCGATATGGTTGTCGGAGCGCACGAACTTGACGGTGTACTCTTGCTCGCCGCCCTTGGACAGCGACGCCTTGACCTTGGCGGTGGTCTCGGTCATAGACTGGTCCATGCCCTCGATGGAGACGGTGGCGCCCTGCGGGATCGAGGAAACGATCATCGCCTTGGCGTCCTCGGACAGGCTGGAGGCCAGACAGGACTCAGCCTTGGCGGTATCGCCGTCACCGGCAGCCTGGAACAGGTCGGTGACAACAGACTCCTGCGAGGGAAAGCCCAGGCCGCGCGTGTAGGCGAAGCCAAGACCGCCTGCGGCAATGACGATCAGCAGAAGCAACACCAAGAAAACCTTGAGGCCCGTGTGGCGATGGCGACGACGGACCTTGGCCTCCTTGCGGTCCTGCTGAACCATCTCGGACTCGGACAGGGTGAAGAAGCCGGTGTCCGAGGGGTCGGGCATAAATTGACCGGTAGCACCCGTGGGGTCGAGCGGGTCGACGGCGGGAGCATCCATCGCGGGAGCCGGCGCCGTGGCCATGGCCGTCTGGGCCGAAAGCGCGGCGAGGGAATCGTGCACGCGGGCAAGCTCGTCGGCCTGCTCGGGCGTGAGCTGGTAGATGCCATCGGCGGTGGCGGCGTTAAAGGCATCGAGCGCGTCAGAGGGGCGACCGGCGGCAGAGAGCGCCTCGCCCATACCGGCGTTAAGCGCACGTGTGTCGTCGCGCGGACCGGCAAAGTCAATGGCCGTGCGGTAGGTCTCTACGGCGTCTGCCGGACGGCCGAGCTTAATGAAGCAGCGGCCAAGATCGCCGAGGGCGGCGGCGGGAGCCGGGTTGGCGCCATCGATGGCAGCCTGACGGAAGGCGGTGCCGGCATTGGCATAATCGCCCGACTGGAACAGGGCGTTGCCCAGACCCAGATAGGCCTTAAACGGCGTGGCATAGGATGCATCCTGCGTTGCAGCGGAGAAAGCCTGGGCTGCGGTCACATAGTCACCCACGGCAGCAAGCGCCTTGCCGCGGTTGGTAAGCAGCGCGCCGCGCTTGCCATAGGTACCGTCGTTAAGGGCGGCGGCGTAGGCCTCGGCGGCCTCGGCATACATGCCCAAGTGCATCAAGGCGTTGCCGCGCAGATGGTCGGCCTCGCCCATAATCTCACCGGGGGTCTTTGCCGCACCGAGCATCTGGGCGGCAGCGGAATAATCACCCGCGCGATAAGCGGCGCGGCCCTGTTGGATCAGCTGGCTATTCAAGGAAGTCCCCTTTACTCGTGAACGATCTCGACATGGACGATCTCGTCACCGGCACGCAGCTGCGAGATGACGTCGAGGCCCTCGACCGTGGTGCCAAAGACGGTATAGCCGGAGTCGAGGTTGTGCTGGGCACCCAGGCAGAAGTAGAACTGCGAACCTGCGGAATCGGGATCCATGGAACGTGCCATGGCAAGCGCGCCGTCGACGTGGCTGTTACGCGGGTTGGTAGCGAACTCGCCCTTGATGCAGTAGCCGGGGCCACCGGTACCGGGCATGCCGTCGGGGCCCTCAAGGCCGGCGGCGACATCGGCGCCGGACATATCGCGGGTATTGGGGTCGCCGCCCTGGATCACAAAACCGGGCACATAGCGATGGAACTTAAGGCCGTCGTAAAAACCCATCGTGGAAAGCTCGCAGAAGTTCGCCACGTGGATGGGGGCGCCCTCGCCGTCAAACTTGACCTTGATGGTGCCCTTCGACGTCTCGATCACCGCGCACTCATCGCCGGCAAGCTGATACTCGGGCGTGTAGAGCTCTTTCTTAAAACCAAACATGTGGTTCCTTCCTCGTGCGTTTAAAGCATATTTGGTCAAATTGTAGCAATAAGCACGGGCTTCCATCAATTGCGCACGCAGGTTATGCCGCCGGAGGGCAACAAATTACGAACGTTGCTGCGGTCTCCATGCGCTCACGTTGGCGTCGTACTGGTTAAGCGCGCTGTTGCCGCCTTGTGCGATGGGCGCCAGGATCTCGCTCTGACGGGCGCTCAGCGACTCGCCGTCGGGAATGGACAGCGAGATATCCCAGCTCTGGCAGATCACGTCGACACGCTCGTACATCCACTGGGCAAGCTGCTTTAGATGATCGATGTCCTCCGCATAGACGGTGTCGTCCTGAACCTTGAGGTTATTGAGCTCATCCTGGGTCTTTTTAATCTGATCGCGCAGGGCATAAGCGCTCTGCGACAGCTCCTGGCGGGTGGAGAGCGGCGTACGCAGATAGCCGTTATTAAACGAATCGATGACCTCGCCGATCTGATCATCGTCGCTGTACGACACGATGGTCTGGTACAGGCCGTCGAGCCTGGCGTAGAGCTGGTCGTCGGTTAAGACGGTCTCCTCCTGAACGACCTCGGACGCATCCTCTTGCTTGGACTCTTTCTCGGTGGCCTCGCCCTTTTGGCGCGACGGGAAGGTGGTCTTGGCGGCCTGGCCAAACTGGTCGTAGAAGCCGGGCATGACGCCCATAGGATCGGCAGTCACAAACCAATACGCACCACCGCACACGGCGGCGAGCACCGCGATGACGATAAGCGGTTTGGGGATATGGCGCTTGTGCTTGTGATAGGCATCCTCGTCGGGATGGACCTTGCGCTTGGCCTTTTGCTTTTTGGGCTGGACATCATCGCGCAGGGACACCGGTGTGGGGATATCGACCTTGGGGATGCCAAAATCCTTGTCGAAGGCCGGCAGCACGCAGGTCTCGTTGGGATCGGCGGCATCCGAGAGCACCGCGGCGGCAGAGGCCGGCGCATGGGGCACCTCAGTATCGATCTGCTCCTGCGTCAAGCGCGGGAAGCCGGCCGTGCGGCCTGCCGCCAAATCGGATGCGGCCGCGTCTTTGGAAAGGATGCCCGGGGCGGGGCGCCCGCACTTGGGACAGGTGCGATCATGCGGGGACAGGCGTGCGCCACAACCATCGCAGAATACGAACTCGGTATGCTCGGGACCGTCGCCCGGACCAACGTATGCGTTGCAATAGGGGCAGAACGAGGCGCCGTCCTCTATGGTCTTAAGGCAATGCGGGCAGATCACGGCTTCCTCTTTTCGGAGCAATTCATACAGTCGAGGTTAGAGCATAACATCGCCACGCCCCCACAGGAGCAAGGCACCAATTCAACATCGCCAGGGTAGTCTTTGTGGAGGGATGATTTTTCTGGGACGGGGATTAGAAAATCATCCCCCGGGCGGCTGAAGCTAGGCTTTATTTGCGGGCTTTTTCTTCTTGCTGGGCATCGAGACCTTGATGCCTTGGGCCGATTTGGTCACACGCGAGCGAGTGACGCCCGTGCCCTTCTTTTTCTTGGGCTGGGCCTTTTCCACACCCTCGAGCGCGCGAACCTCGGCCTCGCGAGCGGTGCGCTCCTCACGGCGCTGCGCCATATCGGCGGCGACGCGCTTGGCAAAACGCTGGGCAGTTGAACCCGTCGAGCTCACCTTGCCGCCACCGCGACCCAGACGGACGCGAACGCCACGGCCAAAGCCGGTGGCAGCATGGCGACGACGCGGCTCGAGCGAATCCATCATCGTGGCGAGCTTAAAGAACACCGTGCAGGTAAAGACGACGATCGCCAGTAAGATAACGGCCTCGCCCATCGACAGGTTGGCGATGGACAGCAGCTCCGGGAATCCGATAACACCCGCCAGGATGCCGACGACAACAAATACAAAGAGCACCACGCGCAAGGGTGTGAGCGGCTGCGAGATGCGCCAGATCAGGCTCACGCTCGCCGCGCACGACGTAAGCAGGCACATGGTCGAAAGCGTGAGCTGATTAAAGCCGAACACGCGCGCCACAAAGATATCGAGCGCCGCAGCCATAATGACCGCCAGCGACGCCGGCAGCGCACGTTTGAGCACGTTGGTCAAGAATGACCCCTTCACGCGGGCGTTGTTGGGCTCCAAACCCAGCACAAAGCCCGGCGCGCCGATGCAGAAGAAGTTGATGAGTGTCATCTGAATCGGCTCAAAGGGATACGGCGGAAACGCGATGCACAGAGCCGCCAAGCCCATCGAGAACAGCGTCTTGGTCAGAAACAGCGCCGCAGAGCGCTGCAAGTTGTTGATGGAGCGACGGCCCTCGGCCACCACGGCGGGCATCGAGGCAAAGTCGTTGTCGACGAGTACGATCTCGGCCACGTTACGCGCGGCGTCGGAGCCAGCCGCCATGGCGACGGAGCAGTCGGCCTCCTTGAGCGCCAGCACGTCGTTGACGCCGTCGCCCGTCATGGCCACGGTGTGCTCGCGGCGCTTGAGCGCCTGCACGAGCTCGCGCTTCTGCTGCGGGGTCACACGACCAAAGACATGGTAGCGGTCCACAGCGGCATCGAGCTTGGCCGGCGTATCGAGCGTCGTGGCGTCCACATAAGCGTCCGCCCCCGGCACGCCCACCACGCGCGCAATCGACGACACCGTACGCGGGTCGTCGCCACTGATCACGTTGAGGGTCACGCCCTGCTCGTTAAAGTAGCCGATGGTCTCGGCCGCCGAGGTACGAATCTCGTCGCGGATGGTCACAAAGCCCACGGGCTCGGCCTCGCCCACCATATCGCCATCGGGCGTAAAGCCGTCCACGCGCGCCACCACGAGCACGCGGCAGGTATCGGCAAGCTCGGCGACACGATTCTCGACCTGCGAAAACACACGCTCCGAAAGAACAAACTGCGCGGCGCCCATCACATAGGAGCCCTGCGCAAACGAAGCACCACTCCATTTTTTAGACGACGAGAACGGAATGACCGACAGCGGCTCAGACACCTCGACCGGGCGATCAGCGTAATAGTTGAGCAACGCCTGGCAGGTCTCGTTGGCATCGGCCGAAGTCGCACGCGCCACGTTAGCCAGCGCAAAATCGAGCACTGTGGTATCGACGGGAACAGCCGCCTCCTCCGAGTCCACGCCAAAGCCAACACCCTCAACAGGCAGCGGGTAGGTGCCCTCGACCTCCATGCGGCCCGACGTGATGGTGCCCGTCTTGTCCAGGCACAGCACGTCGACGCGAGCGAGCGTCTCGATGCAGTAGAGCTGCTGCGCCAGCACCTTGCGGCGGGCCAGGCGCACCGTGGCGATGGCGAGCACCGACGAGGTCAGCAGCACCAGGCCTTGCGGGATCATGCCCAGCAGGGCGCCCACCGTGGACAGCAGCGCCGACGAAGGCACATGACCAGCCAACAGCTCGGAGAAGCACCACGAAAGCGCGCTTTCGCCCGGGGTTCCCGCGGCATCCCACAGCTCACTCACACTCGAGGCAAACAACGCCAAACCGAGCGGGATCATGATAATGCTCGCAAAGCGCACGATGGCGTTCAGCGCGTTCATGATCTCGGAATTGACCTTTTTGACGTACTTGGCCTCGTTATTAATTCTGGCCACGTAGTTGTCGGCGCCGACATGGATCACACGGGCGCGCAGCAGGCCCGAGTCGATAAAGCTGCCGCTCATGAGCTCGGAACCGGGCTGTTTCTTAATAAGGTCGCTCTCGCCCGTCAGCAGGCTCTCGTTCACGAGCGCCTCGCCCGACACGACCACGGCGTCGGCAGGAATCTGATCACCGCGCCCCAGGCGGATGATGTCGTCGAGCACGATCTGGTCCAGGTCGAGCTCCACCTCGGCGCCGTCGCGCACCGCGATGGCCTTCTTGGAGGTCAGCAGCGTGAGCTTATCGACCATCTTCTTGGAACGCATGGACTGAATGACGCCAATAGCGGTATTGAGGAACACCACGAACAGAAACGTCAGGTTCTTAAACGAACCGGTCAAAATGACCAGGAACGCCAAGATCACGTTGATCAAATTGAACAGCGTGCAGAGATTCTCGATGATGAGCTCTTTGACCGACTTGGTCTTGAGCTCCATGTTGCGGTTGATCTTACCGGCGGCGATGCGCTCCTCGACCTCGGCGGTCGAGAGTCCGCGCTCGATATCCGTTGCTGCCATACCACGTCCCATCACGTCGCGTCGGTATAAGAAAACCGCCCGGACCATGCGAGGTTCGGACGGTCTTACGTTCGATGGTGCCCCATGTTGGATTCGAACCAACGGCCTTCTGCTCCGGAGGCAGACGCTCTAATCCCCTGAGCTAATAGGGCCAACGTTTGGCATTATACCCAAGTGCGCCATGGGCTAACAAAAGAAAAGAAAAAGCTTTGCAATTCCGTGGGAGACGCAGCCCGGCAGCTCACTTTAGAACGCAAAAGTGAGCTTAATAGTATAAACTCTCATGCACCATATAATACGGCTCGCAATGCGGGCCGTTTTACAAGGCTATCCATCGAGGTGAGAGGCACACCATGATTGCAATTTTAAAGCAGAGCGCGAGCGACGAGGCCGTCAGCCATATCGTCAGCTGGATTGAGAAGAAGGGTCTCAAGACCGACGTCTCGCGCGGCGAGAACGAGACCATCATCGGCCTGGTGGGCGATACGACAAAGATCGACCCGTTCCTGCTCGAGTCCATGGACGTCGTCGAGCGTGTGCAACGCGTCTCCGAGCCCTTTAAGCGCGCCAACCGCAAATTTCACCCCGAGGACTCCGTCATCGACTGCGGCCACGGCGTCAAGATCGGCGGCGACCAGTTCCAGGTCATCGCCGGCCCCTGCTCCGTCGAGGGCGAAAACCTCATTCGCATCGCACGCCGCGTGAAGGCCGCCGGCGCCACGATGCTGCGCGGCGGCGCCTACAAGCCCCGCACTTCCCCGTACGCCTACCAGGGCATGGGCCCCGCCGGTCTGGACCTGCTGTGCGAGGCCTCGGCCGAGCTCGACATGCCGATCGTCACCGAGATCATGGACCCGCGCGACGTGCAGGTCTTCCTGGACAAGAAGATCGACGTCATGCAGATCGGCGCGCGCAACGCCCAAAACTTCCCCCTGCTCAAGGAGGTCGGCAAGACCCAGACCCCGATTTTGCTCAAGCGCGGCATGTCCGGCACGATCGACGAGCTGCTCATGGCTGCCGAGTACATCATGAGCGAGGGCAACGACAACGTCATCCTATGCGAGCGCGGTATCCGCACCTTCGAGACCCGCACCCGCAACACCTTCGACCTCAACGCCGTGCCGGTGCTGCACCACTTGTCGCACCTGCCCGTCGTTGCCGACCCCAGCCACGCCACCGGCTACACCCGCTACGTTGAGCCTATGGCACTCGCGGCGACCGCCTGCGGCGCCAACGGTCTGGAGATCGAAGTCCACGATGAGCCGAGCCGCGCATGGTCCGACGGCGCCCAGGCCCTCACCCCCGACCAGTTCGACGACACCATGCGCCGCATCCGCGCCATCCGCGAGGTCGTCTGCCAAGAGACCATGGAGTAGGCCATGGGTACGGTGAGAAACGCGCGCGTTAACCAGGGCGGCCCCAAATGCGCCGGCATTGTGGGCCTGGGCCTCATCGGCGGCAGCTTTGCCCGCGGCTATGCGCAGGCGGGCGTCCGCGTGCTGGCCTGGGACCCCGACGATGACGTCATGACGGCCGCCAGCATGGGCACCGTCGCCGGCGAGCTCAACGACGAGACGCTCGGCGAGTGCGACATCATCGTGCTGGCTTGTTACCCCGAGGCCTGCATCGAGTGGCTCGAGGCGCACGCCCAGGCACTCGCCGACGCCACCGACACCGACGCCATCATGGGCCCCGTGGTGATCGACACCGTGGGCGTGAAGGGAATCGTGTGCAAACGCGCCTTTGAGCTTGCCCGCGAGCACGGCTTTTACTTTGTAGGCGCACATCCTATGGCGGGCACGCAATTCTCGGGCTACGCGCACTCCCGCGCCGACCTGTTCCAGGATGCGCCGCTCGTGCTCGTTCCGCCCGCGGTAGACGATGCGCTTAAGCTTGAGCTCTTGGGCCAGGTGCGCGAGATGGTGCGCCCCTTGGGATTTGGCAAGTTCAGCGTGACCAGCGCCGCCGAGCACGACCGCGTGATCGCCTTTACGAGCCAACTCGCTCACGTAGTGTCCAACGCCTACGTTAAAAGCCCTACCGCCCAGGTTCACCACGGTTTTTCTGCCGGTAGCTACCGCGACCTCACCCGCGTGGCACACCTCAACCCCCAGATGTGGTCCGAGCTCATGATCGACGACGCCGACGCGCTCGCCTTCGAGATCGACCATCTGATCGAGGCACTCGAAGCCTACAGCCGCGCCCTCAAGAACCGCGACCAGCGGCATCTGGAGAACCTCCTTGCCGAGGGCGACCGCATCAAGCGCGCACTCGACGACGAGAGCGCCCACTAGACCACCTATCACGCCAGGTCGAAAGGACCATAGCTTATGGCGATTACCATCGATATCGACACCGCACGCCCCTACCAGGTACACGTGGGCACGTTTTTGCTGGAGCAGGCAGGGCCACTCGTTCGCGCCACCGCCGGAGGCACCCGCGCCGTCATCGTGACGGACACCAACGTGGGCCCGCTCTACCAGATGCCCGTTAAGCAGAGCCTGGAGGCGTCAGGCTATGAGGTAAGCATTTGCACCTTCGAGGCCGGCGAGGTACACAAGCGCGCCGAGACCTACGTTGCCATTCTTGAGTTTGTAGCCGAGCACGAGCTTTCGCGCTCCGACGTGATCGTGGCACTCGGCGGCGGCGTCGTGGGCGACGTGGCTGGCTTTGTGGCCGCCACCTACATGCGCGGCTGCAAGTTTGTGCAGATCCCCACGAGTCTGCTCGCTATGGTGGACTCGTCGGTGGGCGGCAAGACGGCCATCGACCTGGCTGCCGGCAAGAACCTAGCTGGCGCCTTTTGGCAGCCGAGCGTAGTTATCGCTGACGTGGGATGCCTTGCCACCCTCACGCCCGAGCAGTTCGCCGACGGCTGCGGCGAAGTCGTCAAGCACGCCGTGATTGCCGATCCGGAGCTCTTCGATGAGCTCGAGAAGACCCCACTCACGCTGGAGCTGCTTAACCAGGACGTTGCCCGCGTGGCGCTCATAATCGCCCGCAATATCGACATTAAGCGCGCCGTGGTCGTTGCCGACGAACGCGAGACCAACCAGCGCAAGCTCCTCAACTTTGGACACAGCGCCGGACATGCCGTCGAGGCCTGCGAGCACTTTGAGCTGGGACACGGCAACTGCGTGTCGATCGGCATGGGCATCATCACGCGTGCCGCGGCCCTGCACGGCATTTGCGATGCCGAGCTGCCCGGTCGCATCGAGGAGCTCTGCGCCCGTCATGGCCTCAAGACCCGCTGTGAGCTTTCGGCCGACGCCATCTTTGCCGAGGCGCTGCACGACAAAAAACGCGCCGGTGACACCATCGATCTGGTGATTCCGCACGGTATTGGCCGCTGCAGCATCGACCGCACGCCGCTTTCCACCTTCCATGATTTAATTGCCGAGGGCCTCGGCCAGAAGGGAGACGCATCCGTATGCTAGCCCGCATCACCCCCTCCCCGCTCAAGGGCACCGTTCCCGCCATCGCGTCCAAGTCGATGGCGCACCGCCTCATCATCTGTGCCGCACTCGCCAACGGCGAGACGCACGTCACTTGCAACACCACCTGCGCCGATATCGAGGCCACGGTGCGCTGCCTCACGGCCCTGGGTGCCCGCATCGAGACCGTCGAGGACGGGTTCCAAGTCCATCCCACCATGAAGAGTATTGAGTTTGGCCTGCTCAAGGCACTTGCGGGCGGCACGCTCGACTGCGGCGAGAGCGGCTCCACGCTCCGCTTTATGCTGCCCGTCGCCTGCGCGCTGGGGGCAGAGGCCACCTTTGTGGGCCAGGGCCGCCTGGGCGCACGCCCCCTCTCCCCGCTCTCCGACGAGATCATTGCCGCCGGCTGCGACCTGCAGGGTCTGGGCGGCTTCCCGCTCAAGACAAGCGGCCGCATGCGCCCGGGCACCTTTATCCTGCCGGGCAATGTGAGCTCGCAGTACATCTCCGGCTTGCTGCTGGCAGCCCCGCTTTTGGCCCAGCCCTCCTGCGTGCAGGTAACCGGCCTTATCGAGAGCCGCCCCTATATCAACCTGACCATCCAGGCCATGAAGGCCTTCGGCGTCGAGGTCAACGTCGAGCGTATCCCCGCCAAGGACGGCCAGCCCGAGATCACGAACTTCCGCGTGGACAGCGGCTCGTACCGCACTCCAGGCAACGTTGCTGTCGAGGGCGACTGGTCCAACGCCGCCTTTTGGCTGTGTGCCGGCGCCATCGGTACCGACCCCATCACCGTCGAGGGCGTGTCGCTCAGCTCTGCGCAAGGCGACCGCAACGTGCTTGCCGCGCTCTCGCGCTTTGGCGCCCGCATCGTGCGCTCCACCAACGCCGCCACCGTGCAGTCCGACAAGCTCGCCGGCTTTGAGATGAGCGCGCACGACATCCCCGACTTGGTGCCCGTTATCTCTGCCGTGGCATCGCTGGCGCAAGGCCGCACGTTCATCCGCGACTGCGCCCGCCTGCGCATCAAGGAATCCGACCGTCTGGCCACCACCACCCGCGAGCTCACCGCACTGGGCGCACAGGTGCGCATTGCCGGCGACGACCTCATCATCAAGGGTGTCGACGCCTTTACCGGCGGCGAGGTCGATTCGCACAACGACCACCGCATCGCCATGATGGCCGCCATCGCTGCGAGCCGCGCCACTGGCGAAGTCATGATCCACGGCGCCGAGGCCGTCAACAAGTCCTATCCTGATTTCTTTGACCACTACCGCCTGCTGGGCGGCAAGGTCACGCTCGAGGAGGAATAGCATGTCCTCGACCTTTGGCAACGTCTTGCATCTGAGCATCTTTGGCCAGTCGCACTCCCCTGCTATCGGCTGCTCACTCGATGGCATTCCCGCCGGTATCGCCGTTGACCAGGAGCAGCTGCAGGCCTTTTTGGACCGTCGCGCCCCCGGCCGCGACGAGACCGCGACCAAGCGCCGTGAGGCCGACGCCGCGCATATCATTGCCGGTGTGGTCGATGGACACACTACCGGCGCACCCATCGCCGCGATCATTGAGAACACCAACACGCGCTCCAAGGACTATTCCGAGTTGCGCCGTAAGCCCCGTCCGGGACATGCGGACTTTCCGGCGCGCGTCAAGTACCACAACATGCACGACGTCGCCGGCGGCGGACATTTCTCCGGCCGCCTAACGGCCCCCTTATGCATCGCTGGCGGCATTGCACTGCAGGCACTCGAGGCCCGTGGCATTCGGGTGATGGCGCATGTCGCGCAGATCGGCGGCATCTCCGACCTACCGATGGACGACATGGTCTATCGCGAGGCCGACCGCAAGGCGATTCTCAAGAACGATTTGCCGTGCATTGACGCCGCCGCAGCCAGCCGCATGCGCGAGGAGATCCTAGACGCGCGCGACGAGCTCGACAGCATCGGCGGCATCGTGGAGTGCGGCATCTACGGGCTTCCCGCGGGCATCGGTGACCCCATGTTCGACGGCATCGAGAACCGCATCGCACAGATCGCGTTTGGCATTCCCGCCGTAAAGGGTGTGGAGTTTGGCATGGGCTTTGCCGTGGCCGCCATGCGCGGCAGCGAGAACAACGATCCGTACCGCGTAGATGCCGAGACCGGCAAGATTGCGGTCGAGTCCAACAACGCCGGCGGTATTCTGGGCGGCATCTCCACCGGCGCACCCGTCATGTGGCGTATGGCCGTAAAGCCGACACCCTCCATCGGCCGCGAGCAGCAGACCGTGGACATGGACGCCATGGAAAATGCCGAGCTCTCGGTCCACGGCCGCCACGATCCCTGCATCGTCCCGCGCGCCGTCCCCGTAGCCGAGGCAGCCGCCGCCCTCGCCATCTGGGACGCCCTCCTCGAGGACGCCGCCCAGCTCTAACCCGCCTCACCTGGGTTGCCTGTCAACTCAGCCGTTACGTGAAAGGGGCCTCCATGGACCTTGCCGATATTCGCCAGACCATCGATGGCATCGACACCACGCTCCTCAACAGCTTTGTCGAGCGCATGGACATTGCCACCGAGGTCGCTAAGTCAAAAATCGAGATGGGCAAGGCCGTCTTCGACCCCGCCCGCGAGCGCTCCAAGCTCAACAACCTCGCCAGCCGCGCGCCCGAGCGCTACGAGGCACAGACCATCGCCCTGTTCCGTCTTCTCATGAGCATGAGCAAGGCCGAGCAGCAGCGCTACATCAACGAGCTCAAGGGCATCACCATCTCGCAAAAGGCCCACGCCACGGCTGCAGCCTTTGACACGCCCTTCCCTCAAACGGCCACCGTTGCCTGCCAGGGCGTGGAAGGTGCCTATAGCCAGATCGCCGCGTGCAAACTCTTCGACGTGCCCGACATCGCGTTCTTTGAGACCTTTGAGGGCGTCATGCGAGCCGTGCGCGACGGGTTCTGCGAGTTTGGCGTGCTGCCCATCGAGAACTCCACCGCCGGATCGGTCAACGCCGTCTACGACCTGCTCGCCCAGTTCGACTTTCACATCGTGCGCTCGCTTCGCCTCAAGATCGACCACAACTTGCTCGTCAAGCCCGGCACCAAGCTCGCGGACGTGCGCGAGGTCTACAGCCACGGCCAAGCCATTGCCCAGTGTGCCGGCTTTATCGAGTCCCACGGCCTGCACGCCACCAAGTACCCCAACACGGCCATGTCGGCCGAGATGGTCGCCAACTCCGAGCGCACCGACGTCGCCGCCATCGCCTCGCGCAGCTGTGCCACGCTGTATGGCCTCGAGGTGCTGGAGCCCAATATCCAAGACTCGGACAACAACTACACGCGCTTTGTCGTCATCAGCCGCGAGCCGCGCGTCTACCCCGGCGCTAATCGCACCTCGCTCATGATCACCACGGCCAACGAGCCGGGCGCCCTCTATCGCGTGCTCGAGCGCTTCTACGCACTCAACATCAACCTCATCAAGCTCGAGAGCCGCCCCATCCCCGGCCGCGACTTTGAGTTTATGTTCTACTTTGATCTGGACTGCCCCTTTGGCAGCAAGGCCCTCGACGACCTGCTCGATTCCATCGACGACGTGTGCGAGAGCTTCACCTACTTTGGCAGCTACACGGAGGTGCTCTAGATGACCGATACCGCCGCAACCCGCCCCTACGGTGTGCTGGGCCGCGTGCTGGGCCACAGCTACACCCCGACCATCTACAAAGAGCTCGCTGGGCTCGATTACGTGCGATTTGAGCGCGAGCCCGAGGACCTCGCGGCCTTTGTGACAGGCGACGAGTGGGAGGGCACCAACGTGACCATCCCCTACAAGCGCGCCGTCATGGAATACCTGGACGAGCTGAGTCCGTTGGCCGAGCGTATGGGCAACGTCAACACCATCACGCGCCTGCCCGACGGCCGCCTGCGCGGCGACAACACCGACTACTTTGGTTTTCAGTGCCTGGTCGAAGAGTTGGGCGTTGAGGTTGCCGGTAAGAAGGTCCTCGTGCTCGGTGCCACCGGTGGCGCGGGTACTACGGCCAGTATGGTGCTCGGAGATCTGGGCGCCATCGTCGTACCCGTGGGTCGCACGAGCGAGGTCAATTACAGCAACATCGCTCAGCAGTCCGATGCAACGCTGCTCGTCAACTGCACGCCCGCCGGTATGTTCCCCCACTGCCCCGACGCTCCCTGCACGCTCGAAGGCCTCGATGCGCTCGAGGGCGTCATCGACATTGTCTACAACCCCGCCCGCACGGGTCTGATGCTCGAGGCCGAGCGCCGCGGCATCCCCTGCATCGGCGGCCTGCTCATGCTCGTGGCACAGGCGGCACAGGCTGTAGAGCGTTACACCGGCCAAGCTACCCCGCGCAAGCGTATCTTGGACGTAACGGAGCGTCTGTCCCGCCGCGAGCAGAACATCGCGCTGATTGGCATGCCGGGCTCGGGCAAGACCCGCGTGGGCGAGCAGATCGCCCAGCTCACGGGTCGCGAGCACATCGACTTGGATTGCGCGCTCGAGGAGCGTCTGGGCATGCCCTGTGCCGACTTTATCGTCGAGCGCGGCGAGGCGGCCTTCCGCGAACAGGAGACGGCTGCGCTGGCCGACATCTCCAAGCGCAGCGGCCTGGTGCTCTCCACCGGCGGCGGCGTGGTCACACGCGACGAGAACTACCCGCTGCTGCACCAGAACAGCCAGATTGTGATGCTCAACCGCAAGCTCGACGAGCTCGCCCACAAGGGCCGCCCCATCACCGCGCGCGATGGCATCGATAAGCTCGCCGAGCAGCGCATGCCGCGCTACCGCGCCTGGGCCGACTACATCATCGACTCACGCGACTGCGCCACCAACACCGCCCAAGCCCTCCTCGAGACCCTCCCACCCGCTCTCTAACCTAAGCCACCACAAAGGGGACAGACACCTTTGTGGTGGCTTTCCAACCGCAAAGGAAGCAACCATGAAAGCACTCGTCATCAACGGCCCCAACCTCAACATGCTCGGCATTCGCGAGCCGGGCATCTATGGTAGCGACAACTACGACCGCCTGGTCCAGATCTGCCAGGAGGCAGGTGCCGCGCAGGGCTTCGACGAGGTCGAGGTCTTCCAGTCCAACCACGAGGGCAGCATCGTCGACAAGATCCAGGAGGCCTACGGCAAGGTCGACGGCATCGTCATCAACCCGGCAGCCTACACGCACACCAGCGTGGCAATCCTTGACGCCCTCAAGGCCGTCGCCATCCCTGCCGTCGAGGTGCACATCAGCGCCGTAGAGACGCGCGAGGACTTCCGCCAGGTGAGCTATGCACGCCTAGCCTGCTTCGCCACCATCACCGGCGAAGGCCTCCAGGGCTACGCCCACGCGCTGGAGCTGCTGAAAGAGCATCTGGAAAAGTAAAATGCCAACCCCAACAAACAGCAGCGGCTTGCTCGCGCTCGGCTTCAGCAGCATACAAGATGAAAAAGCCCAGACCACCAAGCGGTCCGGGCTTAATAAACGATGGTGCTCCATGGCGGATTCGAACCGTCGACCTTGGGATTAGAAGTCCCCTGCTCTATCCAACTGAGCTAATGGAGCAAATAACCGCACGCCCAAGCAAGCGCAAGCCTGTCGGGCGCAAGTAATTATAACCTAGTTGAACTGCTCGCGATACGCCTTGCAGACCTCATCGACCGGGCCGTCCATGCGAAGGTCACCCTTCTCAATCCAAACGGCACGCTGGCAGATGCGCTCAACCTGCTCCATGGAGTGCGAAACGAACAGAACCGTCACGTCACCGCTCTGGATAAAGTGCTGAATGCGAGCCTCACACTTCTGCTGGAAGAACACATCACCGACGGACAGCGTCTCGTCAACGATCAGAATATCGGGCTCGGTAATCGTCGCGATTGCAAAGGCGATACGCGCCACCATGCCCGAGGAGAAGTTCTTAAGCGGCATATCGACAAAGTTCTGCAGCTCAGCGAACTCGATAATGCCGTCAAAGTTGGCGTCGATGAACTCCTTGGTATAGCCGAGCAGGGCACCGTTCAGATAGATGTTCTCGCGGGCGGTCAGCTCGGGGTCAAAGCCGGCACCAAGCTCAATCAGCGGCGCGATGTTACCGTGCACCTTAACGCTGCCCTCGCTAGGCTCAAGAACGCCAGCGATAATCTTGAGCATCGTAGACTTGCCGGAGCCATTGGTGCCGACCAGACCCACAACCTCGCCGCGATGAATATCAAACGAGATGTGCTTAAGCGCCCTAAACTCCTCAAAGAACAGCTCGTGCTTGGCAAGCTTGATGAAGTACTCCTTGAGGTTGGTCAGCGACTCGGACGCCATGTTAAAGATCATGGTGACGTCGTCGACCTCGACAGCCAGAGGCTGCTCGCTGTAATCAACAACAGATTCAGTCATCACAGCACTCCTTAGATGTAGAGGATGAACTTGCGCTCGGACTTATGGAACACGGTGTAGCCAATAACAAGCGCAAGAACCGCCCAAGCGACGCACATACCAAACGTCATAAGCGAGGGCGTAGTCTGGAACAGGAAGATATCACGCATAAACTGCAGGTAGTTATACATGGGGTTCGCATAGACCAGAATGCGCACGAGATGCGGCATTTGCGCAACGAAGTCGGTCGTCCAGAAGATGGGCGTAATGTAGGTCCAAGCCGTAATGACGACGCTCCACAGATGCATGACATCGCGGAAAAAGACCGTGAGGGCGGAGAGCATCATGCCCAGGCCCATGCAGAAGCACATAAGCAGCAGCAGGCAGACCGGCAGCAGAATCAGGTGCCAAGAAGGCATAACGCGGAACCACAGCATAACGATGGCAACGGCGACCAGCGAGAAGGCAAAGTTAACCAGCGAGAAGAGCACCTTCTGTACTGGGAAGACCCAGCGGTGCACCTTAACCTTCTTGAGCAGCGGGGCAGCACCCACGATCGACGTCAGGGCCTGGTTCGTAGACTCGGACATGACGGCAAAGGTCACGTTACCCACGATCAAGTAGAGCGGGTACATCTCGGGCGTAATCGAGCCATTGCGGCCCTGGGCGAAAATCGTCGAGAACACGATGGCCATGACGATCATCATCAGCAGCGGGTTGAGCACCGACCATGCGACGCCCAGAACGCTACGGCGATACTTGATCTTAAAATCCTTGGTAACCAGCTGACGAAGGATAAACGCGTCCTTCTCAAATTCGTTCTTAGCAAACGTCGCAGGCAGACTGCGAGTTTCTTGTTGCTTTGTCTGATCCGACACGGATGCAACTCCTTTACTCGTAATCGTTGACAAACGAACAGTATAGACCCGACGGCC
The DNA here is from genome assembly GCA_900542905.1 of uncultured Collinsella sp. Lineage (GTDB taxonomy): Bacteria > Actinomycetota > Coriobacteriia > Coriobacteriales > Coriobacteriaceae > Collinsella. The sequence goes on from UQPF01000001.1 coordinate 169,214, forward strand.
ATGCAAACGATTCGCGCAACAAAACTGGAGAACTAACCCACATCTTAGGATGCCAGGCCCAAACGGCTATACTTTCTAGGATTGAATGTATAAGGAGCATTAAGTGAATTCTGAATCCATCGCCGTCATCATCCCTTGCTACAACGAAGCGCTCACGATCGGAAAAGTCATCGACGACTTTCACCGCGAGCTTCCGCAGGCGACGGTCTATGTCTATGACAACAACTCGTCGGACGATACCTCACGCATCGCCACCGAGCACGGCGCCACAGTCCGCTTTGAGCCCCGTCAGGGAAAGGGCAACGTGTGCCGCCAGATGTTTCGCGATATCGACGCCGATTGCTACCTGATGGTCGACGGAGACGACACCTACCCCGCCGAGGCGGCCAAAGCCCTCTGCGAGCCCATCCTCAACGGCACGGCCGATATGACCGTAGGCGATCGCCTTTCCAACGGCACCTACGCCGAGGAAAACAAGCGTGCCTTCCACGGCTTTGGCAACAATCTGGTCCGCGCCATGATCAAGTGGATCTATGGTTACAGCTTCGATGACGTCATGACCGGCTACCGCGCCATGAGCCGCCCGTTCGTTAAAACCTTCCCCGTGCTTTCCGAGGGCTTTCAGATCGAAACCGAGCTCTCGATTCACGCCGTCGACCACCGCTGGCGCATCAAAGATGTACCCATCGAGTACCGCGACCGTCCGGAAGGCTCCGAGTCCAAGCTCAATACCGTGAGCGACGGCATTAAAGTCGTTACGATGATCGGCACGCTGTTCAAGGACTACCGCCCGCTGAAGTTCTTCAGTCTGGTTGCGCTTTTATTCGCGATTATCGGCCTGGCTTTGGGCATTCCTATCTTTGTTGAGTACTTTCAGACCGGTCTGGTCCCGCGCTTCCCCACCGCCATGCTCGCCGCCTCGTTTATGTTCCTGTGCGGACTGAGCCTTGCGACCGGATTCATCCTGGATTCTGTGGCAAAGGTTGAGAAAAAGCAGTGGGAGGTCAACGTGTACAGCAAATACGCCTACGATGACCAGCCCGGCCACCCTACTTCCAAGCCAAGCGAGAGGTAAACCACCATGCCGCTCATCTCCATCGTCGTGCCGTGCTACAACGAGCAGGAATCACTTCCGATCTTTCTCAAAGAGCTCGATGGCGTCGTTCGCATCATGACTCAGCAGGACCCCGAGATCTCCTTTGAAGCCGTCCTCATCGACGATGGCTCGGCAGACAAAACGCTTGCCGTCATGAAAGCAGAAGCCGCGGCGGCGCATCCATACGCCATCCGCTGGCACTCTTTCTCGCGTAACTTTGGCAAGGAGGCGGCGCTACTCGCCGGACTCCAGCACGCAAAGGGCGACTATGTCGCCACCATGGACGCCGACATGCAGGACCCGCCCTCGCTCCTACCGCAGATGTACGAGATCTTGCAGACCGAAAACTACGACAACGTCGCCACACGCAGGACCACCCGCGAAGGCGAGCCTCCCATCAGGTCGTTCTGTGCCCGTATGTTCTACAAGATCATCAACCGCATTTCAAAGGCCGACATCGTCGACGGAGCACGCGATTTTAGGCTCATGAAGCGGCTTATGGTCAACGCCATCATCTCCATGGGCGAATACAACCGATTCTCCAAGGGCATTTACGGCTGGGTTGGCTTCAAAACCAAATGGCTCCCCTACGTAAACGTCAACCGCGTGGCCGGCGAGACCAAATGGAGCTTTTGGTCGCTGCTCCTCTATTCCATCGACGGCATCGTCGCTTTTTCCACAGCGCCGCTCTCCCTCGCCGCCCTCACGGGTATCGTTTTCTGTCTCATCGCCATCCTGGGATTTATCGTCATCCTGGTCAAAACGCTTGTTTGGGGCGACCCCGTAGGCGGATGGCCCTCCCTTGCCTGCCTCATAACGCTGTTTGGCGGCATGCAGCTCCTGTGCCTGGGAATCATCGGTGAATACTTGGCAAAAGCCTACTTGGAAACCAAGCGACGTCCCATCTATATCATTCGAGAATCCAACGAGGAATCTGATGACACGGCCCAATAACAGCACGCTCAAGAATGTGGCGTTCTACGCCGCCTGCTTCGCATTTTCCGTCGCACTCTTTGTCGCACTTGCAGCGGCAGGGCATGTCTACCCCTTTGGCGACAAATCGTTTCTCACCAACGATCTCAAATACCAATACATCGACTTCTTTGCGTGGTTTCGCCGCGTCCTTTTAGGCGAGGCAAACCTTCGCTATTCCTTCTCACAGGGACTCGGCATGAACACATGGGGGCTCTATAGCTACTACCTCGCCAGCCCCTTCAACCTGCTCTGTGTGCTGTTTCCCGCAGACAAGCTGACGCTCTTCGTATTTGCCATAACCGCGCTCAAACTGGGCTGCATCCACATCAGCAGCGCTTGGTATGTGCAAAAGCGCTTTGACCTGTCCAAGCCCGCCGCATTCTTGCTATCCCTCTCGTTCACGTTTTGCAGCTGGACCATAAGTAATTTGTGTAATCCGCTCTGGATTGATTGCCTTATCCTGCTACCCATCTGCGCCTTCGGATGCTACGAGCTCATTCGCGAACAAAATATGGTACGCCTCGTTATTGCGATTGCTCTCAATGTCATGTTCTGTTGGTATACGGCCTATATCAACATCCTATTCCTCTGCATCTTCGTATTGGTTGAGTTTGTCGATTACGTCGCTGCAGAAGGATTTAGCTGGATGCTCACGCTCGACCGGGCCCTACGATTTGCAGGGGCTATGATGCTTGGGCTGCTCCTGTCCGCCTGGACCTTTTTGCCGACCATCCTTGCCATGGCAAAAGGCGGCCCCGTGCTGGCACTTGGCCCCTTGCTTAAAACAGGCCTCAAATCGCTCATCAGGGGCTTCATCCCCGGCATGTGGGTGAATAACGGGAACACGCCGCAGTTCTATTGCGGCGTAATCATGATGTTACTTGCAATAAGCCTACTGTTTAACCGCAAGGTTTCGGCCAAGATACGCATCGCAACGTTCGTCGTCACAGCCGTCCTGATCGCTAGCTCCGTTTTGAGCCCGCTCGAGTACATCTGGTGCGGCATGCGCGTTCCCAACGGGTTCTATTCGCGCACAGCCTTTTTGCTGGGCTTCTTTACGATGTGGGCCGCAGGCTATTCGTTGCAGGTGTTCGAGGGCCAGCCCAAATTTCGTCATGTCTATCGACCCGCCGTCGTATTACCAATCCTGACAATCACCGCAATTGAGTTGTTTATCAACGCCCATGTGATGTGGAACCAACTGTACGCAGGCTATTCCGAAGATGCCAACTGTACCTATGTGACTACCGCAACCAACACGATCACAGCCATTCAAGACCAGGATTCTGCGTCATTCTACCGCATCGATCGAACGACCACGCGCACCGATAGCGCCGCCCTCAACGAGGGCTTAGCGCTTGGGTACAACCAGCTGTCGTCCTACTCATCCGCAAATAACCCGCAGGCAATTGCATTGCTCAACTCCCTTGGATACAGCAGCGCCGGCGAGTTTTCGACCCGTTATGCCGAACCCATTCTTGCCGTCGATGCCCTGCTGGGAGTTAAGTACGCCATTGCCGAACACAGCCCCGCAGGATACGTTACGGCAAAGGCAAATCAAACCGACTCCGCAAGCACGGTCTACGAGAATCCCAATGCGCTCAGCGCTGGCATCGCAGCTTCGAGCGGCGTTCAAAACAGCACGTTAGAGGGCAAGAACCCCTTCGAAAAGCAAAATGACCTATACAGCAAAATCCTGGGCCGCGAGGTAGAGCTCTATACCAAAATCGAGGCTACGAACACGGAAAATGGTGAGAACCAAAAGCAATGGAGCGTTACCGTTCCGGCGGAGTCCATCGGATACCTCTACATTAACAAAGATGCGACCGCCGGCAGTTATTGGCCAGTCACCCTTACCATCGACCAGCGAACGATCACAAACGAGGCCTGGAGATTCGACAATAATATCCGCCAGATTGCGGATGCATCGGACACCCCGAGCCAGCATACGGTGTCAATCGGAGTCGCAGAGGGTTATACGGACATGCCCCAAGACAATGAGCCGATCTTTTACGCCCTCAATCTGGACGTTTTCCAGCAGATTATGAACGAGCTTAAGACGAACGAATTTGTTCCGACGGTTTTTAAGGACGGAAGGATCGAAGGCGAGTATACCGCCAAGTATGACGGCAACCTGCTGCTGAGCGTTCCGTACGATGAGGGCTGGAACATAACGGTAAACGGAACCGCCGCAGAACTAACGCCCGCCGCCGATAAGGGCCTGTCGTCCCTGAACGTGCAGAAAGGCGCGAATAGGATCGTGATGACCTACAAGACTCCGGGCGCCCTTTCTGGGCTTGCAGTGAGTCTGGCGACCACCGTCGCCCTTGTTGCAGCGGGTCTATACGCCAGGCATAAGAAAAGCCGCCGTTAACAAGCGGCGGCTTTTACTCTCGAAAAGTTAATAGCGGCTAGAGCGTCTTGAGGTACTCCCCCAGCTCTTCCTCCCAGTCGGGCATGTTGAACCCGACCGACTCGAGCCTGGAAAGGTCGAGCGCGGAGTGGACCGGGCGCGGGGCGACGGGACCGGCGGCGCTCGCGTAGTAGTCGGCGGTCGATACCGGCAAGACCTTGTCCCCGTTGCCGTTGGCGGCCTCGAAGACGGCACGGGCGATGTCGGCCCAGCTCTTCACGGCGCCGGAGCCGGTGCAATCGTAGGTGCCGTAGGGGGCCTTCGCGTCCAGCACATGGAAGATGGCCTGCGCCATGTCGCGCGTGAAGGTCAGGCGTCCCAGCTGGTCGTCCACGACGGTGACCTGCGCGAGCCCGTCCTCGGGGTCGGCGACGCGGTCGGACAGCATTTTCATGGTCTTCACGAAGTTGTGCCCCTCGCCGATGACCCAGGAGCTGCGCATGATGTAGTGGCGCGGGCACCCGGCCACGGCGATGTCGCCGGCGGCCTTGGTCTGGCCGTAGACGGACAGCGGGCTGAGGGGCTCCTCCTCGGTGTGGACCTCGGCCGTGCCGTCGAAGACGTAGTCGGAGGACACGTGGACCAGGGTGATGCCGTGCTCGGCGCAGGTGCGGGCGAGAAGCGCCGGGCCGGTTGCGTTGGCCCTCCAGGCGGTCACGCGGCCCTCGGGGGTCTCCGCTTTATCCACGGCCGTGTAGGCGCCGCAGTTGATGACGGTGCCGTAGAGCGACCAGTCGTACTGTGCGTAGGCGTCCGGGTCGGACATGTCGAAGGTGTCGATGTCGCAGAAGTCGAAGTCCTTGGCCACGCCGCGCTCCTCGGCGAGCGCGCGCACCGCATGGCCCAGCTGGCCGTTGCAGCCGGTGACGAGCGTCCTCTTGGGCGCCATGGGGACGACGTCCTTCAGCATCGGGTGGTTGAGGTCGGCCTCGGAGACGGTGGCCTGCTCGAGCGGGATCGGCCACTCGATGGCGAGCTCGGGGTCGGCGAGGTTCACGAACGTGTAGGTCTTCTTCAATTCAAGGGACCAGTGGGCGTCCACCAGGTAGGTGTAGGCGGTGCCGTCCTCGAGCGCCTGGAAGGAGTTGCCCACGCCGCGCGGGACGTAGATGGCCTTGGACGGGTCCAGGGTGCAGGTGAAGACCTTCCCGTAGGTGGCGCTGCCCTCGCGCAGGTCCACCCATGCGCCGAATACGCTGCCGCGCGCCACGGAGATGAACTTGTCCCAGGGCTCGGCGTGGATGCCGCGGGTGACGCCGCGGCTGTCGTTGTAGGAGATGTTGTTCTGGACGACGCGGAGGTCCGGGATGCCCAGGGCGGTCATCTTGGCGCGCTGCCAGTTCTCCTTGAACCAGCCGCGCGAGTCGCCGTGGACGGCGAGGTCGACGACCTTCAGGCCCTCGATGCCGGTCTCGGCGACGGAGAGGTCCTTCTCGAATGCGATGTCTGCCATGTGGGAAAAGCTCCTATCGAAGAGGTTGGGTAACCGGGGGCGCCCGCGCGGGGACGCAGGATCATCCCCATGCCCTGCGGCCCCGCGCGGGCGCCCCGCGGTGCGGTCCGTCGGGGTTCGGCCTACTGGCCCTGTGCCCGGTAGCGGGCCTCGGTGGCCTCCTTGGCCGGGCGCCACCAGGACTCGTTCTCCACGTACCAGTCGATCGTCTGCTTAAGCCCCTCTGCGAAGTCGGTGTGCGCCGGCCTCCAGCCGAGCTCGCGCTGGAGCTTGGTCGAGTCGATGGCGTAGCGGCGGTCGTGGCCGGGGCGGTCGGCGACCCAGTCGAAGTCCTCGGGGTCGCGGCCCATGGCCTCGAGGATCATGCGGAGCACGGTGATGTTGTCCCTCTCGCCGTCGGCCCCGATGAGGTAGGTCTCCCCCATGCGGCCGCGGGTCAGGATGTCCCAGACGGCCGAGGAGTGGTCCTCGGTGTGGATCCAGTAGCGGACGTTCTCGCCGCGGCCGTAGAGCTTCGGCTTGACCCCGTCGACGATGTTGGTGATCTGCCTGGGGATGAACTTCTCCACGTGCTGGTAGGGGCCGTAGTTGTTGGAGCAGTTGGAGATCGTGGTGCGAAGGCCGTAGGTGCGGGTCCAGGCGCGCACGAGCATGTCGGAGGACGCCTTGGTGCTCGAGTACGGGCTGCTCGGGTGATACGGCGTCTCCTCGGTGAACTTGGCGGGGTCGTCGAGCGCCAGGTCGCCGTAGACCTCGTCGGTGGAGACGTGGTGGTAGCGGACGCCGTATTTCCTCACGGCCTCCAGCAGGCGGAAGGTGCCCTCCACGTTGGTGCGAAGGAACGGCTCGGGGTCGGCGATGGAGTTGTCGTTGTGGGACTCGGCGGCGTAGTGGACGATCGCGTCGTGGCCGGGGACGATGCGGTCCAGCAGCTCGGCGTCGCAGATGTCGCCGACGACGAGCTCGACGCGGTCGGAGGGCAGGCCCGCGATATTCTCGGGGTTGCCGGCGTAGGTCAGCTTGTCCAGAACGGTCACGTGGACCCCGGGGTGGTTGTCGACCACGTAGTGGACGAAGTTGCTGCCGATGAAGCCGCAGCCGCCCGTGACGATAATGTTCTTGGGTTCAAAAATCTCAGACATGAAAATCCAATCTGAAGCATGTACAGCTTCTTTAGTATGCCGCAGGAAGTGACGCCGCGACGCTATTCAACAAAACTATCGGACATTTCGGCATGCGATAAGAGCCATAACCTTCGCTGAATTACCTCCTGTACAAAACGCCTCCGGAATGCAGTCTTTGTCGTAGTGAAAAACCGAATCCCCAGTTATTTCACGTAAGTATTTATAGAAGAAATCCTCCCAGCTTTTAAACTTCTCACTGTTTACAAAGGCTTCTGGGGTTTTCAAAACCGTCTTAACATCTAGCCCTGAAATTACGCCGGAGCTCAGTAGAAGCCACTCGAATGACTCGGGAAGACAAACCGTAACAGCATCGCGGTGAATGTCTTGCAGCTTAAGGACGCGGTCCGCATAGCACCCAAATGCCGCTCCGTCCGCAACAACAAACACGCGATCGTCGAGATGCTGATCCAACCAGCCCAAAATCGCGCTGTTCGTCATGGCCGAAGCACAGGAAAGCTCACTGTCAGCGAAATGCCGTTCAAAGAACTGGAAACCAGACTTGCTGTCCTCGCATAGAAGGATAGAAAAGTCCTGTTTTGGAGCCGACCGGGAAATAGCATAACGATGATTCCCACGATCTTGATAAACAGGGACGAAAGAATGGTATTTTCCGCTCGTCTTAATCTTATAAATCTCATCCACGCTATACGGAAGATTAGGAAAATCAGCCCTTGAGATCAGCACGAAATAATTCGAGGAATACAGCACATGATGGGCAAACTCATCAGAATGAATCTCTTTTAAGCCCTCATCGACAAATACAATCGAGTCATGAACGGACGAAAGCTGGTTTCGCCAATCATAATCGGTCAGGGCGACACAGGGACAATCGCATTGCAAGGAAACACCCGACTGCTCACCCGTTCGCATGTAGTCTGCGACCATATCAAACAGTGTCGTCTTACCCGTGCCGCTATCGCCACGCACAATAGTGATGTTTCGCTTGATGGTAAATGTGTACTTGGTTCCCCTACGGCGGGAAATCTTAACAAGATGCGAACCGTTCATAAGCAGCACCTACAGATACGGAATTGACTCGTGAATCAATTCGGCCATGTTATGAACGATTCGACCGCTGTTCACGACTTTGATTTTAAACTCCTCGCGACCAAAGTCCATCACATGATAGAGATTCACAACGAGCTTGCGGTCTTTCGCGATGTCGAGAATCCACTTGGCACAGTTATCACCACAGGTCGAAGCGTTAAAAATATGCTTACGATCAAATCTCATAAGCAGCAACGTTTTCACGCCACCAGAAAGCTGGAGTGGGGAGATGGAACCAAGCACAGGGCTTTCGATGACGTTTTCGGAGACAACATCCGATCGATCGACATCTTTAATTATCGAGACCGCATAGGGATCCGTAATCCAAGAAGACCGGTAAGAGTTTTTGAAATATGTCGCTGTGTTGTAAATCGCTTCTGGCATATCGCCAAAGTAGACGCTTAACACATCCACTCCCAATCATATTGGCTATATGGTCACCGTAATCATAACGAAAGGGGCCACCAAATAACGGTGGCCCCTAAAAGAAAGCAAGAAGGCGCTAGTACTCGCGCGGGCTGTTGACGATCTCGCCGGCGGCGACCTTCTTGAGGTGCTGGCCGTAGACCGACTTGCCGTAGGCCTTCGCGGCCTCCTCCAGCTCCGCGGTCGTGATCCAGCCGTTCTCCCAGGCGATCTCCTCGGGGACCGAGACCGGCAGGTCCTGGGAGTGCTCCACGGCGCGGACGAACTCCGCGGCCTCGTGCAGGCTCTCCATGGTGCCGGTGTCCAGCCACGCGTAGCCGCGTCCGAGGGTCACCACGGACAGCGTCCCCTCCTCCAGGTACATCTGGTTGAGCGTGGTGATCTCCAGCTCACCGCGCGCGGAAGGCTGAACCTTGTGAGCCTTGGCGGCCACGTCGCCCGGGTAGAAGTACAGGCCGGTGACGGCGTAGGAGCTCTTGGGCTCTGCGGGCTTCTCCTCGATGGAGACGGCCCTCCCCTCGCCGTCGAACTCGACGACGCCGAAGCGCTCGGGGTCGTCCACGTGGTAGCCGAAGACAGTGGCGCGGCCCGACTCAGCGTTCTGGACGGCGCGCGTCAGGTGGCGCGACAGGCCGTTGCCGTAGAAGATGTTGTCGCCGAGCACGAGCGCGCACGGCTCGCCGGCGATGAACTCCTCGCCGATGGTGAAGGCCTGGGCCAGGCCGTCCGGCGAGGGCTGCTCGGCGTAGGAGAGGTTCACGCCGTAGCGCGAGCCGTCCCCGAGCAGGCGCTCGAAGTTGGGCAGGTCGGTCGGCGTGGAGATGACCAGGATGTCCCGGATGCCCGCCAGCATGAGGGTGCTGAGCGGGTAGTAGATCATGGGCTTGTCGTAGACCGGCAGCAGCTGCTTGGAGGTCACGAGCGTGAGCGGGTACAGGCGGGTGCCGGACCCGCCGGCGAGGATGATGCCTTTCATAGCTGATAAGCCTTCCAAAACATAGTTTTAATTCAATTCCATTCTAAGATGAATGGAATTGAAAAGCTTGAACTATGCACAAGAACCATGAACCAAATGAACACATACACAATTAAATTTACAGAGAGCCCAGGGGACCAAGCATTGCTTGGCTTCGTCAGTAAACAGTGGCCAATCCGCACTAGGTTGCATACGTACGGACTGGCCCATCAGACAAAGCAAGCTAACGCGTGCTCATCGGACAATGGTAAGGGTCACCATTTACATAATAATCGGCCCATGCAGTCCGCAATTTACCCTGTTCACGCATAAAACGAGCCCTCTTTGCACCAGTTTCATAACCACGGCTAAACGACTCATAGTGGTAAAGAAGCGCATCAGCATCAAACACGACCAACTGATCAAGAGAACGAACCCTTAGGCAATAATCAACATCATTAAAGGCCACTTCAAAACTTTCATTAAAACCGCCCAGCTGTTCGAATATAGAGCGTTTCGTCATCATGCAGGCTGCAGTAACAGCGGAAAGGTCCTGAGAGATTACAGCTCGGCGCATATAGCCAGGATCGTCACGGTCAATATTATTGAAGACGTGAATGGGGCCGCCCATTTCGTTCTCGCTGTTGCAGTAAATCATTAAAACGCCAGCATGCTGAACGGTGTTATCAGGGTAGAGAAGTTTTGCGCCAACGGCACCCACATCATCGCGTTGGCAGAAACCAAGCATTGAAGAAAGCCAGTTCGGCTCAATAACTTCAGTATCATTATTCAAGAACAAAAGGTACTCGCCATTGGTCATACCGACACCGTAGTTATTAATAGCAGAATAATTAAAGGGGCCTTCCCAGGTTGCAACTCGAACATTATCAAAAGTGGCGCAAACGCTGTCGTAATACTCGAATGTCTCTTTCTCGACACTGTTATTTTCGATAATAAGAATCTCGTAGCTCGAATAAGATGTTTTGCTTTCAATTGAATCAATACATCTGCGGAGAACTTCAACGCTGTCCTTATTTGGAATAACAATACTTACAAGGGGCTCATCCTTAATGGCGTATGAAACATGATAGAAACAGGGGGTATCGGTCAGCTCCGCTACGGCATTTAGGCCGCACCTATCCAAATGCTCTTGCAAAGCGCGTTTGCCTGCCTCGTCGGCATAATTCTTATTACCAGCACTCTTAGCGGTAGACGAATCGCTGATACGCCAGTGATAGAGAACCTCGCGAACATGGAAAATATTCTTAGTTCTTTCGCAAAGACGCAGCAAGAAATCATAGTCTTGTGCACCATCGAATGATTTGCGAAGCATGAGATCTTTAACGAATGAAACACGAACACAGAGCAAATGAGTAATGTAATTGTGAACACGTAAAAGATCGAGATTCAAGTCAGATTTATAGTGAGGGTCGACATACTCACCATCTTCATTTAAAAAGTCTTCGTCACAATATAGGGCATCTGTTTCAGGATGAATCGATATCCGTTCCGCATACCTGTATAGGGCAAATCGGTCGAGCGTATCATCATGATCGAAAAACACAATGTAGTCACCGGAAGCAGCCTCAATACCGGCGTTTGTATTCTCAGCAATTCCCTTGTTTTCAGTTAAGGGAACAACCTTAACTCTTGAATCCGACAGTCTAGCAAGCTCATCAGAAAGCGCAGCATTATTCGGGCTAGCATTTACAAGAATTAACTCCCAATTTTCATAAACCTGCTCCTCAACCGAATTAACCATATCCCAGAAAAAAGAGACAGGGGTATTGAAGAGAGGAACAATAATGCTAAATTTCACACCCTGTTGAATTGAGGGAACATCGTTAGAGCGAACGAAAGATAGCGAACGATTTCGCATTTTTGAAGCGTGTGCATAGGACTCAATATAAGCAGATTTATAAAAGACTGGAGACTTCGAATCCAGCATAAATTTAACAGCAGCCGGGTCGAGAGACAGAAAACCTGAGCCATAGGGGGAGTCTCCAGAAGCAACCAAGCAAAATGTCTTATCGCCCTTAGGAATCCTCAATGAAAAACTTGTCTCGTAGCGATGAAAACCCTGAAAGCCAATCTGAGAAGGATGTCCCATTCCGACATGATACTCATCGAGTATGTTTGAATCTCCGTTAGTCACATATACATTCTTAACGGAATCTCGCTGTGGGGAACAAATAACCCCCTTAATGATAATCTCATCTTTGTTATATGCCTCAATTGCGACATTACAACGAACGTGTATTTTTCCAAAATATGAATCAGATTCAATATCCCTAAACCGAGATGTTAATGAAGAGTTAATTTTATAATTGAATCGAGATAGCCATTTTATAGCATTAAAAGATAATCTTGTTTTAAACCCGCACTTTCCGGTTACGGAAATCAACAAGCCCTTACAGGAAAGAAGAGGGACCGCAATAGTGGCAACTTCTTCTTCAAGTTGATAATGAAGCGAAAACGGAACGCTAGCCCCCGCATCTGTAACAACGCTAACAGAAATATTATCTATTTCGCTCTGCTGCAAGAAGAACGGAATATACGCGGCACCGAATCCCCGACATATCCCTCGATAACTAATGCCCATAAAAGTGACCAACCTTTTTAAAGTAGAAACTAATAAGAATAATCAGATGAAATACTCTCTAGCAAAGTTTTAACGATAACAATTCACTCACAAACGGCAAGGATAGGATGCCGACAGAATATAGGATGCTAAAGCGCCGCTATACTGATCAATCTAACTATATAGATGCAATTAGCGAGACAGGTGCCATAGAGCACAAGATTGCAGACATTCGCCTCGCATCTAACTTTAGCTGTCCTCAATCCAAACATCAGCACAGGAAGGGCGGGTAAAAAATACCTCCCCTGAACACCCATAATGAGTTCCTCCGTATTAAACGTCCATCCGATCCACATCGAAACAAAGGCTCCAGCAAAAGCAACCAGAAACGCCACAACAAATGCTACGGCGACTTTCGGAGCTAGATAGCGGTCATCTGACGCTGACCCCACAAGGCACATGAACCCAAAAAACAAATATGGGAGCATTAAAAAGGTCGGCATAATTAAACTCTTTTGAAACCAGCCAAGCGAATAACCAAGAGTAGTCAACCAATAAAAATCACCTAACGAATCAAAAGTAGCCATAAGCATCTTAAAACTGTGACAGGGATGAAAGATGATGTCAGAGAGAGTGTAGAAAGTGCCAGTCTCTAGCCCGCGAACCGATTGACCGCTTTGGGCAGTTAGGTTAGCAATCGACGCCGTTCTAAACAAAATTACCGATGTGAGCATTACAAACACAAGGCCAATTTTAAAGAACTTGCCATCGCGTTTTGACTTAAATTTAGATAAGGGGATAAGCAAAAATAGACATATTATTCCTGAATAGATAACTTTACACGGAGCAAGTAAAGCGCTGAACAGAAACACCAGCGCAATAAATCGGCTGTCCAAGTGACCGTCTGAAGAAAAAAAACCCTTCATCAAAAGCGAAAATACAATTAAAGAATAGCCGATAATTCCAGAATCATATGAATAAGAAGCCGCAAGATGGAGCGTCATGGGCAGGAAAGACACAAAAGCAATGATGCATTTACCCTTCGGAGCAGTCTTAAAAGCAAAAAAAGAGCAGGCCACAAAAACGACAATAGATCCAATACGACCAAGATAAAACGTTAAATATGAGTTCAAATTTAAGCTGAGCCCTAGAAAAAGACCTACAAGAGACCCAATCTTTGCAGGAATATTTTCGCCACCAAAGGTATAACTTATTTCAGAAAAGTTCTCGATTTTTAGATTAGATGTAGTCGAAAAAAGGCCCTTAATTAAATCGTTATAGTTCACTCCAGATATATAAGGATCTGTGTTTCTGTATAAATCGTAATCTGATGAACGAACATAAAATCCGTCAGATGCTACCCCATGCCCGCCGGGCAACATATCAAGAAGCCAATAAGACGAAAAAAAATGATGTGCTTCATCTGGTACAGAAAAAGGGGTGAATACAAAGCACATTAAAAGACAGAAAAACAAAAGTAATAGCAAGTACTTCGCATTATCGGAAATCCGAATAGAATCGTTAGCAACAATTAAAAGAAAGACCAAGCACAACGCAGCTTCGGTAACGAGCACAATCAGTCTAGGATTTAACATAAACCAATATAAGCAAAATAAAATGAAGCAGAAGCATCCGGCAAACCGGACCAGCGATTTACAATTAAGCATTAAAAGCTCCAAGAGTTAAGGGGCAAAAACGAATATATCCTATACGTCATTGCTGCGCATGCTGAATGAATAGAAATAGTTCAAAATCCGGGCCAAAGGTTTGGGCCAGAACTTCAGAAACATTTCTAGATCCTCCCTGCTTCTAGTTTCATCTTTTATAGAAGCAGTAGTTTCAGAGCCTTCATGAATACGATGCCGCATCAAAATGCTAGCCGAATAAACAAAGGAGCCATCCAGGCGCGAAAAACGCTCCCAAGTTTCCCAATCAAGACTGCATTTCATATCATCTAAAAAAAGAGGGGTTGGGAGAATTGAAGAGTTGTAAGTTACCGATGGGCAACAAATGGGAGAGCCGAATGAGAGAAGACGATGCTTTTCCCTTCTGCTCGCAAAATACCCTTTCTTCTTTATACCTCGAAGCAGGAATCTTTTAAAATTCAAAAGAGGAGTGTCATCGACGGGTTCATCGTTTCTGAGCTCTCCATAATCTGAAAAAAAGATCGACATATCACTGACCAAATTTGCACATTCGAGCATCTTCTTCGTATATTCAGGAAGGTACACATCGTCCTGATGAGCAATTGTGACTAGTGACGTCTCAGCATGCTCAACGGCACAATTCCAGTCATGAGCAATTCCGGGTTTACCGCTATTGATAAATAGCGGTAAACCGTTTTTATTAGCAATGGACTGAATATGATTGTTTGGTGTCGAAGTCGAAATAATGATATTCGATCTGACCGTTTGGCTCATCAAAGACGAGACGCACTCTCCCAAATAAGGAGACTCACCATATGCACAAACCACGAAGGTGTGGTCATCGGAAGTAAACACCGTAAATTACTCCTCGCGGATTGATTCGATCTCTTTCTCCAATAGAGCTATCCGTTGACTTAAATTAGCGATAGCTGTTGTCTGCTTGCTCGACAAGCAGCCCAGAGAAAGAACAATACATAACAGAAATAAAAACCCAACAACGAAAATGAAGTTAGATAAAGTCGCGAACCCGAAAAAGGACGATATCACATATAAAGGTTGGGGAAAAAGCGCACACACCAGCAACGCGAGAACAAGCCCAAGCCACAAAAGCGAATACTTCAATTGCAGCTTATCTTTAAGAACAAGGCGAAGGACAAATACGGCCAAAAGCAAGCATGCAGCAATTATTCCGACACGCAACGACATTTGCATAGTAAAGATCCTCAATTCGAATAAGCGGAAATAATAATTGCAAGTGTTACCTTTATCATGTAATAAACGCTGCTAAATCCAGAAATGGAAGACTTTCCTCCCTGGCGCTCCTTCATTACAACCGGTACCTCGGTAACGGTAAGACCCTTAACCATTGCAGCAACAGCCGAGTCCGGTTCTGGATAATCCGCTGGATACTTTTTACAAAAAAGCCCTATCGCCTTTGCTCCACATGCCCTAAAACCAGAAGTCGGATCTGAAATTCTAGAGTGAGTCGTGATTGAAATAACGTAAGAAAGCCACCTTATTCCAAGACGCCTCATGAATGTCGATTGAAAACCATCGGTCTTCTCAAGAAAGCGAGACCCAATTACGAGGTCGCTTCCATTTGCAATCTCCTTAATTAGATGCGGGATATACGATGGATCATGTTGACCGTCGCCGTCAACTTGAACGTCAATGTCATAACCAAACCGTTGAGCATACTTATGCCCCGCCTGTACAGCACCACCAATGCCCAAATTCTGAGGTAAGTCGAGCACATTTATGCCATTGTCCTTACAAATCTGAAGGGTATCATCTGTCGACCCGTCATTAACGACAACATAATCGTAACCACAATCTACGACAGATTGAACGGTTGCAACAATATTATCTTCCTCGTTATATGCGGGAATTATCACCAGCACGCGCGATTTAGAAACCATCATTATCCTTAGAAGAACATCAGTAACCCTAAAAGTATAGAACACAGTGTGAAACAATTATCATCAACCAAAAGTTTCACTATCATTATGCATCATCTATTTATATGAGACCGAAAAGTGTGGTTAAGTACCGTGAACATTCAAAATGAAAGACATTCAAAGCAGAGAGCTATTGAGCCATTATCAGTAGCACAGAATACCTTTTTTAATGCAATAGGATGTCTTTGCTATCTTGGCTGCCAATGGGTTACGACCGTAATGGTTGTAAGGCTTTCGTCTTCCTATGGAAACTCCGGTCTCTATGCCTTCGCAATGGCAACGGGAATTATATTTGCCTCAATAGCTTTATATAAAGTGCGCACATTCCAAGTATCTGATATTTCAAATCAATTCAGCAACTCAAGCTATATCGCATTTCGCTTAATAACAATTCTTATCGGCTGGATCGTTTGCGCCGTCTATATCCCCGTAGCCACAAATCGCCAAATGAGTCTAATCACCGTCTCGTTCCTTTACCTTGTCTTTAAAACAGATGAGAGCTTTAGCGATGTGCTGTATGGCATTTATCAAAAGAACGGAAGAATGGACTATATCGGCATTTCGCAATTCATTCGAGGCTTTTTATCACTTTGTACTTTTTCAGCTGGATTAGCCTTAACGGATAGCCTTTCAACTGCCATTGTTTCAATGACAGTAAGCTGCATGCTTGTCACTATTGTTTACGACTTGCCGCACGCAAGACGATTCGGTTCCATCAAGCCCATTTTTGATAATTCAACACTATTATCGTTGGCCAAAATATGCTTCTTTGCAATGTTAGCTAGTCTGTTAGCCAACTCCATTGTATCTTCGGTTCGCCAGTATTTCGGTATTGTGAACGGAAGCGAAGCACTCGGACATTATGCAAGTGTTGCGACACCTGCAGTTTTAATTCAAGTTGCTGCCACCTACTTGTATAGCCCTCTAATCGGAAAACTCGCTGCAGATCTCAAGAAAGATAGAGCTCTATTTCTCAAATCATTTATTAAAACCATGGGAATGCTCATTCTCGTAATGGGTATTTGCGTTTTAGCTTTAAGTCTCGTTGGCAGCAAACTGTTAATTATTGCATTCGGAGACAGCATTCAGCCCTACACATATTTGTTCCCATACGTTTTAATCGCGACAGCAGCTGTAGGCCTTCTTCTTTATTGCAATGACGTTTTGATTATCCAAAGACGAATGAAGCAAACACTGATCTGCAATGGCGTCGCTTTCACATGCGCCATTGTTAGCGCCATACCCCTTATTGCTATATCCGATATGAATGGCATCAACTACTCAATTATCCTTGGTTGTTCAATAGCAATTCTAAGCTCGCTGTTCTGCATTATCCGTAGGTAGCCCTTTACCGACGACGCTATCTATTTAAAATGCGCAATATCAAATAAACCAATGGGGCGATATCGAAATACTGATATCGCCCCATTGGTTTCAGCTTCTATTTATACGCTAGCTTTTGTCAACCAGCTTAACCTCAAACGCTTCCATATGCAGGGCTTCTCCAGTCGTGCCGGCGCACTCGCCCGATTTAACCCAATTGAGCCAGCCCTTGCTTTGCACATGAGCTCTATAGACGACGTCATAATGCTTGGCAAGATCACCCGTCAGCTTAACTTCAACAGCCTCTATGGATAGAGACTTTCCCGTAGTGCCAGCAGCTTTGCCGTTCTTGACCCACTCTTGCCAGCCGATATTCTGAACATGAGCTCGATACTCGATGTTACCGGAATACCCAAGGTCGGGCTTATTAATCGTCAACGCCTCAACAGCAAGATTTCGACCAGTTGTGCCCGACGTCATGCCCTCATAAACAGGTTCCTGCCATCCAAGGTTTGAAACATGAGCCCTTATTGAAAAAGTTCTCTGAATAGAGGGCCGACTCGTATCCCCTGGTGCAGGCGAACCCTTTTCAACCAAAACGACCTGGTATGCCTCGAGTCTCAAGCCAAACCCAGTCGTTCCGGCAACCTGATCATTGCAGGCCCAGCCAAGCCAGCCCTTATCCTGAACATGAGCACGATAGTAAACGTCATAACGATTGGCCATCTCACCAGTAAGTCGAATTTGAATTGCCTGGACAGACTTGCTCTGACCCGTAGTACCGGAGACTTCTCCCTCTTTCACATAGTCTTGCCAACCGTAATCGGAAACATGTGTCCTGTACTCCAAGCTGCCGTCGTAGGGAACATTCTGAAGGTTGAGAGTAATAGCCTCGACAGCCTTGGACTGACCAACGGTACCAGAAACATTTCCGCCCTTGGAAGCCGACTGCCAGCCGTCATTCGAAACATGTGAAGTTGCCAAGACGTCAAGAGAGCCTCGCGACACCTTGACAACATCGTAGCCCGACTCACTCTTCTTGTAATAAATCAGAGCGCCACTGTTGTGCGAATAGATAGCAAAGTCGTAATTTGCCGAAGCAAGTATGGAATCCGAAAATTCTACGAGATAGCAAGAGTCGCCCTGCTTGCAAAGGGATCTGATTTCAGCATCCGTGTCTTCGGTAACTGGAGAAGCAAACCAATCCATAATCGAATAATCGATAACGGCACCCGGCTTCAAGGCCTCGGCCTTCGTGGAATTCCAAAGACCACCAGCAGCATCAGCACTGGCCGAGTTATACGTACTAGACCCATAACCAGACAGACCGATCTCCGGATTAAAGAAGAGAATCAGCTCCGCTGCAACGGAAGAATCGACATCGGTAATGCCAAGACGGTCAAGCTGTTCCTGCTTTTGGGGATACATGCCCGTCGGCGTGTTTGGATGCCCCTTGTAATAATACAAATAGTCATCGCCATAGATAACTTCAGTCAAGTTGGCATAGTCGTCAAAATTCTGCTCGTAAGTAACATACGTTCCAAGCAGCATCATTACCTTTTTGCCCTGTTGAGTAGCCGCATCAAAATAACCATCGTTAAAGTTGTACAGAGCCTTAAACGCTTGGACCGTGTCCTCTCCCCTATTCTGCAGGCTCGTAAGCATGCTCGAAACGTTCATCTTCTTAACGTTAGGGTCGGATGCGATCTTATTCGCAAAGGCATTATCGTCACCGCTCGTAAACAGATTCGTTCGAGTCATCCACCACTGAGTGCCAGGCTCAATACTCAGCACGGCATACATAGAATCCCAGTGATCGTGATAATCGCTATACGACTTTGAGACCTCACCGGTTTCGTATTCCTTATTCTTGGCGGCGTTCCATAAAGTAATCAGCTCCGCTTGCTTAGAATCTGGATCCTTAACGTCAAAGGCTTCGTTGGTAAAGACATACGTGGCGGATCCATCGGACAACAGCCGAATGGAGTATTGGCCTGCGGGAATCTTGTTGGCGTAAATCATCCTATGGATCAACGAACAGGTGATGTCATTGATATACAGATTGAACTTTGCCTTGGGATTGATCTTGTAGAGAGCAGCGACATAATCCGCGAACGCCTGATAGCTCGAACTAGAAGCATTCTCCTCATGAGTCAGATACGGAAGACCGTACATCCCGGATGGAAGCGAGTTCCAGTTATAGGCACTTGGACGATCGAGCATTACAATTGACGGAACGGTCGTTCCAGCAGAAGAGGTACTGATATCCCAGAAAGATAGCGAATAGAGAACAACGGGGAAAGAAGCACTCAAAGGGGCAAGGTTGTACTCACTCGCAGAAATGCCAATTGACTGATGGTCCTCTTGAACGATGTTTCCGTTCTTCAAATACTGCAACGTAACGTCAAACGGACCATAATCGCTAAATTCAATTTCACTGGAGCTAGAGCCCAGATCTCCGAGTGCAATCGTGCTTGAGACGGAACGGGTGACCCTCCCTCCATACGACATGGAGCCTGCCACCTTTATCGAATCAGCGATCCCGAGTCGTTTTATATCCTCGATCTGCGGAATATTCAGGGTTACTTTAGTCGTCTCCCCAACCTGAGAAAGAGAGCAATTAAAGACATATGGGACATAGGCACCAGCAGTATCGCCGGGCGCCGCGTCACCCTTTTTTACAATGACGATCTGTATTGCTTCAACGGCATAAGACCAACCGGTGGTTCCCGCAGTCGACCCATTTGAAGTCCATCCAAGCCAGCCGAAATTAGAAGCATGAACGCGATAATACAGGTCATAAGAAGCCGCCCTGTTGCCCGTCAGCTTGAGCTCGACGGCTTCAATCTGAAGGCCCTTTCCCGTTGTGCCGGAGACGGCTCCATTAGAAACCCAATCCTGCCAGCCTTCATTTTGAACATGAGAGCGGTATTCGATACCAAGGTCTTCTGAATTAGGGAGGGAAACCCTGAGTGCTTCAAGCCTACGGGACTGGCCTGTTGTGCCAGAGGTCGAGCCATTCGATGTAAACGTCGGCTCCCAACCAATGCCTGAAATGTGAGATTTATAGCTGACGTCCGGGGCCGCCTCTTTGGGCTCCACGGTAGCATCAATCGAAGGCGCCGTTTCATCGGCTACAGCAGCAGTTTGATCCGAGGGGTCGGATTGGGTCTCTGGAACGGATTCATATTCGTTGGAACCAACATTTTGATCTGCCCAACAAGCCAAAGGGCTCAAAAGCAGCATCGTCATGAAGCAGGAAATCAGAACAATAAATGCTCTAAATTGCCTTTTCAAAAGAATCGCCTCCTAGATAGACGGTCGTCAATAACCATACTATCGGGAGTTAGCTTCATTAATGTCACCAATTAGGTGAACGAAGAAAAAGGAGCCTAATCCAACGGCAAGGGCCCTTTCCTGTTGCCAAGACTACGGCAACAGGAAAGGGCCCTCTAACAAGCTCTCACCGCTTACGGGAATAGTTAGTAGATTACCACCTTGGTAGCAAGGGGCACGTTATCCCAAATCCATTTAGCGCGATCAATGGGCAAACGCACGCAGCCTTGTGAAACATGCATTCCCATTCGGCTGTCCATGGGATTAAAAGTTCCCTGGTAGTACGGTATTGAATGGAACAGATAGTCACCGTAAAACTGCGTGTAGTAGTAGCAGGTATACCCATGTCCAAACGAGTAGCCCTTGCCGGTGACGGTATACTCACCCGTAGGCGTTGGAGTACTAGGGGCGCCGGTAGAGCAAGTCCAGTATTGAGCGTAACTCCACGACCCGCGCTGTCCACGAAAAACTCCAAGGCGGCATGCTTGCCTGTCAACCATAATGAGCCAGCTTGTGCTGCTCGAATATCTATTAGCTCGATTAAGCATAGTCATCATATCTGCCGGCAACAAGGGCTGGTCAGTAAACGGACGCGCAGTAGAACCGGGAGCACCAGCGCCCTTGGGAACAATCTTCACTTGAACAGACTCGACTCTGCAGCCTATCCTAGACGTACCCGCAGGCTGCCCATTTGAGGTCCAGTCGAGCCACCCAAAGTCTTGGCAATATGCTCGATACCAAACATCAAAGTAGTTCGATAAATCACCGGTCAACTTAATCTTAAGAGCCTCGATACGCTTTGCGCAGCCTACTGTGCCAGCGACATTCCCATTGGAAGTCCAACCTTGCCAGCCCACATCCTGTACATGGGCGGAGTACTCAATACCGCCTGATACGCTACTGGAGACATTCAACTTCAGCGCCTCAATAGCAAGCGATCTGCCGGTTGTGCCCGCAACACCACCGTTGCCAACGGGATTCATCCAACCAAGCGTGGCGACATGCGCCTGGAGCGTTAGAGCTGGAGCAGAGATAAATGCGGGCGCAGACGATGAGCCAGGATTCCCGCCCTTCGCGACAAGCTTAATTTGGACAGCTTCTATCTGGATATTTAACCCGGTAGTTCCAGCGGAATCGCCGTTTTTGGCCCAACCCAACCAACCATAACCAGCCGAATGAACTCGATAGTAGATGTCATACTGATTCGCGAGGGGACCATTAATGCGCAGCTCAAGAGCCTGAATGGCCAATCCTTGTCCAACGGTCCCAACATAACCGGCAGACCGCCATTCCTGCCAACCAATATTGGCAACATGAGCTCGTGCCTCAACCAGAGAATCATCATCCACACCGGACAACGACACGTTTAAAGCTTGAAGCGAAAGCGATTTTCCCGTTGTGCCGGCATCTTGCCCATCTAAAACAGATGGAGACCACCCACGGTTAGCCGAATGAGCCTGATATACAACGTGGGCGCAATCGGCGGAAGTATCAGAAACAAATGCTCCGTCCGTTATCCCGGGAGCGCCGGCGCCTTTACCGACAATCCTTACTTCGACAGCCTTAAGGAATGAACCCGATATCGTTGCCCCCGCATCCGAGCCATTACACGCCCAACCAAGCCATCCTTTTTTGGAATCAAAACAGCGATACCAAACGTCATAGGCTTTAGACAAATCTCCAGTAAGAGTCAATCTCACCGCCTTTAAAACACGCCCATCGTTTTTAGAGTTAAGCGCAGCACCGTCAGAAACAGCACCACTCCATCCGCCAAATTCAAAGAAGCCGAAATAGTCAATTGAGCCTAAAATCTCTTGATTATCAAACGAGATAGAGAGCGAGGTTAAAGGTTCAGAGCCGTTCTCAGAGCCCAATAAGATTGATTTGCCTTGTACGGAGCCCAGGCTTTTTCCGTTAAGACCGAGCGAGCTCCCGCTTAGAACATCCGTTGCCCCAATGAAATGGTTCAACGTATCGCCGGGAGCAGATCCGCTTTTTTCGACCAATAAAATCTGAACACCCTGAATGGCGGCACCCTTCCCCACCGAGCCCGCAGGAGACCCGTTAGACGTCCAGCCCAGCCATCCGCCCAATTTGGAAGCATACACACGGTACCAAATGCCATAAGTTGCAGAAATCTCGCCGTTCAACTTAAACTGAACGGCCTCAATGGACCGAGACTGCCCGGTCGTGCCAATGACGCCTGAAGACCAGCCTTGCCAACCAAAGCCAGAGACGTGCGCGCGAGAGGAAATGGAGCCACCGCGACCATACCAATTAACACCAAGCGACAGTGCCTCGATTGCATTTCTTGAGTCAATGGCCCCAGATGTCTTTCCGTCCGCGACAGCACCCATCCATCCGACATTGGAGACATGAGATCGATAGGAAACGGTAGGCGGTTCCTGAGAATGATCCTTAAAGGCATCGCCACGCGCTGGCGCACCTTGAGCATTTTTTGGAAGCACCTTAATCTGAATAGCTTCGATCTGGTAAGCATAGCCTTGTGTTCCAGCGGGTTCACCATTTGAGGCCCAGCCAAGCCAACCAACATTTGCAGAATGAACACGATACCAAATGTCATACGAATCAGAAAGACTGCCCAACAAGGATAGCCTGATTGCCTCGATGGCTCGCGACTGTCCAACTGTACCAGAAGCCTGCCCGTTGCCCACCGGCTGAAGCTCCCATCCGATCCCGGAAATGTGAGATTGGACCGAAATGCTGTCATTCCCCAAAGGGCTGCCATCCTGTGAAAGCAGATTGATCTTGAGGGCTTCGACGCGCTTTGCACGACCTGTAGTGCCGGCCGTCATTCCATTTGAAACGGGAGCTTGCCAACCAATATCCTGCACATGAGTCTGGTATGAAACAGAGCCAAATACAGTGGATACATCATTTTCGGGTTTCGCCGAATCAGTTGCATTGGAGGTAGACTCGCTAGAAACGGATGAGGAAGAATCATCGTCTGACACAGTCGGCTGCTCGACATCAACCCCCTGTTGTTCGTTATTTAAGACGGGGCCCTCGTCTTTCGAGCTGTCGGCGGCGCTGACGGAATAATCAGTAGCCTCCGGCTGCACCTGTAAAGTATCAGCCCAGACAGAAAGGGGCGTCAGAAGACATTGGAGGATTAGTAACGGCGTCATTGCCGTTGCTAGCAGCCGTTGCGTCTTTTTCATTCGACTCCCCCATCGCTCGACCATCTTTAGCATCATTATTTACCGTTTCGGCAATTGCTTAAATACCGAAAACGTGAATGGCACTTAAATAGAAACGAACGGACCGTTGCAAAACGACCCGTTCGTTTAAATCAGAGGATCTACCAGAACCTGTGTGAAGACACGACCTTCGATCAACTATGCAAGCGGCACGTTGTCATACCAACCCCATTTTGGCTTATATGAGGTGGAATAATAATTCAACCAGTACGCCATATCGAGCGTCCTGATCTGACCGATGTTATCCATAACCTGGTTATTGCCGATGTAGAGACAAACGTGACCGTAAATGCTGCCCATGTGTGTATGCGTATGCGAGGGAACGGCAATGACCATTCCGACTTTCAGCTGAGAATAATCGGTGTATTTACAATAATCCCAGTAGTAATCGCAGGCATCCGTATGGACGTTCCTAAATCCGGCACGCTCGTATATATCTGCAATCCACTCGGAGCACAATCCCGGACCAGGAGACGGTACCTGTCGGGCAAGATCTACAATCTTCTTCTGCATGGGATTTGCAAACGCGGAAGGTTGCCCAAGCAAACACGGCGAAACGGTGCTTCCAGGGGCATTGGCGCCCTTCCTTGTAAGGCGAACTTGGACAGCTTGGACATGCGTTCCATAACCAGTGCTACCGGCAACTGCACCATTTCTAGTCCAACCAAGCCAGCCGACGTTATCGACATGGACCCTATACCAGACATCGAAATAAGTTGCCAAGTCACCTGATAGGGAGACTTTAATTGCTTCAACCGAATTGGACTCAGTAGCAGACGACAGTTGATTCCCGTTTGACTTACCAGAAGTCCAGCCTACATTCGAAAGATGCAGTTGATAATTGATCCCGCCGGCAACAGATGAACAAGTTTTAGCCGAAAACCCGGTGATGGGAATTCCCTGACCAGTTGTACCGGACATCTCTCCGGCCGAGACAGAATTCTGCCAAGCACCTTTAACCTGAGAGGAATACGTCACCGTAGGTATTTCAAGATGGGAATATCCCGACGTATCAGGATGGGAAGCGCCCTTCTTAATGAGCTTAATCTGAACAGCCTCGAGGGAACAGGACATACCGGTGGTGCCGGCCTCCTCGCCGTCCTTGGCCCAGGCCATCCAGCCGATGTTGGAGGCGTGGACGCGGTAGTAGACGTCGTAGTCCTTCGCGAGGGAGCCCGTGAGCCTCAGGCGAACGGCCTCGACGGCGCGTCCCTGGCCGGTGGTGCCGCCCTCGGAGGCAGAGGGGGTGTCCCAGCCCTGCCAGCCGATGCCCGAGACGTGGGCGTCGATCTGGACTGAAGAGCCGTCCGAGTAGTCGGAGCTGTCGAGCGAGAGCTTGAGGTCCTCGAGGGCGAGGCCGCGGCCGGTGGTGCCGGCGGTCGCACCGTCGGACACGGCCCCCCGCCAGCCCACGTTGGAGACGTGGGCGCGGTAGGTCAGGGACATGGGCTTCTTCTTGAAGGCGTAGTCGACGTTGGCGCCGTCGGACGAGGGGGCGGCGTCGCCCTTCTTGACGAGCCTGATCTGGACGGCCTCGACGCTCCTGCCGAAGCCCGTGGTGCCTGCCTCCTCGCCGTCCTTGGCCCAGGCCATCCAGCCGATGTTGGAGGCGTGGACGCGGTAGTAGACGTCGTAGTCCTTCGCTAGGGAGCCCGTGAGCCTCAGGCGAACGGCCTCGACGGCGCGGCCCTGGCCGGTGGTGCCGCCCTCGGAGGCAGAGGGGGTGTCCCAGCCCTGCCAGCCGATGCCACTTACATTAGCGTTAATTTGCACAGAACCATCTTCAACGGGATTCAGGATGCTGACCTTAAGATCTTCCACTGATTTAGACTGCCCCGTTGTGCCAGCTGTAGATCCGTCGCGCTTGCTGCTCATCCAGCCAATATTCGAGACATGCGCCTCATACTGAATATGCATCTTGCTGTCGTCTACGTTCAGAAAAGAACCGTTGAAGCAATAGTTCATGTCACAGCGTCCGTTAACGCCCGGAACAATGCCGCTGCTTGAGTACTGCCAGAAACTGTAGCTACCGGCATAGTCGCAACGCCAGTTGTATTGAGCGACCCAATGGTCATAACCGCTCAGAGACGGACTATCCAAGTAGTTGTTGAGCCAGTTAAGGTTCGCATAGATACCCGACTTAAAGCCAACGGCCTCCATACGGTTACAAAAAGCCTGCGCAATCTGGGCGAGCTTATCTTTGCTGAAATTTGGATCCTGCAGGATATAGTTATCCTCAAGATCGTAGTAAACGGGAAGCGACGGATGATGGCCACCGAGCCAAGCAAGTGTCCTGTCAGCCTCTTTATTGGCATCCTCTACAGAACGGGCGTAGGAGTAGTAATACACACCATAAGGAATACCGAGGCGCTCACATTCAGCAGCATTCCTCTCAAAAGAATCGTCAGGTTTTCCGTAAACAGGTCCAACCTTGAGAATGGCAAAATCAATCCCAGCGGCCTTAACCTTATTCCAGTCGACAGTCCCTTGATGATTGCTGACATCGATACCACGCGCAACGGCACCATTTGGCAAAGCATCGTCAGACAAAGACTGCGCATCGATGTCGTCGCTGCCCGCATTGATGAGGACACCGTTTTCATAACGCCAAGAGTTCGGCTCTAGGGAGTCGGATTCAAAGGAATCTGTCTCGATGGAAACATCGCCCGAAGCCTCACCATCAGAATCATCAGCGCCCGGCTCATCGGCACCAACTCCGGCCTGATCGTCGGAAATAAAGTCTGAATCCTCATCAGGACGAGCAGCATTTGCAGCGTCACCATACCATTCGGTTTGACCTTGGGAATCCGAAGCATCGTCCTGTGTTCCCTGGGAAATTTCATCTTGGGATCCGCGCTCTTCAGACGCTTGAGATGCCGATTGCGAGATAGCGCCAGATTCAGCTGACAGCGCATATGCACAGTAAGGCTGAGCGACTTGCGACCAAATCATTACTAGCGCGCAAGCCAAAACCGCATACGCTTTTAGACGTTTCATGTATATCCCCCAAGATAACAACTGAAAACAGCAACATAATCAATGGTTATATTACCGCACTTCATAGAACACATTTTGAGCTTGGAAAAGCAATGCCCCCGACACAAAAAGAGGCGCTCCTATTACGGAGCGCCTCAATAGGCTCTATGCAAAAGGTCTTGCGGCACCGATCACACGACCGGGAGCGTTAACCGAACGTTCGGTAACTCCAATTCCCGGCCACGAATCGATAATTCGACCGTTACCGATATAGATTCCAATATGACCCTGGTAGTAGACCACATCTCCCCTCTGCATGGCAGAGGTGCTAACCGGCATAAACGTGTTGTTGCGATACCAGTTCATAGAGTTATACGTCTGCTCAGGCAGCCAACGATGGTTATAGGGGTTATACCAACCCATATCCATGCCAGTCGCATACAAACATTGCAGCACTAATCCCGAACAATCAACCGCATCCCCCGGCCAAGAAGACCAAGGCTCGATATAACGCGTTCCGATATATTCACGTGCACGCTGGATAAAGGCGTTGATGCAATCCTGTCGCGAAGCGTTATAAGGAATTCGAGAAGGCGTGACATACGTGAAGTAACCGGTGCAATACGAAGGAAGCTGTACGCTATTGCAACTAACCTTTGGATAAGAGCCGGGGGTCTGATATCCCATATATCGATAGGTCTCAAAATACGAATCAGACGTAGAGCCTGGTGCGGAAGCGCCCTTAGGGACAATCTTTACCTGTAAGGCCTGAACAGGAATGCCAAGCTTCGTGGTGCCCGCCGATGATCCATTTTTGGTCCAGCCAAGCCAACCATAATTTGACACATGGACGCGATACCAGACATCAAAGTAATCAGAAACATCGCCAGTCAAGTTAATCTTCACAGCCTGGATTTGCTGTCCTTGGCCAACAGTTCCCGATGTAGCCCCATCTGAAACAGCGGACTGCCAACCGATATTGGATACATGGGCAGAATACGAAATGCCGCCACTCATGGAGCTATCGGAAAGCGACAGTTGCATGGCCTCCATGGCACGGTTCTGTCCAACCGTTCCAGCAACACTGCCATTGCCAACAGGCGCTTGCCAGCCAAGACCGGAGCAATTTGCCTTAGCAGATAGCTCGGGAAGTTGAATCAACGCATCATGGTCTTGAACGGGAGCGTCGGACGAACCCTTGGTAACCAACTTAATTTGAATTGCTTCGGCCTGCTTAGACAGTCCAACGGTGCCAGCCGCAGCTTCATTTTTAGCCCAACCAAGCCAACCATAGTCTGCAGCATGAATACGGTAGTAAATATCGTATTTTGAAGCGTCGTTCCCGGTCAGCCTTAATTTAACCGCCTGAATTGCGAGGCCCTTGCCAACAGTGCCAGCATAGAAAGCACCCGAGACGTATGGCTGCCAGCCGATATTCGCAACATGTGCCGACACTTCAACTGAGGCATCGATGCCTTGCGTCGCAACATACAGCGCTTGCAGGGAACGAGACATACCCGTCTGACCCGCGGTTTCACCGTTACCAACGGGAGCCAGCCAGCCCGCAGAAGCAACGTGAGCCTGAGATACAAGACCGATTCCAGGCGTTTCGATAAATGCATTGGCAGAGGAGCCAGGCGAAGACTGACCTTTATTTACAAGTGCAACATCGATGCCGCACAAACCGGAAGAACCACCAGAAACGCCACATGCCTGACCATTTGATGCCCAGCCAGTCCAGCCATTACCGGAATCGCATACTCGATACCAGATGTCATAATTGGCAGCGAGTTGACCGCTCAACGACATTTTTATCGCTTTTATGGGGGCGCCGGATACAGCCTTGGCAGCGCCACCATCCGATGAAGAAGCGCCCCAGCCTGAATATGCATCCATAACAGCATAGGAAATCGATCCATCATCAGTTTGGCCAGCAACGCTTAAGGCAATAGAGCTGATCAGCTTAGCGCCCTTGTCTCCAATCGTGGCCTTTTTACCAGAAGAGGATCCAAGACTCTCCCCAGAAACGGCCGATCCGGAAACCGTAACAGCATCTTGATCGCCAATGAAGACCTTGGCCGAAGAGCCGGGCGCCGCTCCGCCTTTCTCCACGAGAACCACTTTGACCGCTTCAATAGCCCTGCCCTTACCGGCAGAACCAGCGGCAGCACCATTACAGGCCCAATCGAGCCAGCCTATGCCTGACACATGAGCGCAATACCAAATGTCATATTTATCTGCCGCCTCGCCGGTCAAGCGAATCTGGACGGCCTCGAGGCGCTGAGACTTTCCAGTCGTACCGCAGTGCCCCTTAGACCACTGCTGCCAGCCAACATTCGAGACATGACCACGAAGCTCAATAGAACCCGAGTGGCCATACCAGCCAAGCTGGGCTTCAAGAGCCTCCATGGGAAGGCCCCTACCAGTTGTCCCAGCAACAGATCCGCCATCTACGGGAGACATCCAGCCAATATTCGATGTATGCGAGCGAACGGAAATCGAAGCGGGATCATCGCTACGGTTCTTAAAAGGACAGGTAGCGTCGCCCGGGGCGGGGTCGCCCTTGGGCAGGACCGCGACCTGGACGGCCTGGACGGCGCGGCCGTAGCCCGCCGAGCCGGCGTCGGCGCCGTCGCACGCCCAGCCGAGCCACCCGAACTCGGCGGAGTGGACGCGGTACCAGACGGTGTAGCGCTCCGACAGGCCCGCGGACAGCCTGACCCTCAGGGCCTCGACGGCGCGGGCCTGGCCGGTGGTGCCGGCGGTGCCGCCGTTGCCGACGGCGGCCTGCCAGCCGACGTTGGAGACGTGGGCCTCGACGGACAAGGCGTTTGCAACCTGCTCTTGAGAGGTTGCTCCATCCACTTCGAGTGAGATTCTGAGCGCCTCGAGATTAAGGCCCCTACCCGTCGTTCCGGCAACCTTACCCGAACCAACCGGATCCATCCAGCCGATATTCTGAACATGGGCAGAAACACTTACGTTTTTGACGGTCAGCTGATTGCTTACGGCAGAATCGTCAGCAACGACCTCGCTTCTATCTTCGGATGAACCCTGTTGCGTGTCTTGGGACTCGTTAACAACAGGGGACGCATTCGACTCTTGTCCTTCAGAGTCTGAACCATCATCAATAGCGTTCGAGTCTTCAGAATTCAAATCAGAATTCAAATTAGTTGAGTCAGTAGATCCGTTAACTGAATAATCAGCATATGCAGCAGTCACGGCCCATGATTGACTCATGAGCAACATAGCAGCCATGAGAATAGAAACGGACACATCAAAGAGACGTCTCACGATTCCACCTTCCTTCATCAATAAACGAATCTACTTAAGGACAACCGCCTGTGCCCCTCGTTGCGAGTATAACGAAGCAATGCGCTGGGCAGAGTTAGAGACATAGCCAGCGAGTGAATCAGCAATGTAAACGGTACCCAGGGAACGATTAAAGCCCCTAAGAACGACGGTATGGGAATTGGTGTAGGTTCGATAGACCCTTCCGCCATATGCCTGGGTCGCATAGCAGCTTCCCAAGTTTTGCATACCAATCGTTGACCAGATAATAACGGGATGTCCGGCTTCCAAATAGGAATAAAGATCATAGAAACCAGTGCCTGTGACGTCATACGCCCGCAAACTGCTTCCACGACTAATCAAAAAAGAATTAGCTGTGTTGGTCAGTCCAGGAGCGGATATGCAGTTTCCATTCGAAGCACTATGCGGATTACCCCAAAACGCCGTCACAAAATCCCAGCTGCTCTTAGGCATATACGCATCCGCAATGACGGTTTTACCCAGTCCAAATCCGTAATAGTTGAGCGCATTGGTCAATGCAACGGACTCACAACCAGTCGGAAGCTCAGGATTCTGCATAGTGCAGGGAACGTTGAGGACAACCGAATTCGGATGCAAGGGGCGATCCCTGTACGCGCCCTCCGTGGGGCCCGGCGCCGCCGAGCCCTTCGCGAGGATGCGGACCTGGAGCGCCTCGACGCGGTAGCCGATGCCGGTCGTGCCGGCGCGGGCGCCGTCGCTGGCCCAGCCGAGCCAGCCGTAGTCCTGCACGTAGGCGCGGTACCACACGTCGTAGTACTCGGAGAGGCCCCCGGTCAGGCGCATCTTGACGCACTCGACCGCCCTGCCCTGGCCGGTGGTGCCGGCCACGGCGCCGCCCGAGACCTCGTCCTGCCAGCCGACGCCGGAGACGTGGGCGCTGTAGGACAGGCCGCCGGAGACCGGCGAGGAGACCTCGGCCGCGATCGCCTCGACCGCGCGGGACTGCCCGGTGGTGCCGGCGGTGCCGCCGTTGCCGACGGCGGCCTGCCAGCCGACGCCCGAGACGTGGGCCCTGAGGCTGAGCGAGGGGACGGAGAGCTCGGCGGGGGCGCCCGACGAGGGGGCGTCGCCGCCCTTCTCGACGAGGACGACCTGGAGCGCCTCGGCCTGGACGCCGAGGCCCTCGGTGCCCGCGGCCTCGCCGTCCTTGGCCCAGCCGAGCCAGCCGTAGCCCGCCGCGTGGACGCGGTACCAGACGTCGTAGGAATCGGAGACGGGGCCGGAGAGGGACACCCTCACGGCCTGGACGGCGCGGCCCTGCCCCACCGTGCCGGCGTAGGAGGGGGCGGAGGCGGCGTCCTGCCAGCCGATGCCGGCCACGTGGGCCGCGACGGAGACGGAGCTCCCCTCGCCCGCCCCCTCGAGGTAGGCGCGCACCGCCTGGAGCGCGAGGCCCCTGCCGGTCGTGCCGACGTCCTCGCCGCCGCCCACCGCCTGCAGCCAGCCGCGCTCGGCGACGTGGCCCTGCAGGACGAGCGCCGGGCCGGAGGCGGCGCCGGAGACGAAGGCCCCCTCGGTCGGGCCGGGGGCGGCGCCGCCCTTCGCGACGAGGGCGACCTGGACTGCGGTGAGGCCCGAGGCGCCCGACTCGACGCCGGAGGGCTCGCCGGAGCTCGCCCAGCCGGTCCAGCCGCGCGCGGAGTCACAGGAGCGGTACCAGACGTCGTAGCGCTCGGCGAGGCCGCCGGACAGCTCGAAGCGGACGGCCTTGAGCTGCAGCCCGCCGCCCGTGGCGACGAGCTGCGCCCCGTCGAAGCTGGACTCCGCCTGCCAGCCGGAACCGAGCAGGAGGCCGCGGTAGCCGACCGACCCGTCGGACTCGAGGTTGTCGACGGTCGCGGCGACGGAGCCCAGCACGGGGCCCCTCTCGGAGCCGAGCGTCAGGACCCCGCCGGAGAACGACGAGCCCGCCGGCGAGCCGGAGACGGAGAGGGCCGAGCCGGACAGGCGCTCGCCGGCGCCGCGGAAGGCGCCGCCGGCCGGGCCCGGCGCGGAGCCGCCCTTGGGGACGAGCACGACCTGGACGGCCTGGACGGCCTTCGACAGGCCCACCGTGCCCGCGGACGCGCCGTCCTTGGCCCAGCCGAGCCAGCCGTAGTCGGCGCAGTGCACGCGGTACCAGACGTCGTAGGACGAGGCGGCCTCGCCGGAGAGCCTGAACTGGAGCGCCTCGACCGCCAGGGAGCGCCCGGTGGTGCCGGCGGCGCCCGAGGTCCAGCCCTGCCAGCCGACGTTCGAGACGTGGGCCCTCACCTCGAGGGAGGAGGAGCCGTGCCCGTACCAGGACACGGAGCCCGAGAGGGCCTCGAGGGCGCGGCCCTGCCCGGTGGTGCCGGCCACGGCGCCGTCCGAGACGGCGCCCTGCCAGCCGATGCCGGCGACGTGGGCGCGGTAGGAGACCGAGGGGGGCTCGGAGGACCTGTCGACGAAGGGCGTGGAGGTGTCGCCCGGGGCGGGGTCGCCCTTGGGCAGGACCGCGACCTGGACGGCCTGGACGGCGCGGCCGTAGCCCGCCGAGCCGGCGTCGGCGCCGTCGCACGCCCAGCCGAGCCACCCGAACTCGGCGGAGTGGACGCGGTACCAGACGGTGTAGCGCTCCGACAGGCCCGCGGACAGCCTGACCCTCAGGGCCTCGACGGCGCGGGCCTGGCCGGTGGTGCCGGCGGTGCCGCCGTTGCCGACGGCGGCCTGCCAGCCGACGTTGGAGACGTGGGCCTCGACGGACAGGGCGTCAGAGCCGAGGGGCTCGCCGGTCGAGGCGTCGGACAGGACGAGGCGCAGCGCCTCGAGGGGGAGCCCCCTGCCGGTCGTGCCGGCGACCCCGCCGCCGGCGACGGCGCCCATCCAGCCGATATTGGAGACGTGGGCGGAATAAGAGAGCGAGACGGCAGCGGCCTCCTCTGCCCGGGCGGGCTCCGCCTGCCCCCCGTCGGCCTGGGCGGTTTCGGCCTGGGCGGCCTCGTCCTGGGCGCCGGACTCCCCGCCGGCGGGCTGCGCCTCGCCGGGGAGCGGCTGCGCGTCCCCCGCCGCGGCGGGGGCGGCGTAGGCCGCGGGCCCGCACAGGGCCAGGGCGGCCGCGACCGCGAGGACGGCGGCGGCCCCGGAAACTCGTTTCATGGAGCGTTTCATGGAAAATCCCCCTAATATAGCAACGGTTTAGAGTCTACTAGATTGGGGGGACGCGAGCCAAGCCATGGTGCGCCGCATGGTTAGCCACAAGGTCACCTTCAGCGCCGATGGCATCGCCCGCATAACCATCGAGTTCCAAATGATCGGCATGCGTCCAAGCCAAGCCGTAACCCGATGCGCCCAGTTCGAAGTACGCAGCGTTGCCAATATACAAGCTCTCCGTGCCTACGACATATGGAGGAAATCGATACGAACAGTTTCATTGGCCTGTCATGGCGTTATCGAAGACGCTGTCGTGAATGCGTCCAAAAAAGTCAAAAAAATGCCCCAATGTTTCGCTTGTATCAGAGGCGTCTGGGGCTTCACTGATAGAATAGCCCTACTTGCCAATTCGGGACCATGGCCAGGTTGATTCACCATGAATTATACATCTGAACCCAAAAAGCCCTATATAGTGTTAACCATAAAGCCGTCTCGCGGCGCCGCCGGCTATCTCAGGAAAAGAATAGACGCCGCCATCGAATCCGGCTTCAACATTTTCAAAGTTAGACTGGAGGCTGAAGAAAACGGGCTGTATCCCAATCGAGTACTTCCGATAGTTGCGACCTTGTCATCCTATTCGACCGACCACGGTTGCACTTTCCTCCCCTCTAAATCGACTCGTAAAGGAACCTATGCCGACGCTTTGGGGCTACTAAAGCCCTACAGAGACCCCAACGGCATCGATTCGACATCATTTCTTGATAAAGTCTGGCGCTTCGACAGAAATACGCATTTTGATGTGGTTAGTGGGATTATCGACTCACTTCGCAAGACTACGGTGCTTGCGCCCGGCCTTCTCCATGGAATCGAATACGGATTAAACGAGATATCAGATAACGTGCTTGTTCATTCGACAAAAATGCAAAGTGAGCATGTTGAAGGCTACGTAATGGCCCAAGTTCATCGTCAGTCTAACAAAGTCGCAATAGCAGTCTATGATGACGGAATTGGCATCCCCAATTCACTCAGGAGTGGCGGCGTAACCTTTGCTGACACAAAGGAGGCTATACAACTCGCCCTCAGCAAGGGCGTAACAGATGGAAATGGCGCAGGCAACGGATTGTGGCTTCTTGACAGTATTGTCGACGCAGCATCTGGTTCTCTCGATATTCAGTCTGACGGCATTGGCTATAGAAAGATTCACAAATACAACGGGGCAGACGCTACGATCGCATTCAGAAATGTCAATACCCCAGCAGGCGGAAGCACGTTGGTAGATTTTCAAATCTCGACAAACTCATCAATATCTATGTCAGACATTTTTGAGGGAAACTCGCCAGTCAATCTTTGGAAAGAATCCCATGAAACCGACCCCTCGGGCAGAAGCCTCCGACTTCGCCTGGCTGACGAATCATCCGGATTTGGAAGCAGATACGACGCTGCTAAAATGCGCTGTTTAGCATTAAACATGGCAAGCGATGCAGATGATAAAGTCTATTTGGACTTTGCAGATGTGCCGTTCATCAGCTTATCGTTTGCAGATGAGTTTATAAACAAATTGATGCACGAGGTAGGCCTAGTCACCTTCATTAAAAAATACGCTATCGTGAATCTATGCCAATCTTGCGCCGAAGCAATTAATTACATCACTAGAAACTGAGGTTTGACGCGTAACAGCAGACTGGGAAGCTGAAGACCCTTAAACAAACAATCTCTTATGCAGGAGTATTATAAGAAATATTCCGAGCCCTGGCACAATGTGGGCTGAAATCATTAACACAGTTATGCAGGAGTGGCGTTATGAGTAAAACTCTTCTAGTGGGTGCCGGGGCGGAATGTATCGAGCCTTTTGGGCTTCTTGCTGGAAAAGAATTCACATTCGATACTTGCTACTACCAGAATGAGGCATTGTATGAAGCCCTGGGAGAATTCTATCGAGGGAGACTTTCGAAAAGTGTAAATCAGGATCTAGGAACTCCCTCCTCGTATCAGAATCTATTTCTCTACTCGTCCAAAAACGTGGCGTTTCGCAAGTTGTCTAACTATATCGTCAGCGCCTCTAAGGATTCATTTTTAGGCTCACGGCTGAGTGAGCATATCATTAAAAGTCAGGATGACGATGAAGAGAATCAGCTTGATACTTATGGTCGGGATCTTCTGTTTGACATGCTGATCAAGAGAGATAAGGATGCCGGCTATGTGAGCGCTTTGAAGGAAGTGGCACTCGAGGTGATTCCGGACGATGCGTACTATGGAACTATAGAGACGTATTTCTCGAGTCTTATTAATCCCACAAGGAGGAGTAAGTCGCTCTGGCGCTTGATCAACTATTATTGGAGCGCTTTCTTTTCCGTTGCTGAACCGCTGATTCGCAAGGCATTTGAAGACGATAGGCTATTTAAGCAGCAGGGTCTATATAGGTTTACATTAAATAATATCAATACCGTTATTGATGCGATAACGACGCGGAACCAGTTTACCCTCCAAGATATCCAAGATACTTACTACGCAAGGTTACGTGGAAGATTTGATAACGTGTTGACGACGAATTACACGGGCCTTTCGGATTTTTTGTTTCCTGAGTTGATTGAAAATTCATGTGTGTATCTATCAGGGGCTCTCTGGTTGTTCGAATCGCTTGGGTCTCTCACTTCAAGAGATGTGCGTAAAGAACCCATAGCTGCGGATGAATTTGTCTTTCCATTTCTTATGACACAAGTGCCGATTAAGCCAATTATCGATACGACCCAGCTGAGATCCTTTTCCAAGGCTATTGAGATACTCGACAATACGGGCCTTCTCGTTGTTTTAGGCTATTCATTTTGCGAAAGCGATTCTCACATTTCGGCTATGGTGCGAGATTTCATGCAGCATGCGAATAGTCGTCTTATCTATCTCGACCACAGCAGAGATGAGACACCCAGCACCATCAAGAAAAAGCTGAGGCTTAATCCTGAGCATAGTTACAATATCGATATTTTAGGCACTGGAGACAGCGATATAAACCGTCTGATTGACATTTTAAATAACGCCTGAGCGGCTGAACAACACTAGAAATCGCTCGGTGTTGAACCAAGTCAAGGTCTCCAAGCTATTCCCGCATATAACGAGGAAGAAAGCTTGTCTCAAGCATTTCAATCTGTCGTTTCATGTCAAATCGCATCTTTATATTCCTATCGTAAGTTATATCGAGATTTATCGGCTTATATAAACTTGTATAAGCTTATCGTGGAATATCGTTTATTTCGACCTGCTAAATCCAACATATCGAGACAGGCAATTACCGCAGGATAGAAAGTTATTACACCTGTAAAAGTCATCGGTTCGTTCTCACAGACGTGTTGAATGACCCGTTATCCACGGCCTGAGGGAAATCGACCCCAACATGGTAAAGTAGTCGCAACAAGCAACCATGGAGGAACAATGCTCAGCATTCACTACGGCGACAGAGACGATGTGATTTATGACACGTCGACATTCTTTGATTACAGCTATTCTCCCTCTTGGCTGCAAGATCCCCTGTCACAGCGCATTATCAAATCCATTGACAATGGCACTGTTCTTGGCGCAAACGCAATTGACACCAAGGTGCTTGGCGTTATTCCGCCAGAGAAACTATCAACGGGCACCAAAACACTTCTACTGATGCTCTTTATGCCTCAAAACCTCTACAACGCCTCAACCTGCGGAGATAATTGCGCCTATTGGATCTTGCGCATCGCCTCCAAACATGACATCACCATCAACCTCTACCATATGATGGATTTTGGCAAAGCGCGTTTTACAGCCCGTGTCATCAATTCCGGACAGATTGTTCATACCATGGATGAGCTTGTCCTTATCTCGGCAAAATGTCTGAGGGAGGCTCGAGCATGAGAGGGGAATACCAGCTGACCGTAAGGACCAATAAAGTTCAGGTCAAACTCACCATTCGCCGAAACCTCACCATCATCCAAGGCAAAAGCGCAACAGGCAAAACCACCCTGCTGGACAGTCTCCGTGCATACGAAAACCTAGGAGCCCAAAGCGGGATAATCGTTAATTGCGCAGCCCCCTGCCGCGTCATCGGCGGCATCGATTGGGAAGCGCAACTCAGCCGCATCGATAACAGCATCGTGTTTGTGGACGATACGCAAAAATTCGTAAGGAGCCATGCATTCCAGCATGCAGCTCGACACAGTTCTAACTACTACGTCATCGTTGCGAGGGACGAATTGCCCCAGCTCCCCTATAGCGTGGATGAGATCTATGGCCTCAAAAACACCAACAGGGCAACAACAAAATATCCTGTCTACACACGCACGTACACTTCTGCATACCGCATTTACGGAGACGAGCTCTACGATGGAGATCGGCCAGAAGAAGTCATCGTCGAAGACAGCAATGCCGGCTATGAGTTCTTTAAAGTCCTGTGCGCCAAAAGTAAAATTCGCTGCGTAAGTGCCGGTGGCAAATCAAACATATACGAAACCGCTCTGAGCTCCCCAGCCCAAAAGTTGCTCGTAATTGCAGATGGGGCCGCTTTTGGGCCCGAGATGCCCTATGTCTATTCGCTCAGGAGATTTAAGGAGATT
Source organism: uncultured Collinsella sp. (assembly GCA_900542905.1). GTDB lineage: Bacteria > Actinomycetota > Coriobacteriia > Coriobacteriales > Coriobacteriaceae > Collinsella. Next base: position 206,822 of record UQPF01000001.1, read on the forward strand.
GAGCTCTTCTTGCCGGAATCGTTTGAATGGCTTGTGCTGAGATCGGGACTCTTCAACGATGTCGAAACGCAAGACATGCTCCTTCATCCTGCCGATTTCATCGACTGCGAGAAGTTCTTCAGCTGGGAGCAGTTCTTTACTAAACAGCTTAGGGAACTGACCAGAGACAGCTACCTAGCCTATAGAAAAGAAGCTCTCAATCCCGCCTACCTACAGCAACATGAGCTCAACACGATTGCTGAATCGCTACCCAAACTCGGAATCACTTCGCGCTAGATCGAGAAATACTCGCTCTCAGCGGATAAGTTCGGCCCCAACCACGGATCGCCCTTCAGGAAGAACTCCGGCCAGCACTGCATGAACAGGGCCTGCTCGCGCTTCCAACGGCGCAGTTTTTCCTCGTTGGCTTCTTCCCTGCCACGCGAGGTGAACTCGTAGTGGTACAGCTCGGCATAGGGCGTAAAGATGGTGCGGTAGCCCGCCTCCCATACGCGCAGGCAAAAGTCAGCGTCGTTAAAACCGACGGCGAATTCCTCGTTATAACCGCCGACCTGCTCAAATACGTCGCGTCGCACCATCTGACAGGCGCCCGTCACGGCACTGAAGTTGCCCGGGCGCACAGCGCGGGCAAGATAGCCCTCGCGCTTTGCCGAGAAGTCCTGGTTGGCATGGGCAAGTGCGCCACGCACGCCAACCACAATGCCGGCGTGCTGCACCAGATGATCGGCAAAGTAGAGCTTGGCGCCCACCACGCCCGCATCGGGACGCTGCAGATACCCCATCATTTCTTCGATAAAATCGGGGCTTATGACCTCGGTATCGTTGTTCAGCAGCAGCAGGTAGTCGCCCTTGGCATGCTCCACACCAAAGTTGATGATCTGGGAGTAATTGAACTCACCCGGCCAGTACACAACGCGCGCGATGCCCTTGCCTTCGGATGCAGCAGCCACGCGTTCCGGCAGGGTTTCGTAATATGCAAACGTCTCCGGGGCTTCGCTGTTGTTCTCCACCAAGACGATCTCGTAATTGGCATACGTGGCTTTCTGGGCGATCGACATCACACAGGCGTCGAGCGTCTCAATGTGATCCTTGGTGGGAATCACAATACTCACCAGCGGCGCAGGCTCCGACAGCGCATAGCGCATGCGGTAGACAAACGGCGTCTCGGTCTCCTCGACCGTTCCGCGAACGCCCAGCGCGTCAAAATGGCGCTGCAACGCCAAACGACCGGCTTCAATAGCATACGGCTTGCTATCCGCAGAGCCATCGGCGGTAGAACCGGGGTGCACGCGCCAGTGATACAACGCATGAGCAATATGCTCAAAGCGCGCGCCCGATGCAAGGCAGCGAAGCGTCAGGTCGTAATCCTGGGCACCCGCGACGTCTTCCGGCGACATGCCAATGCGATCGATAAGCGCCTTCTCCACCATCAGAAAATGCGTCACGCAGTTATGGCTATAGAGCAGGTCAACATTGAGCCGCGTCTTAAAGACCGGCTGACCCCACTCTCCCGTTTTCTGGAACATGTCCTCGTCACAGAACAGGACCTGCGGACGCTCCCCCTCTGCCGCTTTGTTCAACGCGGTGACATAGTGGAACAACGCATCCGGCTCCAGAATGTCATCGTGGTCCAAAAATGCGATGTAGTCACCCGTCGCTTGCTGAATGCCAGCGTTGGTGTTGAGTACAATGCCGCCGTTGCCAGGCAGCTCAAAACGACGAATCCGCTCGTCATTGGCGTCGGCCGCAAGATTGGACACCGCGTCCCAATCGGGCGAGGCGTCCATAAGCAGCAATTCCCAGTTGTCATAGCTCTGGGATAGCACAGAGTCCAGCAACTCGCGCAGGTAAACCCGATCGGTCCTATAGCACGGCACTACAATGCTCACGAGCGGCCTATAGGCAAATGCCGCCGAAGCGACACGCTGGCACGCCAAATCACCCGGCTTTGCGCGATGTTGCTCAAACCAACGTCGATAGGCCGCATCATCCGCGCGCGCATCCTTCATGCGGTTCCAACTGTCGTCGACCATGCCGTTGTACAAACGACCATCCATGGCACAAAATCCACTCTGGATTTGGCCCGTGGGATCAGCCGTAATCACGACAAAATCGCGTATATCCTGAGGCATCTCAACGCTCAGATACGTTTTATTGACGCGACATCCGTTCTGCTGGGGAACATCGACCTGCGACTCAAACACATGCACCGTGGCATCGATCGCATTCATGTGCGTATCGAAGATCTGGAGCTCAGGGACGCACTGGGGATCTCCCGCCCACTTGACCTCATAGCGCCAGACGACGCCCTCATCTGCCGGTAAATAACGAACGGCATCGATCTCGTAGCGACCGCAGCACTCGCCGCGTTGCGCATCGCGAACGAGTGCGCACATCGCAGGCTTTGCTTTGTAGTTAATCTTGGATTCAAGCTTGGCAATACGACTATCAAGGTGAATAGAGCCCAGCCTTTTGCCGTCGGACGCAAATGAGATGTCAATCGTAGAGCCGTCCAAAAACGGAAGCACCAAGACGACGAGTTCGCGCTCATAATCGGCAACGGAGGGACAAAGCGCCAGCACACGACCATGGTCGACCGTAAGTGCCAAAGACGGCACGCAAACGCCATTGGTCGTCGCATGAGCAAAGGCCTGGGAACCCTCCTGCTCAATAAGCCCCGCGATATCCTGGCCGACAAAACGAAGCAGCACAAACAGGCGACCCTGACTGCGGCAAAGCGCCAAACGCTTGATACTCATCTACACTTCTCGCTTTCCCAGAGCGTTCGCAGCCATGCGCTTGCACGCGCCCAAGCGCCCAAACCTCAAGACGTCGTAATCGAACATGAGCTTTTTGCACGAACGAGAAGCAGGCGCCTTACCGACAAGTGCCGCACGCACCAGAGCGGCAACAGAAGGAGCGCATTGTGCGAGCGCAGCATCACTGCCCACGGCAGAACCGTCAAGCGCCGCGGCGACGGCAGCAAACACCTTGCCGCAGCCCGCGCTCAGCAGCCTGAGCGCATCGTACAGCACCAAATCGCACAGGAAGTACGCCAGGTCATCGGCATGCTGATCGTCGAGCCCATCACGGCGCCAATCGGCCAGCACCGCGGAGTAAATCTTCACGTGCTCCAGCAGACGCGTCTCGTCGTCGTAGCGCATGGTGTCCATGAGCGAACCCTTGCGCGCCACGCGGTAGTCATACAACTTGTTCGAGATAAGCGCGGTCTTGCGCGAGCGACCGTACACGGCAAAATCAAAGACCTGATCCTCGCCATATTTAACGGTTTCATCGAACACGATCCCGTTGCCCAGCAAAAAAGCGCGCTTGCAAGCGGTGCGCCATGCAAAGGGGCGAGATGCTTCCTTAAACAGCAGGTCGGAGCTATAGCCCACAAACGACACATCGCGCGGGCTCAGCACATAGTTAAGCCACGGATACCCCGCCTCCAACGGATACGGGTTTGCGCCAAAGGTCAAAACGTCGCAATCCTCACGCTCAAAGGCATCAACGATTACGCGGCACGCATCAGGGGTAAACCGGTCGTCGGAATCCAAAAACGCAACGACAGGCGCCGTGGACGCAGCAATGCCCGCATTGCGCGCGCTCGACAAACCACCGTTGGGTTTATCAACCAGCATAAAGCGCGTATCCTTTTCGCAATAGGCAGCGGCGATGTCGCGCGAGCCGTCCGGCGAGCCGTCGTTAACCAGCACACCTTCCCAATCGGGCATATCCTGCGCAAGCAGGGAGTCCAGACACCATGCCAGGCACTCCTCCACCTTGTAAATGGGAACGACGACGGAAATCTTGGGGGTAGTCATAGTCACGCGCTCCTACTGTGCGGCCGGCACGTCATCGGGATGCGGGTTATCGCCGTAGGCACGCTGATACGTCAGCACACGCCAGACCAGCGGCAGGCCGCCGATCTTAAAGTAGTGTTTAAACGTATTGAGCTTGCCCGGCTTCTTAAAATCAAAGCGCGAATCGATATAGGCACGGGGCGATTTGACCATCAAACGCAGGTCGGTCTCGCCGCGTGGGTCGAAGAGTGACAGGTCAAAGCGACCGGCATCCCAATCAGCCTTAAGCTCGGGAGACGCCTTCTCCCAAAACTGCTCGCGCAACTCATCGACCAGACGCTCATCATTCCAGCGGTACGTATCGACCTTCATGCGCATTAAAATGCCCTGAAGCCGAGCCTTGAGCTCGGGACGTTCATCCAAAAAGCGTTGCATCTCGGCATATTCGTCGCACACGCAAAACACCTTATTGGGCGAATTAACAGAGCTCTTCTCGTTATCCTGTCGGTAGCACAAAATGGGATCCGCAATAAACGCAGCGCGCTCGGCGCACGCCCAAACCTTAAAGTTAAAACCCGCATCCTGATACGATGCACCCGGCGTGGGAAGGAACCGAATCTGATTGTCGTTGAGGAACTCGCGCCGATAGATGGCAGACCAAATGGAAGGCTTGCGGTAGAAGATACCCGGACGATCGGCGGGGCGATACGCCGCACCCGTCATATGCTCGTCGATAATTCCAAACAGCTCGCGGCGCTCGCTGGGCGTGGACCAATACAAGTAAAAGTCACCCTTGACGACATCGGCATGCTCGGCGTCGGCCTTGGCAACCAGCTTTTGAAGCGAATCCTCGAACATAAAGTCATCGGACTCCAAAATGCCCACGTACTCACCGCGCGCCATCTCCAGGCCGCGGTTCATCGAGTCGCCGTAGCCGCTGTTTACCTTGTCAATCATCTTGACGCGTGCATCGCACTCCATGTACTCGCGGATGATATCCGGCGAGCTATCGGTAGAGCCATCGTTGATGCAAATGATCTCAATGTCCTTGAGTGTCTGCGCAACGGCAGAATCGAGGCACTCGCGCAGGTAGCGCTCAACATTGCAGATGGGAACAAGCAGCGAAACTTTAGGGGTATCAGAGTTCTGCAAGAGAACCTCCTGTTGAATAGCGTGTAACAGGGTTATTTTAGCAGCGAAGCAACGGTGCGCGGCAGCGCCCAGAATTAGATAAAGCGCTCCAGGCAGGCCTTGAGACCGCGGGTCGAAAGATAGAACAGTGTGGCGTCTGCCATCGAAACGCCCGAGGTCGCTGCAACGAGCTTACGGGCAACACGGCAAACGGCGCCCTTAGCAGGCATATCCGCCCACTCCGTTCCCAAAAACGTCGTGAAATCCATATTGACGCGACCGGCCACACGACGGAAACCATCGGCGTCCAGACGCGCCAAGTCAAACACAATGAGGTCCAAGAACCAAGTGATCAGCTCGCCGGGGCACAAATCCAAAAGGCCGTAAACCGCCCAATCCTCCAAGACTTCCTCGAGCATTCTCATGTGGGCGTCAAGCTTTTTGGCGCGAGCATCGGCACTGTTGAACTCGTGCGTTGCCGAGTCGTTCTCCATCACGTAGTGGTAGAACTTGTCCGGCATGACGACGGTCTTGCGGGCAAGCGCATAGGCCGCAAATTGGAATACGACATCCTCGCCCAAGGCCAAGCCGGGAGCAAAGCGAATGCCTTCGCGATTGAGCAGCTCGCGCGAAAAAGCCGCGCGGCATGCATAGGGCTGTGCGTTTGCGTGGAACAGCAACTGGGGATCTCGTGCGCCAAAGGTGCCCGCTTTGAGGCTCATGAGTTGCTGGACACGCTTGGGTGCGGCGTCGGACGGCTCGCAGACACCACCGAATACGGCGACCTCGGCATCCGACGACTCCATGGCCTGCAGCACGCGCTCCACCGTTCGGGCGTGGATGTAATCGTCGGCGTCTACAAAGAAAACCACCTCGCCCTTGGCGGCATCGATTCCGGCATTTCGAGCGCACGAGACGCCCGCGTTTTCCTGGTCAATCACCAGCACACGGTCGTCGGCCTGCGCAATTTGACGCAAGACGCCCAGCGAATCGTCAACCGAACCGTCGTTGACGCAGACAACCTGAATCGAGCGCTCAGACTGGGCCAGCAGCGAATCGAGACATCGCTGAACTGAGTTTGCAGAGTTGTATACGGGAACGACAATAGTCGCTTTGGGAATCGAGGCCTCTCCCATACCGACCTACCCCCTCAGCGATTCGATGAGGAAGGCGGCAAGTACGCCGGGGCCTCCAACCGATGCGTAGTATTTGGCGCGCCCCAAGGCTCCATCCGTTGCAAAGTGCGGATGCTCGTCAACCCAGCCCTCAGGATCTTTGAGGATGGCAGCGAGATTCGCACGCTTCCACGGCTTCAGATCGTCCAGCAAAAACTCCCCGGCGTCCAAGGCCGCTTGGAACTCCTTGGCCATCTGCACCAGGAACTCCTTATAGAACTTAGGCGCCAAGCGCACATAGTTCCACATATACGAATCGTACTTAATGAGCTGATTGAACTTGAGCATGCGCGCGACGTCATCACTTGCGTGGTCGCGGGCATATTCCTCTCTGATCCAACGCTCAATCTCGGCATACTCGGCATTGACGCAAAGGACCTTGGCCGAAGAATTGACCGAGGAGCTCTCGTTGTCCTGACGATACGAAAGCACGGAATCGTGCAGGTAAACGGCCTTATCGGCGCACGCAATCACCTTAAAGGCAAACGACGTGTCCTGAAAGGATGCTCCTGGAGTCGGCAAGAACTTGATGTCGTTGTGCTCGAGAAAATCACGGCGGTACACAGCCGACCAAATCGACGGCTTTTGCTTAAAGAACTGCGTCGTATCGCTCGGGTGTACCGGCTTGCCGCAGTCCTTGGGCTTAAACATCTCGTGCAGCGAGCGGCGCTCCTCGGGCTTGGACCAGTAAAAGTCAAAATTCGCCTTCGCAAAATCGGCGTTGCAGCGCTCGGCAGCTGACACGAGCTTTTCCAGCGCATCGGGCGCCATAAAGTCATCGGACTCCAGAATGCCCACGTACTTGCCGCGCGCCATATCGAGCCCGCGGTTCATAGAGTCGCCGTAGCCACTGTTGGCCTTATCAATCATCTTCACACGCGCATCGCGCTGCATATACTCGCGGATTATCGCCGGCGAGTTGTCGGTAGAGCCGTCGTTGATACAGATGATTTCGATGTCCTTGAGTGTCTGCGCAACGGCGGAATCGAGGCACTCGCGCAGGTAGCGCTCAACGTTGTAGATGGGAATGAGCAGCGACAGGACAGGGCTGCCAGAGGAATTAGTAGACAAATGTGCTCCTTAGGAAATACCTGCTGTTAATGGTATCAAAGGGTCGTCCCGCCCGTGGGCGTTTATATAATCTATGGAGCCCGAAAAGGCAAACCGAAACGAAAGGACGTCATACAGCCCAAAGCCGCACGCAACACATCCATCGAAGCGCTGCGCTTGGTCGCGGTCGCTGAAACGCTCGTACTCTCAAGCAGCAATCAGCACATCAATGTTACGTATAGCAGTCACCTCGCCCATGGCAGGTTCCTGCGTTTTATTCAAACCTTGCCAACATGGCGCAGCGACCCTTTACAATAGGTGCCGTCCTACGGACGCATTCGATAGCTTCCGCGCAGCGCTCGCCCGCCGCGCGTGAAAGGATATATTCCCCATGATTTCCACCCTTCCCGCCCCCATCGACAAGCTCGCCATCGTTGTCGTTACGTACAAGCGCCAGGAGCTCTTGGCTAACCTATTCGACTCCATGACCGAGCTCACGGCCACACCTTGGCGCATCGTGATCGTCGATAACGAGAATTCGCGCGAGACCGAGGCCATGTGCACCGCATTTAACGAGCGCCTGGCCAACCTGTGGGGTATCGACACTGGCCAGCCCGATTCACAGGGTGGCACCGACCGCGTTATCTACGCGCCGCAGCTCGAAAACGGCGGCGGCGCGGGTGGCTTCTCCGCCGGCACCAAGTGCGCCTACGACCTGGGCGCCCAGTGGTTCTGGGTCATGGACGACGACGTGCTCGTCATCCCTGAAGGTATTGAGCGCCTGGCCAAGTGGACCGACCGCTACGACGTCATCCAGGGTTCCCGTCTAGACTTCGACGGCGGCGCCTTCTTTTGGCAATACCAGCTCATCCTTTCGCTTGGTATCCCCAACCCCATTGCCAAGTGGGACTTGGGCCCCGAGGGCTACCGCGCCATGAACCAGCTGTGCTTTGAAGGCGGCATGTTCTCGCGCCGCGTGGTCGACAAGATCGGCCTGCCCGATGCGCGCTTCTTCATCTACGGCGACGATGCCTGCTATGGCTACGTGGCCAGCCAGCACTTCCCCGCCGCCGTTGTTGCCGACGTGGTGCTCAAGCGCGCCCGCGCTGTCTCTAACTGGGACATCGCCGGTAAGCGCCAACTCAACTCCACGAGCGACACCAACCGCTACTACATCATGCGCAACCGCGGCTTCCTCGCTCGCTATATGCAGATCTACGGTGACTACCACCCCATGCTGTTCCGCCTGGGCAATGCCGCAACCTTCTGCAAGGAATTCATTCGCCTGGCCGTGGTCGACAAGTGCTTTAAGACCGGCATTCCGGCGCTGCGCCGCGGCATGAAAGATGCCCGCAAGATCATCAAGGACCCCAATTGGAAGCCCATGTCGCCCATGAAGGATACCGAGTAACGGAAGCCGGAAACACCTCGGCGCTTAAAGCCGCTGGCACACCGTAGCCACACGCTGCCCGTCAAACCCGAACCCCCAGCGCACGCGGCCGACACCTGGTCGTGGCACACGGATTTCGTCGATGCAGTCGCGCTCTATGTCGAGTAACGACTGCACGGCCAGCAATTCCAACCCCACCGCATCCACATCGGGGTCATACATCATATTGATCGTTATCAGCGGACGCTCATCGAGCATACCGATTGTGTCTGCCACGTCGAGCACGACGCCCGTAGGAAAGACCTGGATGTCCCAGCGATCCGTGCCACACTTTCGCCTCGAGGCGGGATTGGCATAGCCCGGCAATCCAAAGCAGAGTCCTTGCAAGAGCAGGTGATATGGCAGCGGCGCATCTGGGTCGGTCGAACCGATTCCCGCATCTCCCAGGATGCGGTCTAGCGCCTGCCTCACCGCATCCTCGTCCCCACGGCACAACCCGTCGCGAAACGCATCGACGTCTCGAATGTCTTCGGCAGCGCATTCAAACCACTCAATAATCACCAGCCGCAAGGCCTGGCGAAGCTCGTTATTGGGCAGCCGCAGAGCACGGAGACGACTATCATGCTCCGGCTCTTCGGTCATATCCGTCGTCAGGAAACCGGACAGGTACAGCTCCGTCCACAGGTCGTCGTCAGACGAGGCCTCTGGCCCCACAGCGCCCAAACAAAGCGGGACCTCAACGCACCCATGGGCCTCGAGCAAATCGAACAAGACCGAAAGGCGGTCGAGGTTCCACCCGGCAACTACCCTACTCAGGCAATCGTCATATCCATACAGATCGGCACGCACAGGCGCCGAGCAGTCTCGGTCCAAAAAGCCAATCACACGCGCCGGACTCGAGCAATAGGCCCTACCAAACCGATATCCCTCGAGCCATTCACGCGCATCATCCAGGTATTCCTCGCGCCCAGCATGATTCAACAGAGCCTGGACCTCGACATCCGAAAAGCCGAACCAACTGTCACACCAGGTCGAAAGCGGCGTCGCTAGACAATACGAGCAGCCGCGCGAAGAAAGTGCCGCCTCGGCAGGGCCGGGACACTCCCCCATCAGACACGTCAGCCGCAACGAATCGCGCGCAGCGGCAATTGTCTCAAACAGCACGCGATCAAATAGCTCCGCCGAATCGGCGCTGGAAGCGTTCCACGCGCTCGCACGGCCCAACCACGCCGCATCGTACCCATCAACGAGCAATACAACCTGCTCATCGCAAGCCATCTCCAGCATCTCAATGAGCACACCAAGCACCGAGGCAACCTCGCCCTCGCTCGCCACACCACGCGCAACGCGTTCGATGTGACGCACCTTATCTCGAGTTAAATCCGGAGCCCCCAAGAGCGCCAACAAGCGAGCGCACTCGCCCGAAAGAGCATCACGCACGACGTCGGCAACAGCGGCACCACGCCTCGCAGCGCCAGAAAAGTCCAGCGATATCACCGGATAGCAAGCGTACTCATCCCGATAGCGCCCGCCGTCTGCATCCCAAATCTGAGCATCGGCAAACAAACTCTGACCAGCGCGACCGACCGCGGGACACTCCAGAAAAGCTTTGAGCATCGACAAGTTCATGCTCTTGCCAAAACCCTCGGGTCGACAGCACACCACGACGGACGCGTCGCAGTCCAGCACATCGGCAATAAACATGGTCTTATCGATCAGCATGCAACGACCAATGGCATCGGCAAAATCATGCACACCGACCGGCAAAACCGCATCATCGACATGGTTGACAAGCCGTACACCAAAAGTATCGGCACTGTTGCAATACTCCTGTTCAGACACCGTAACTTCTCCCTAAAACGTAGCACGAGGCCCATTGTAGCGAGCAGTTCAAGCGCGACGCTGGATCCGCGCAAAGGCATCGGGCAACGGTAGGAACAAAGGCCTTGAGGGGGCATAACAAATCGTTGTGCAACAGAATGGGGCCCGATGCAACTGCACCGGCCCCCATTGCGAATCTTTAGTTGTCGGGCAACCGAAAGGGACTACTCCTCGGAGTCGTTCTGCCCAGCAGCCTTCTTTTGCTGATCGAGCTTATGCTTGCCACTCACAATAGACGTGGCACCCAGCGTGGCCAAGCTCGCACTGGCCAGGCTCGCCATCACGATAAGGTCGCCCGTCTTGGGCATGATGCCGCCATTATTGCCAGCATTACCATTGCCGGAACCAGAATCGTTCTTGCCGCCGCTATTGTTATCTTTGTTATCACCAGCGCCATCTTTGTTGTCGCCGGTATTTTCCTTGTTGTCTCCAGCGCTGTCGGTGCGGTCGCCATTGTTCTTGCCACCGCCGGACTTGTTGCCCTTCTCCTCGGAGTCGTCCTTCTTCTCCTCAGAACCAGAACCCTTATCCGTTTCGGGCTTCTCAGATGTATCCTCGGATTTATTGTCCTTGGGGTCGGCCTGCGTGGCGTCGGTTTTCGTCACGGAGTTCTGACCGTCATTGTCCTTGTTAGAAGACGAGTTGCCGCTTGGACCAGCCATCAAAGATCCCAGCGTGGAGCCAAACACTTCGGAAACAGAGGGCTTCTTGTTCGTCGGGGTGACGGGCGCATCCGTCCCCTTATTCGAATCATCCTTAGAGCTATCGGAACCAGAAGCGGTGACAGAACCAGACCCTGTGTTAGTGCCGGAGTCGCCACCGGCAGAGGAATCGCTCGAACCGTTGGAAGGTTTAGAAGAGCCATTGTCGGTCGAGCCGGAGTTGCTGTTACCGGTACCGGTAGCAGACCCGTTCGTCTCACCCCCATTGCCCTCATTGTTATCAGTATCGGGCTTCTGCGCGGGCTGAGACTCCTCAGGAGTCTGGCTTGAATCAGGCGTCGAAGGGAACTCGGACACCTCAGGCTTCTTATCAGCCGCCTCGTTCTTATTAGCCGCTTCCTTCTCGTCCTCGGCAATATAGACCAGACAGTCCTTGAGCTCGTTGCTGTAGCGATTTCTCCAGCCGGGGTGATACTTGGACTGGTTCGGATACTTTTTCGCCACGTTATTGACCACGCTGCCCGAAAGCGCCGTCACAAACTCGCGGTCAGTCATGTCGTTGGAAAGATTCGCCCAACGGAAAAAGTCCTGGCACCCATAGGTGCCACACATATTGGTGATGCTCCAGACCATGCCCTTGACGCAGTCGGCGCGGCCGGTAATGTCAATGCCGAGCGCACTCTTAAGCCACGACTCGGTTACGGCATAGTAGGAGTTATACGCATAGGCATCCTGCAGCGCCGAGAACTCCACGGGGTCGGTGTTATAGGCGCCCAGGAAGGCATCCTGCGCAATGCGGCCCAGCTCAGTAAGCTGACCGTTCGCATACATGGGGTTGTTCGCGTTGGAAATCTCGCTGCCACGATCGATCGCGGACTTAAGCATGCTGTACTTAGCAGAGTCGTAGTTATAGACCTGCTTCATAAACGGAATAAGCGACCAACGGCGATCGAACTGATAGTAGCCCAGCGCGTTATAGCCATCGCCATACGAAAAGCCCTGGTTATAGTTGCCATGGCTCTCGTATTTGGTGAAGTACTTCATCTCGGCAGTCACGTTGACAAACGAGACCCCCTGAACCGACCTCAGCACGCCCGAAAAAGACTGCTGGGTGTAAAGGCCCTTATCGATATCGGTGGCATCCGAGGCAACACCCGGCGCGGGCTCCTCGGCAACAGCAGTCACAGGCGCGGCAACGGCGCCAAACGAAAGCGCCAGCGTCAGGCCCGCCACAATCGCGGAATGCTTGGGCTGCATAAGATCCTCCCTGCATTGGTGTAGTTAAAGTGCAGTTTGCAAAGATGAATCTAAGTATCCCAGCTCGCCCGTTGTTGCACAACAACCCCTCGGTAAACGGCAACAACCCTCCGCGAAATCTTAAGGAATTAAACAAACTGGTCGTCAGGCGCCAACAGAAGCTCGCCGTAACGCTCCATCAGCCCGTCCCTCAACTGGCAGAAAGCAGGGATATAGACGTCCAAGATGCGCTGAATCAAATCTTGAGCGAGCTTGTTGTCGTAGATATGGACGTTCGTATTGCGGTCTCTGAGCATATCTAGCCAGGCTGCCTCATCAATAAAGTCGTAGAATCGGTAGGACTCCTTCAAGATGGCACGAGGAGACCCCGACGCGGCAAGCGTGGCGCCCTCATACTCGAGCAGACGCTTAAGGAGCGTAATTGAGATTCCGAAAACCTGCTCATAGATATACGCACATCCGGAGACAACATAGTCGTTGTCGAAATCTTGGAATCGAGCTGTCTCTAGCAGTGCCAGACGCGAATCAAAGGCTTCGTACGACTTCACGAAAGCCAGCCCTACAGCTTAATGTCAAAGTTGATCTCGGGGACGGCGGCTAGGTCGGCCAGGGTCACGCCGTCGACATACTTTTCGATCACGTCGTCCAGACCGCGCCAGAACTTGACCGTTGAGCACAGATCACTACGGGTGCAGCTGTTGTCGATGCCGTCGCACGCCACCGGAGCCGTGCTGCCCTCGACGGCGCGCAGGATGTCGCCGGCACGCACCTCGGCGGGGTCCTTGGCCATCATGTAGCCGCCGCCCTTGCCGCGCACGCTCTTAAGCAGGCCCGACTTCATAAGCGGACGAACCAGCTGCTCCAAGTACTTTTGCGAGATATGCTCGCGGTCGGCGACCTCGCGCAGGGCAATCTTGCCTTCGGCATCGCCCAACGCCGCGATATAGATCATCAGCCGGAGGGCATAGCGGCCCTTAGAAGAAATGAGCATACCTACCCTCTCATCGTTGCCGGGACAAAATACCAGGCCTATTTGTCCCAAATCTTATGCACGCGGGGCAAACAAACCTGATTATTATGTCCCACATCTAAAAAGTCGAGTGGATTAGTCGGGTTTTCCCTTGACTAACGCCGAACCCATAGTAACTTTATTCCGAGAAGATTCCTAGGGTTTAGTACACCTATGAGTACACCATATACAGAGAGGGACAGCATGAGCGCAAATCCGCTGCTTTCCATCGAAGGTCTGACCGCCTCCGTGGACGAGAAGACCATCCTCCACAACGTCAACCTCAACGTCGCCGCCGGCGAGACCCACGTGCTGATGGGACCCAACGGCGCCGGCAAGTCCACCCTCGGCCACCTGGTCATGGGCGACCCTGTCTATACCGTCAACGACGGCCGCATCGTCTTTGACGGCCAGGACATCACCGAGCTCACCACCGACAAGCGCTCGCGCGCCGGCCTGTTCCTGAGCTTCCAGGCCCCGGTTGAGATCCCGGGCGTGCCGCTGTCGAGCTTTTTGCGTGCCAGCATCGCCGGCCGCCCCGGCCTGGAGATGAAGGGCAAGGAGTTCCGCCGGCGCGTCAAGGAGCTCGCGGCAGAGCTCAACATGGACACCGCCTACCTCAACCGCGAGCTGGGCGTGGGCTTCTCGGGCGGCGAGAAAAAGAAGGTCGAGATGCTCCAGCTTCTGCTTCTGCAGCCTAAGCTCGCCATCCTGGACGAAACCGACTCGGGCCTGGACGTCGACGCGCTTTCCACCGTCAGCCATGGCATGGACGCCTACCGCAAGAGCTGCAACGGCTCCATGCTCATCATCACGCACAACACGCGCATCCTGGAGCATCTGGATGTCGACCGCGTCCACGTTATGGTCAAGGGCCATATCGTGCGCGAGGACGACGCCTCGCTGATCTCCTGGATCGACAAGAACGGCTTTGAGACCTTCGAGCGCGAGGCCGCCGAGCAGCGCGCCCAGGCCGAGGCCGCCGCTGCCGAGCAGCAGGCGTAAAGGGGCGACGCAATGACCAAGAACCGCACCGAGGTCGCGGACATCGACCGCAGCCTCTACGACTTCACCTATGGCGAGGAGGGATTCGAGCGCCTCGACGCCGGCATCACGCCCGACATCGTGCGCGAGATCAGCGCCAAGAAAGACGAGCCGCAGTGGATGCTCGACCTGCGCTTAAAGTCCCTCGAGATCTTCAACCGTTTTCCCGACCCGACGTGGGGCCCCTCCATCGAGGGCCTGGACATGGACAACATCGTCACCTACGTCAAGCCCAACACCGACCAAAAGCACGACTGGGAGTCGGTGCCCGACGACATCAAGAACACCTTTGAGCGCCTGGGTATCCCCGAGGCCGAGCGCAGCTACCTGGCAGGCGTCGGCGCGCAGTACGACTCCGAACTCGTCTACCACAACATGCAGGACACCGCGTCCAAGATGGGCATCGTCTACTCCGGCATCGAGGAGGCCCTGCACGATCCGCAGTGGGAGCCGCTCATCCACGAGAAGTTTATGACGCTCATCCCGCCCACCGACCACAAGTTTGCGGCCCTGCATGGTGCCGTGTGGTCGGGCGGCTCGTTTGTCTACGTGCCCAAGGGCACCAAGCTCGACTTCCCGCTGCAGAGCTACTTCCGCCTTAACGCCAAGGGCGCCGGCCAGTTTGAGCACACGCTCATCATCGTCGAGGACGATGCCGACCTGCACTTCATTGAGGGTTGCTCCGCGCCCAAGTACAACGTAGCCAACCTCCACGCCGGCGCTGTCGAGCTCTTTGTGGGCAAGCGTGCGCACCTGCGCTACTCGACTATCGAGAACTGGTCCAAGAACATGTACAACCTCAACACCAAGCGTGCGCGCGTGGACGAGGACGGCGACATCGAGTGGATCAGCGGCTCCTTCGGCAGCCACGTGGGCTACCTCTACCCCATGAGCGTGCTCAACGGCCGTCGCGCCCGCTCGAGCTTTACCGGCATTACCTTTGCCGGCGCCGGCCAGAACCTCGATACCGGCTGCAAGGTCGTGCTCAACGCGCCCGACACCTCGGCAACCGTCGAGACCAAGGGTATCTCCAAGAGCGGCGGCATCCAGACCTTCCGCAGCTCCATCGTGGCCACGCCTAAGGCCGAAGGTTCCAAAGCAACCGTGAGCTGCCAGTCGCTGATGCTCGACGACCAGAGCCGCTCCGATACCATCCCCGCCATGGACATCCGCGCCAAGAACGTCGACATCGGCCACGAGGCCACCATCGGCCGCATCGGCGACGACAAGGTGTTCTACCTGATGAGCCGCGGCATATCGGAGGAAGAGGCCCGCACCATGATCGTCAACGGCTTTGCCAACCCGGTCTCCAAGGAGCTGCCGCTTGAGTACGCCGTCGAGATGAACAACCTGATCAAGCTCGAGATGGAAGGAGCGATCGGATAATGAAACAGGAAACCAACACCGCTGCTACCACGCTCGAGCAGGTCAACGCTATGCCGGCCGCCACTTGGGGTTGGCTCAAGATGAACCAGACCAAGCTCGAGCTTTCGGACGAACTTGCCGCCGCTCCCGCGGAGGCCGTTGAGGTCGAAGGCTTGGGCGAGCAGTTTATTGGCGTGACAGACGCGTTCGACGCCGCCATGGACGCCATGGCCGAGCGCTTCCCCGAGCGCCGCTCCTCCGCCCCCGGTGATGCCGCCGACCGCGCCCGCATCACGCCCGAGACCGAGCTCGACGTGCCCGCCACCTCCGTCTACCAGGCCGGCGCCATCAAGCTCGAGGAGGAGCTCTCCCCTGCTGAAGCCTTCGAAACCGGCATGGGCGAGGCTGCCTACGCCTACTTGGCCGAGCACGCTACCAAGCGCATCGTCATCGATGTGCCCGCATACCAGCACGCCACGGTTACCGTGCGTGTGAGCGGTGTCGATGCCGCCGCGGCCATCGCCGCCATCGACGTCGTCGCTCGCCCGCAGGCAACGCTCGACCTGCATATTGCCCTAGACTCTCCTGTTACCGGCGAGGGTGTCGTGGGCTCCGTGCTACGCGTGTGCGCCCACGAGTACGCCACCGTCAACGTGACCTGCACGCAGACACTCGACGACAGCTGGATCGCACTCGACGACACCGGCCTGTTCCTGGACGAGGGCGCGCGCGTCAACGTGCAGCACACCGTCCTGGGTGCCGGCGCCAGCGCCACCGGCCTTGCCGGCGACCTGCTGGGCGACACCGCCAAGGTGACCATCGATACCGATTACCTGGGCGCCCGCGAGCAGGTGCGCGACTTTAACTACGAGCTGCGCCACCGCGGTCGCAAGACCGAGTGCGAGATCGACGCCAACGGCGTGCTGACCGGCACGTCCAAGAAGGTCTACCGTGGCACCATCGACCTCGTGCACGGCTGCAAGGGTGCAACCGGCACCGAACGCGAGACGGTGCTTTTGGCCAACAAGGGCGTCGACAACAAGACCGTTCCCGTCATTCTCTGTGACGAGGACGACGTCGCCGGCAACCACGGCGCCACCATCGGTCACGTCCGCGACGAGCAGCTGTTCTACCTCGCCTGCCGTGGCCTTGACCAAAACGCCGCCGAGGACCTGTTCATCCGCGCCAAGCTGGAGGACGCCGCGCTTTCCGCCACCGACGAGCGCACCCGCGCCGCCGTCGTCCGCCTAGGCAACAACCTGATCGACAACTTTGAAGAGGAGCTCGCATGATCGACACCGAGCACGTTAAATGCGATACCTGTACTGCCCCCGAGCCCATGGAGCTCGACGCCAGCGACGAGGCTTCGCGCTGCTGGCCCACCGTGGACATCGAGACCAACCCCTACAAGGGCCAGTTCCCGCTGTTCCAGCAGCACCCCGAGATCGCCTTCCTCGATAGCGCCGCCACCGCGCAGCGCCCTGCCTGTGTGCTCGACGCCGAACGCGACTTCTACCAGCGCATGAACGCCAACCCCCTGCGCGGCCTGTACTCGCTGTCCGTCGAGGCCACCGACGCCATCGCGAAGGTCCGCCAGCAGATCGCTGACCTCATCGGCGCCTCACAGGCCAACGAGGTCGTCTTCACCCGCAACACGAGCGAGTCGCTCAACCTGGTCGCTAAGAGCTTTGCGCCCACAGTGCTCGAACCGGGCGACGAGGTCGTCATCACCATTATGGAGCACCACTCCAACCTGATTCCGTGGCAGCAGGTCTGCCGCGAAACCGGCGCCAAGCTCGTCTACCTCTACCCCACCAAGACCGGCCAGCTCACCACCGAGGAGGTTCTTGCCAAGGTGGGTCCCAAGACCAAGATCCTAGCCGTGGGACAGGTCTCCAACGTGCTGGGCGTCGAGAACCCGGTCAAGAACCTCGGCAAACTCGTGCACAAGTACGGCGGCTACCTGGTCGTCGACGGCGCGCAGTCGCTGCCGCACATGCCGGTCGATGTGGCCGACCTGGGCGCCGACTTCTTTGCCTTTAGTGCGCACAAGGCCATGGGCCCCATGGGCATCGGCGTGCTGTGGGGCAAGATGGACCTGCTCAACGCCATGCCGCCCATGCTTACCGGCGGTGAGATGATCGACTCGGTTACTGAGCAGGACGCCGTCTGGGCTCCCGTCCCCGAGAAGTTCGAGGCCGGCACGCAGGACGCCGCCGGCATCTTCGCCACAGGCGCCGCCCTCGACTACCTCGTCAACACGGTGGGCTACGAAAACATCCAGGCACGCGAGCAGGCACTCGTCCACTACCTGATGGGCGAGCTCATGCAGCTCGACTTTGTCCAGATCATCGGCTCAATCTATTGGGATAACCACCACGGTGTCGTGAGCTTTAATGTCAAGGGCATCCACCCGCACGATGTCGCGAGCATCATGGACATGGACGGCGTCTGCATCCGCGCCGGTCACCACTGCGCGCAGCCGCTGCTCACCTGGCTGGGCGTCGAGAACCTTGCCTGCTGCCGCGCCAGCGTGGCCTTCTACAACGACAAGGCCGACATCGACAAGTTCATCGCCGGCCTGCATCACGTTTGGAGCACATTCAATGGGTAATCTGTACACCTCCACCACATTTATGGAGCACAACTCGCACCCCGACTATAAGTACGAGATGGATGCTCCCACGCACGAGCACGACGGCATCAACCCCAGCTGCGGAGACGAGCTCACCTTGCAGCTGCGTGTCGAGAACGGCGTGATCGAGGAGGCCTCCTTTACCGGCCACGGCTGCGCCATCAGTCAGGCCAGCGCCGACATCATGGCCGACCTCATCACCGGCGAGACGGTCGAGGAAGCGCGTCGCTTGGCAGGGCTCTTCCTCGCCATGATCCGCGGCGAACAGCTCTCCGAGGAGGACCTGGAAGATCTGGACGAGGCCGCCCAGCTCCAGGACATCTCGCACATGCCCGCCCGCGTCAAATGCGCCGAGCTCGCCTGGCGCACCCTCGACGGCATGCTCGAGGGGCAAGCAAACCAGTAGCGTATGCCCCGAATCCAAGGTTTTTGATTGCCGAGCCGCCCGATACGGGCGGCTCTGTTTTTTCTAATGAGCGCGAACGCACAAAGTCCGCGCGTCCGGCACCCCGTCTGTCATTTACCACACAGCCAGACGCGAACACGGGCGTTTTCCACAGCACCAAAGGCCTGCGGCAGGGCCACGAGCACGCCTAGCATCGTCCCATGCCCCATCCAGCTGGGCTCCGATTCGCTTCGCGCCTGCTGCAGACGGGTCCCATAGGGAGCGGCGTGCATTTTTGCGAATATTCAGCACGCCAAGCTGTGTGTATACGCATCGAAAGCGTTAATCAACGTCTCCAGGCGCATATATAGTGCGTTTTAGAACAAGCATCGTGGTCTCAGGGGCGCAAACATGAGCTTCGGGAGCGCATCGGCAGGCATAAATAGCTTCGGGGCCCGTATGTTGCAAAATTGCGACGGTAGTGGCAGTACCGCGATGCTGAAAACTCCATTTTTTGCACGGCGCAGATGGGGGTAGGCACGGGCAAACCCGGACTGAGCCCTTATTTTATGCAAGATGGCGATTGTTCTATGCATATTAAGAAGTGCAGTTGCCGCACCAAGCTTTTGAACGCTTGTTGCGGCGTATGGACGACCCCATCTGCGGCGCACAGGCGACCCTACATCACGTTTCCGCCAGTCCGCATCGCCGTCCGCGCGCGGGCACGCACAATACGAGAGACGGTACTTTTGCCAATCCCGGTATAGCGCTCAATCTGGCGCACCGTGAAACCGGCATCGTGCAATCCAAAAATAACGGTATCGCGCTGCGCCGGCGGTGCGGCTTTAACCCCGCGAAGCGGAACCCCGAGTTCCTTAGCCATCTTGCCGGCAAAGGCGTGGCGTTCCCACTCCGTCTCTTTCATATCGCCCAGCGCTGGCTCGCCGCCGTCGGGCGTCGAAAGTGAATAGGCAATAAAGCCCTCGGCAGAACCAAAGAGCTCAAGCATGCAAGAAGGATCAGAAAATCCCCTCGCGACATCAGCCGCGTCACCGTCGTAAGCGCGCAAATGCTCCGCAAAGCTGCTCCAGGGATAACGCTCGATTAGGCCAACGCCCGCCTCCTGTGGATCGGCGTGTACGGAGCGAATAGCCTCCATCACCTGCCAGTCGGTATCGAGCGAGCGCCGGTCAAAACGGTTCTGGAACAGATGACCTGTGCGCCCCGTGCGTTTATTGAACCGCCGCGCGTACGTCAAAAGCAGCCGGTGCATCGCCGCGCTCATCGCGTCCTCGTAATCTGCCAGCACCAGATGCACGTGATTGCCCATAAGACACCAAGCGATAACCGTGACGCCTGCCTCCCGGCAGCAGTCGCGCATCAACTCCAAAAACTCCCACCGGTCTTCATCGCCCTCAAAGATGAGCTGCTTGCCCGTACCGCGGGCACAGACATGGTAAAAGCCGGTAACCGTTCTCCAAACGCGCTGCATGGCGCTCCCTTCGCCGGGATCTGCTTGCCATCCAATACAGCACGATTGAAGCGTGCCATCAAAACATCCACGCAAAACAATAGACTCGCGCGGCCAAAGGCAGTAAATAGGCGGCGAACGGCACCGTTGCAACAGGTCAGCCCCTGCAACGCTTACAAGAGCTGACCAAAAGCTTGCCCAAGACGAACCCCCTCTACGGAAGTTCGCGACCACAGAACATAGAGTTAAACCGTTTCAATTTAAACTTCGGGACTTCTCGCTACGAAAACTGAGCCGTTCGCCGAATATTCCGTGCATTTCGCGGTATTATAGGGGCTGCATGTCATGTCCCTTTCGAAGGGTCGCCCGGCAATCGCCAGCCACGACCCCCAGACGGGACGCCAACACGATAGAGAGGAGAGGCATGCAGTACTCACAGGAAGTGGAGAACATGTGCCCCGTTGCCAAGGGTGCATACCACGGCCCCGCACCCATCCCCGAGGAGGGCAAGTGGGTCCAGGCTAAGGAGATTTCCGACATCTCCGGTCTTACGCACGGTGTGGGTTGGTGCGCACCTCAGCAGGGCGCCTGCAAGCTCACGCTGAACGTCAAGGACGGCATCATCGAGGAGGCCCTCGTTGAGACCATCGGCTGCTCGGGCATGACCCACTCTGCCGCCATGGCTTCCGAGATCCTTCCCGGTAAGACCATCCTCGAGGCCCTCAACACCGACCTCGTCTGCGACGCCATCAACGTCGCTATGCGCGAGATCTTCCTGCAGATCGTTTACGGCCGCAGCCAGACCGCGTTCTCCGAGGGCGGCCTGCCCGTGGGCGCCTCCCTCGACGACCTCGGCAAGGGTCTTCGCTCCCAGGTCGGCACCATGTTCGGCACCAAGGCCAAGGGCGCTCGTTACCTCGAGCTCGCTCAGGGCTACGTCACCCGCATGGCTCTCAACGACAAGAACGAGATCATCGCGTTCGAGTTCCTGAACCTCGGTAAGTTCACCGACGCCGTCAAGGCCGGCAAGACCCCCGAGGAGGCCATCGCTGGTGCTATGGGCCACTATGGTCAGTGGGAGAACGCTGCCAAGTACATCGACCCGCGCACCGACGAGGAGACCCACTCCGTCGCCAGCGTGTTCCCGGTTCACGAGTAGAAAGGGAGGGAAATAACTATGACTGTTACGTTCGAAGGTTACGAGCGCCGCGCTGACAAGATCAACAAGTGCCTCGCCGACAACGGCATCGCCTCCCTCGAGGAAGCTCTGCAGATCTGCACCGACAAGGGCTTCAACCCGCGTGAGATCGTCAACAACACCCAGTCCATCGCCTTCCAGAACGCCGAGTGGGCCTACACCCTCGGCTGCGCTCTCGCTGTCAAGCGTGGCGCCAAGACTGCTTCTGAGGCTGCCGCCATCATCGGCGAGGGCATCCAGGCCTTCACCGTTCCCGGCTCCGTCGCCGAGGACCGCAAGGTCGGTCTGGGCCACGGCAACCTGGGCGCCATGCTGCTCTCCGACGACACCGAGTGCTTCGCCTTCCTGGCTGGCCACGAGTCCTTCGCTGCCGCTGAGGGCGCTATCGGCCTGGCTCTGAACGCCAACAAGGCTCGCAAGAAGCCGCTGCGCGTTATCCTCAACGGTCTGGGCAAGGACGCCGCTCAGATCATCGCCCGCATCAACGGCTTCACCTACGTGAAGACCCAGTTCGACTACTTCACGGGCGAGCTCAAGGTCGTCGAGACCATCCCCTACTCCGATGGTCCCCGCGCCGCCGTCAACTGCTACGGCGCCGACGACGTCCGCGAGGGCGTTGCCATCATGTGGCACGAGAACGTCGACATCTCGATCACCGGCAACTCCACCAACCCGACGCGCTTCCAGCACCCCGTCGCTGGCACCTACAAGAAGGAGCGCCTCGAGGCTGGCAAGAAGTACTTCTCCGTCGCTTCTGGTGGCGGCACTGGCCGTACCCTGCACCCGGACAACATGGGCGCCGGCCCTGCCTCTTACGGCATGACCGACACCATGGGCCGTATGCACTCCGACGCCCAGTTCGCCGGTTCTTCCTCCGTGCCTGCGCACGTCGACATGATGGGTCTCATCGGCATGGGCAACAACCCCATGGTCGGTGCCACCGTCGCCTGCGCTGTCGCCGTCGAGGAGGCCCTCAAGGCCTAATCGCGCCAGCGCGATGCTCATGTAGTTGAGCTTTAGAGCCGCTACCCACCCGGGTAGCGGCTCTTTTTTGTCGCCACAAAGCGTTCGAGAGCCGATATATCAGTTCTGATGGAACATGAAGTGTGAGGAGAAGGAGCCGCCAAGTGGCTTCAACGTCCACGTGCCATATTTGCCCTTTGCCGATTTATCCCATCTTTGCGATGCCTTTGCCGATCACCCATGCGACAATGCGCGAACGAGAAAGGAATCCTATGGAATCAACTGATGTACTGGTAATTGGATCTGGCATCGCGGGCCTTTGCGCCGCCATAGAAGCAGCACGCGCGGGCGCGACCGTTGCCATCGCATGCGCCGGCAAGACCATGAGCGGATCGAGCTTCTTCCCGGGCACCTGGGGCCTCGGCCTTATTGGCCCCGTCGACAAAGACGACGAGCAAGACCTTATCGACACCATCCAAACCGTCGGTGGCGGCGTTGCCGACCCCGAACTCGTCCAGACGTTCGTTCACGGCATTCCCCAAGCGATTGACTGGCTCGAACAGGATCTGGGCGTAGAACTCCAGCGTCCGCAAAGCGCCGAAAGCGCCCAGCAAAAGCAATTTATCCCCTGCTTCGACCACAAGACGAGAATGTGGCGCGGCCTCACCCGCAAACCCCTCGAAGACGCGTGTACGGCCCAGATCGACTCGCTCGGCATACGCCTGCTCCCCCGCCACGAGCTTATCGATCTTGTTGAGGATACGAACGGAAAAATTGTCGGCGCCGTGCTCTTCAACCAAACGGACGAGCGCATTGTGACCTTTACAGCCAAGGCCACTATCATCGCCGCCGGCGGTACCGGCGGTCTATTCGAGCGCAGCCTCACTTCCGCCGACGTGCTCAGCTCATCACAAGCCATCGCGCGGTCGCACGGTGCGTCCCTTACTAATATAGAGTTCATGCAGATGATGCCCGGCTTCATTGAGCCTAAGCGCAACCTTGTCTTTAACGAGAAGACCTGGCGCTACGTCAAGTTCGACCAGCCGGTCGATATCGCCGACGTCAAGCTGGACGATTTGCTTGAACAGCGCTCCGGATATGGTCCCTTCACTTCACGCCTGGCTTCCCGCGCCATCGATCTTGCCATCGATCAAGCGGGTGCCGAAGGCCTGGCGCTCCACTACGACTTCCCGCGAGAGAATGTCCCCGAGTTCGTGCAGACATTTGCCACTTGGCTACAAGACGAGCATGGTATCGCTCCGAGCGACGAGATACGTGTGGCGATGTATGCCCACGCCGCTAACGGCGGTATCAAGATCGACAAGACCACGTACACGGGCGTTGAGGGCCTCTACGCCTGTGGCGAGGCAACAGGCGGCATGCACGGCGCCGACCGCATCGGAGGGCTGTCGAGCGCCAATGGCATCGTATTCGGGCGTATCGCGGGCGCATCGGCGGCTCGAGCAGCACTGGACGCTCCCGAGGCTGACGCACCGGTGGATGTCGCCCTCCCCGAGCATGGCATCGCTACAGCAGTCGCCGAGCGCCTAACCCGCTGCCTCAAACACACAATGAGCACCTACTGCATGATCAACAGGACCGAACCAGGCCTATCCGAGGCGCTTCAAGAGCTTGAAAGCCTACAAGACGAGGCGACGTCGCTGCATAAGCCGCACGCCAATGACAGCGAAATCGCTGCCCTCGCCCGCCTAAAGTCGCAGATTCAGCTGGCTGCGGAGATGGTCAAAGCCATGCGCAAACGGACTGAAAGCCTCGGTTCGCACTATCGAGCAGACTGAATCGATTCACACTTTGAGTTTGATCACAATTTCTCAACATGCATTGAGCCCCGTAAGTATGATTCCCCCAAGGAGAACACGCTTACGGGGCTTGAGCCGTGTTTTCCCTAAGGGAATCACGGTGCAGACAGCTCAGCTCCGCGCCCTTTCGGGTTCGACCCCATGTGAGGCCAACAAAAAAGCGACCAGCCGAAGCCAGTCGCTTTTACAATCTTTGGGTGGGCCGTCAGGGGTTCGAACCCTGGACCTTGGGATTAAGAGTCCCCTGCTCTACCAACTGAGCTAACGACCCAAAGCTAAAGTCCGTTATGGCGGACTTTAGAGGAGATATCGTGTGGTGGGCCGTCAGGGGTTCGAACCCTGGACCTTGGGATTAAGAGTCCCCTGCTCTACCAACTGAGCTAACGACCCGATATCAACACGAAGCAAGAACTGGGGTGGGTAAAGGGACTCGAACCCTCGACCTACGGGACCACAACCCGTCGCTCTAGCCAACTGAGCTACACCCACCGTGTCCTGTGCGCTTCGCGCTCGACTATTATTGCAAGGAACGCCATGCGATGCAAGCCCCAATTTTCAAGAATTTTGAAAAGAGTTTTTCGAGTGCGTTTCGAGCAATTCCCACCCTTTTCATAGGAGTAAACTTGCCCCACTGCAAACCCTCGAAAGGACCGTCATGAAAGAACTCTCCAATCGCACGGCATCATTCACCGATTCGGTCATCCGCCGCATGACACGCATCTCCAATAAGTACGGTGCCGTCAACCTCTCGCAGGGCTTCCCTGACTTCGATCCCCCGGCGCAGCTGCTCAACAGCCTGAGCACCATCGCCGCCGACCCCAAGCCGCTCTATCACCAGTACTCCATCACCTGGGGCTCCCAGGCCATGCGCGAGGCGCTCGCTGCCAAGCAGGAGCACTTTATGGGCATGCCGGTCGACCCCAACCAGAACATCGTGGTCACCTGTGGCTCCACCGAGGCCATGATGGCCGCCATGATGACGGTTACGAACCCCGGAGACAAGGTCGTCATCTTCTCGCCGTTCTACGAGAACTACGGCGCCGATACCATCCTCTCAGGTGCCGAGCCCATCTATGTGCCGCTCAACCCGCCCACGTTCGACTTCGATCGCGAGGTCCTCGAGGCGGCCTTCCGCGACAATGATCCCAAGGCCATCGTCCTGTGCAACCCTTCCAACCCCTGCGGCAAGGTCTTTACGCGCGAGGAGCTCGCCTTTATCGCCGACCTCTGCAAAAAGTACGACGCCTACTGCATCACCGATGAGGTGTACGAGCACATCGTCTACGCGCCCCACGAGCACGTCTATATGGCCACGCTGCCCGGCATGTTCGAGCGAACCATCAGCTGCAGCTCGCTGTCCAAGACGTACTCCATCACCGGCTGGCGTCTGGGCTACACCATTGCCCCGGCCCAGATCACCGAGCGCATCAAGAAGGTCCACGACTTCCTCACCGTGGGTGCCGCCGCTCCCCTGCAGGAGGCCGTCGTTACCGCCCTCAACTTCGACGACAGCTATTACGATGAGGTCCTCGACCTCTACGCCGCCAAGCGCGACCTGTTCTGCCAGGGACTCGACAGCATCGGTCTTGAGCACAACGTGCCACAGGGCGCCTACTACGTCATGATGGACATCTCTGAGTTTGGATATGATAGCGACCTCAAATTCTGCGAGGACCTCGCGTCTAAGGTGGGCGTGGGCGCCGTACCCGGCTCGAGCTTCTTCCGCGAGCCCGTCAACCATCTGATTCGTTTCCACTTTGCCAAGCGAGACGAGACACTTAACGCGGCGCTGGAGAACCTCAAGTCGCTGCGTGATAAAATCAAGCCGCGCGGGTAAGGACGGCCCGGCAACTAAAGCAACCAAAGAAGCCTCGCACCGCCCGCCGCGTTGCGAGGCTTCTTTTTATAGCGCTTTCTTAAATGGTTTAGAGCTCTATACTTTAGTCACGGAGCAACTCGTCCCAGAGAGAGGAATACTATGGCAGAGCAGCAGCTTATCGGAGCGCTCGAGGCTGGCGGCACCAAGATGGTCTGCGCCACGGGCTATGCAGACGGTACGGTCCTGGAGCGCGAGCAGATTGCGACCACGACCCCGCAGGAGACCGTTGAGGCCGTCAACGCATGGTTTGCCGACAAGGGCATCGCCGCGCTGGGCATTGGCGCCTTTGGCCCCACGGCAGTCAACCCTGCCTCGCCCCAATACGGCAAGATCCTGGAGACGCCCAAAACGGCATGGCGCTACTTTGATCTGCTGGGCACCATTCAAAACGAGCTCAATATTCCCTGTGGCTACGACACCGACGTCAACGTCGCCTGCTTGGGCGAGGTCACCTTCGGTTGCGCCCAGGGCCTCACCGACGTGGTCTACCTGACCATCGGCACCGGCGTGGGCGCCGGCGTGCTCTCGGGCGGCCAGCTCGTGCACGGTATGATGCATCCCGAAGCCGGCCATATCCTGGTCACGCGCGATCCGCGCGACACCATCGGCGAGCATAGCGCCTGCCCCTTCCACGACAACTGCCTCGAGGGCCTCATCGCCGGCCCCGGCGTTAAAAAGCGCTGGAATGGCAAGAGCGCCGGAGACATGGCCGAAGATCCGGAGGCCATGGACCTGCTCGCAGGCTACCTGGCACAGGCGCTCATGACCTACACGCTGTGCTACGCGCCGCAAAAGATCATCATCGGCGGCGGCGTGGCCGACCACACCCCCATCGTGCCGCTCGCACGCAAAAAGTGCGCCGAGATGCTCAACGGCTATATCGTCACGCCCGAGGTCAACGACATCGAAACCTACATTGTCAATAACAGCCTTGAGGGCAAGCAGGGCATCATGGGTTGTCTGGCCCTTGGCGCCCAGGCGCTCCAGTAAAGGACACATCAGCGGGGCGCAGCGTAGCCAAACTCGCAAAACGCCCGGAAAACGCCGTCACGCCCCGCAGAGGCCCTCAAACGCACAAGGCCGCCTAGGACCAAGCAAAACGTCCTAGGCGGCCTTTTTGGTGTACATCAGCGACCGTAAGAGATATCGGAGTACGACGCCTGTCGTCGCCCCGCAGCAGTCGATCATCACATCGGTAATCATGCCGGCGCGACCGGGCACAAATAGCTGGATCGTCTCGTCGATAGAGGGGACAAGCAGCAAGAACACCGCCGTGGGCAGCAACACATCAAACGTACGCCGGCCTTCGAGGTCAAAGGCGTGCGTCGCCAAGATGCCAAGCACCATGTACTCGGTAAAATGAGCGCACTTGCGCACGACGAAGTTGGTCACCCACTCGTATGGAAGCCCCAGGGTCTGCAAAAAGCCGCGAATGGATTCCATAATCGACAGGCTCAACGAACCAGAGCCCGTACCGGGAACCAGCGAATTGCCCCAAATGACGAGCACCATGGCGCAGGCGGCAAGCGCCCATTTTCGATCGACCTTAACCATGCGGCAATTATGCCTCCGCGCGCAGCGGCGTAAAGCTGGCGGTCCCGCCCTCGATAACGCTCAGATAGGCACGACCCGTGCGCTTGACGGCCGCAGACTGCAGACGGTTGATTTCTTCCTCGAGAATCTGATTGACGCGCTCATGACGACGGTTTTCCATAACGCCGGCAGCGATAGCCTCGGCGCGCTCGATACCCTCGCGCGAGATACGCGCGGTATCCTCGGGAAGCACGGAGCTGTGGCGGCCGACATAGACGGGAGCAACCGAGACAGGTGAGGCTGCAGGCGTGGGCACCGCCACGGGGGCGGGCTCGGCAGCCTCGGCCATGATCGCCATAGCGGCGGCCCACATGTCCTCGTGGCCCGAATAATCGGCCATGGGGATATCTTCCTCAAGAGAGGCATCGGGGAGACTGTCGGTATCCACGCGATCCTGGGCATCGATAGACGCAGTGATGGCGGCAGGCTCGTCCAGATCGGAGAGATCCACACCCTTGGCATCGGAAATGATGGGCATGCTGGCGAGCTTGGCGTTGCACGGCGCCGCCTCCGCGGCCTGCATTTGGGCCGAAGCGCCCCAAAGCGAGCTTTCGGCGGCTCGGCGAGCGGCAACGGTCTCCTCGTCGACAGCCAGGGGCTCATCGGCAAAGGGGTCGGCGACAGGAGCCACCTGAGCTGCGCTCTGTTGGCCGGTCGAAGCGGCCGCCGCGGCAGAAGTGTACGCAGCCGACGACGCGCCGCTATAGGCGGCATTGTTGGCGGCGTTGGCCACAAGCGCCACGAAGGCTGCGGTACTACCCGCAGGGGCGGCGTGAGAGCCCGAGACGGCGCGTGCGGCAGCGGCAATGTCATCGCGATTGTAAGAACCGGTCTTTCCACCGTTGGTGAGCTCATCGATTGCGACCTGGTAGACATCGCGCGAACGCACGGGATCGCAGCTGACCGGGGAATCGTCATCGAGCATGCTGTCGATCATAGACCAGGCCTCGGCCTCATCCATGGCGTTAGCCGCGCGCGCGATGGTGGGAACGCCATCGTCGGCGTGACGGCGCTGGAACGCACCGGTCAGGCCGGAGAGAAATGCGGAAGAAGGCTGTGCGGCATTGGCCTGATCGGCCGGAGCCGCAGGCTGAGGCGCCGCCCCCTGCTGCTGTGCGGGAATCGAGGCGGTCTTGAACTCGTTGTGGGTCCGGCCAAACTGAGCGGCGCCGCCCACGGCATCGGGCTCAAACAGGCGGCCATCGTGCTCGGCACGATACTCGGAGATGCCCAGCGAGGCTGCGTAGATGCCCACGCCCGCCACCGCACCAACGGCGAAGGGAACCGCGCCCGCGACAACCGTCTCGTTGACCGACGAGAACGGCAACGTCGCGGCATACATCACCACGGGGGCGGCAAGGCCGATCCCGCAGGAAAGTCCGGCAAGGACTGCTCGTTGTGTTGCATCAGAAGAAGCCATGAGCTCTCCCCATCTTCCAGCACCCAAATCGCATCATTTAGTTGGCTGCGCGAGAGAAGATGAAGCGGGACATGCGTCCCAAAGCAACGGTATATAGTTCGTTTCATCTGCGTTTTCCGTCGCGAAGCTTAAAAGCTATTATGCGAAACCGACCCTCCGATTGCAAGCGATGAGGTCGGATTATGGCTCGAAAACTGCTGCTTGTCGGTCATAAGGTCAGAAAATGTTGCCGAGTGGCGCCGTAAAGAAAGGGCCGGGGCATAAACCCCGGCCCGATTGCCCGTTCTTATGGCGATATAGCGTGCGGCTTTTGGTCTAAAACGTCTGCTCGTAGTCGCTGTGCTTTTTGGCCGAACGCACCAGGAACTCCTGGTTGGTGTTGGTGCCCTTAAGACCCTTAATAAACGACGCCGCCGCGCGCTCGGTGTTGTTCATGCCGGCGAGAATGCGACGCAGGCCGAAGACAAACGGGCGCATCTGCTCGTCGACCAGCAGGTCCTCGTTGCGCGTACCGGAGGCAACGGGGTCGATGGCCGGGAAGATGCGACGGTCGGCGAGGTCGCGGTCGAGCTTGAGTTCCATGTTGCCGGTGCCCTTGAACTCCTCAAAGATGACCTCATCCATCTTGGAGCCGGTGTCGATAAGGGCGGAGGCGAGGATGGTGAGCGAGCCGCCGTTTTCGATATTGCGGGCTGCACCCAGGAAACGCTTGGGCGGATAGAGAGCTGCCGAATCGACGCCGCCCGAAAGGATACGACCCGAGGCGGGTGCCGCCAGGTTGTAGGCGCGGGCAAGACGCGTGATGGAGTCGAGCACCACCACGACATCGCCGCCCAGCTCCACAATGCGCTTGGCGCGTTCGATGACGAGCTCGGCCACGCGGGTGTGGTTCTCGGCAGGCATATCGAAGGTCGAGGCCACGACCTCGCCCTTGATGGAGCGCTGCATATCGGTGACCTCTTCGGGGCGCTCGTCGACGAGTAGGCAGATGAGGTGCACCTCGGGGTTGTTGATCGAGATGGACTGGCAGATCTTCTTAAGGATCGTTGTCTTGCCGGCCTTGGGCGGCGACACGATCAGGCCACGCTGGCCCTTGCCGATCGGTGACACGATATCGATAGCGCGACCGGTAATGGAGTCCTTGCCGTGCTCCATACGCAGCGGCTCGTTGGGATAGACCGGGGTAAGGTCGCCGAACTTGGGGCGGTTGCGGATCTGCTCGGGATCCATGCCGTTAACGGTCGTGATCTTGGCGAGGCCGGCTCGCTTGTCGCCGCCGCGCGAGGGGCGCAGCGAACCCTCGATGACATCACCCGTGCGCAGGCGTGCGGAGCGGATGAGGTAAGCGGGGACGAAGGCGTCTTCATTGGACTTCATGTAACCGTGGGCATGGATGATGCCGGAGTTGTCCGGGCGAATCTGCAGGATGCCCTTAATATCACGGAAGCCCTCGGCCTTCGCGGCGGTCGTGTAGATCTCCTCGACAAGCTCGGCCTTCTTCTTGCCGGTCGTCTCGATCTCGAACTCTTTTGCCTTCTCGCGCAGCTCGGCTACCTTCATGGCCGCAAGCTCCTCGCGCGAAAGCGTGGGCTCGGTGGGGGCGGCGTTGCGCTCCTTGTTGCGCTGTTTGCGGTCGCGCTGACGGCTGCGGCGGTCGTTGTTGCGATCGTCCTTGCGGTCGTTGCGCTCGTCGTTGCGCTTGTGCTGACGGCGGCTGGGGCGGGCGCCCTCTTCGGTCTCGGTGCCTTCGGCAGCCGCGGCTGCGGTTGCATCGGTGCCGGACGGAGCCTCGCCCTCTGCCTTGGCGTCGGCGTTGGCATGGTTGCTGGGTTCGGCGTCGCCCTGCTGCTCGGCACCCTTGGCCCTCGCGGACTTCTTGCGCGTGCGCTTGGGCTTCTCAGTTGCCGGCTGGTCGACGTTCTCGGCCTCGGAAGCGGCATCGGCGTTTGCCTGGGAGGACTTGTCGTCGACGGGCTTGGCGTCGGCATCGGCCTTGGCCTTCGCCTTCGTCGAGCGCTTTGCCGCGGTGCGACGGCTGCGGCCGGGACGGACATCGGCGGAATCGGCATCGGCAGATGCGGGAGCCTCGGTGGACGGAGCGTCCTGGACCGGAGCATCGGCCGTGGCCGTGGGCTCGGCCGTCACCGCTGCGCTCTGAGCAGCAGCTGCTGCGGCAGCGGCTTTCTCGGCCTCAACATACGCCTTGGGCTTGCGGCCGCGACGATGCGGGCGCAGAGCCGGATCAACGACGGGAACCTCGTTGGCCTCAGCGTGCACGACGGGCTCGGCGGAGGAAGCGCCCTCCCCTGCCGCAGAACGAGCCGGAGCTTCAGCGACCTCAGGGGTCAGCTGCTCGACGGGTTGCTGCGTCTTGGCTGCCGCACGGCGACGCGTGCGCGGTGCCGGCTTCTCGGCCGACTGTTCGACCGCAGGAGCCTCGGAGGCGACCGGCGCAGCGAGCTCAGTCAATGCCGCGGCCTCGCGCTCGGCAGCGCGACGGCGGGCACGCACAACCTGGGCCTCGCTAATCTGCGCCAGTGCACGGGCCTGCGCGACCTCATCGGAAATGGGGACCGAAGCATCGGCGGCAACGGGCCGCTTCGCGCGCGTGGTGCGCGTCGTACGACGCTTGGGCTTTTCGGCATCCTCGCCGTCCGCAGCAGGCTTGGCCACACGACGCGTGCGCTTAGGCTTAGCGGGAGCAGCCTCCTCGCTAGCAACGGGCGTGGTGGGCACGGCGGCCTTAGGCGCCTCGGGAGCCGAGACCTGCGCCGGCGCGGACAGCACGGTCTGGTCCGACGTAACCGGTGCAGCGGGAGCCGTTTGCGTCGTCGTTATTTCGTTTTCTTGTTGTTGATCAGACACAGTGTTTGCTCAACTTTCTTTTCAAGCCCTGTGATCACATGCTCCCCGCATAAACCTTCAGGGCGGCTAAACAGTCTAGCTCCGTCCAAAAAGCGACGAGCATCATTGATCTGTATCGAGATGATTGCGTCAAATACGCAGAGTTAGTGTAACACAACCGCTGCCACCTGCAACTTAGTCATCGGGGGCGTTCTTAAACGACTAGTCAAAAGGAACACTCTTTACAAAGTTCCGGCGCACACCATCGCCACATCATAAGCTGCGGTGAAATAGTTCCCAAATCCCGGCCGACACCTCTCAAGCAGGAACCATTCCACCGCAACTCATAAGAAGAAGGCAGGTCAAGCCTCAAGCATCGAGAAAACGGAACAGCTAAGGGGCAAGGGCATCGGCCCCAAGATCGACACGCCACGAATCGCGCCCATCTACTACGTTTGCCCCCGCACCCCTGACCATACTCACTTTTTTTCGAAAGTCGCAGACCTGCTACCTGCGGTTTTAATATTGCGATTTTCGGCGTGGTTCGGGGTACGCACTTAAACGTAGTAGATGCCCCCGATTCTTGGCAGAAGGTATCCCGCCGCTCCTCCACGGGACAAAAATGATCCGTTTTCCTCCGTCCCCTAGGGTCATTTTCAAAACTATGGCTGTTTACTACGATGAATCGCTCAACCACGACCACGCCAAAACCCGAAAAAATAAAACCCCAGCTAGATGGCTTGCACTTTTCGGTGAAAAGCCAGTGTGATTGGAATCCCTCGATTCATCGTAGTAAACCGGTATAGTTGCGATTTAGTAGCATTTCCCAACACACCAAAAACACCGCCAAACGCAAAAATCCCGATCTCCGCATGGGAGATCGGGCTTAGAAGGCTCAGCTAAACCAAACCTACGCAGTCAAACGGCCAGCGCTTACATCTGCTCGGGGGCGGTCACGCCAACAAGCGTGAGCACCAGGGCGAGCGTCACGCGGACGGCGTCGCAGGCGGCCAGACGGGCGCGCGAGAGCTCGGGGTCGACGGGACGGCCCTCGCTCGGCAGAACCTGGCAGGCGGCGTAGAAGCTGTGGAAGTCACCGGCGAGCTCCTCGGCAAAGTGCGTCAGGCGGAACGGGGCGCGATCGCGAGCGCAGCTGGCGATGAGGTCGGTGAGCTCGTTGAGCTTACGCGAAAGGGCGAGCTCGGTCGGGTCGGTCAGCAGCGAGTAATCGACGTTCTCGCCAATAGCCTTCTCGGCGACGGCCTTCATGCCCATCTCGGCGGCCTGCTCGGCGGTAACGTCGGCGGCGCGGCGCAGGATGGAGCACACGCGAGCGTGAGCATACTGCACGTAATAGACCGGGTTGGAGTTGTCGCGCTTCTTAACGGCCTCGATATCGAAGTCGACCATCTGGTTGGAGCTCTTGGAGATGAGCGTGTAGCGGGCGGCGTCAGAGCCGACCTCGTCGACGAGTTCCTGCAGGGTCACCATGGTGCCCTTGCGCTTGGACATACGGACGGGCTTGCCGTTGCGCAGCAGGTTGACGAGCTGGCCCAGCAGAACCTCAAACTTGCCGGGATAGCCAAGAGCGTCACAGACGCAGCGGACGCGCTCGATGTAGCCGTGGTGGTCGGCGCCCCAGATGTCGATGACGTGGTCGACGCGCTGGAACTTATCCCAGTGATAGGCAACGTCGGAGGCGAAGTAGGTGTACTCGCCATCGGACTTGATCAGGACGCGGTCCTTGTCGTCGCCCAGGTCGGTGGAGCGGAACCACAGGGCACCGTCCTTGGTGTAGAGGTAGCCCATCTTGTCGAGCTTCTCAAAAGCGCGGTCGACGGCGGAGGTGCCGGCGGTCTCGCCCTCGGTGTCCTTCACGTACAGAGAGCGCTCGGAGAACCAACGATCAAAGTCGCAGTTGACGGCGTGGCAAAGGTCGCGCATGTTGTCGACCATCTTTACGTAGCCGCGCTCGCGGAAGCTCTCCATGCGCTCCTGCGGATCGGCGTTGACCCACTTATCGCCGTCGGTGCGCCAGAACTCGGCAGCCTCGTCGATGATGTAGTCGCCGCCGTAGGAGTCCTTGCCCAGAGTCTCGGCAAAGTTATCCTGATACGGATGGGTCTCGGGATGCTCGTCGCTCTCGTCGGCAACAAAGGCGTCGCGGTCGGCGATCAGAAGCTTGTGAGCCTCGTCAATATCCACGCCCTGCTTGGCGATGATGTCGGCAAGCTGCATATAGCGCGTGCTGATGGAGTTGCCGAAGGTGTTCATCTGAGAGCCGTGGTCGTTGATGTAGAACTCACGCTGGATGTCGTAACCGGCGTGGTCCATCACACGGCAAAGGGAGTCGCCCAGAGCGGCCCAGCGACCATGACCGATGTGCATGGGGCCGACGGGGTTGGCGGAGACGAACTCGACCTGGGTCTTCAGGCCGCCACCGACGTTGGACTTAGCGAAGTCCATACCCTTCTCGCGGGCCTCGCCAAAGATGGCGTTCTTGACGGCAACGGAGAGGTAGAAGTTGATGAAGCCAGGACCGGCGATCTCGACCTTCTCGATCGCGGGGTCCTCGGGCATATGGGCAACGACGGCCTCGGCGATCTTGCGCGGGGCGCAATGAGCCAGCTTGGCAGACTTCAGGGCCATGGTGGAGGTCCACTCGCCATGAGAAGTATCAGCCGGTCGCTCGATAGCGCAATCGTCAAGTTCAAATGCGGAAAGGTCGCCGGCCTCCTGGGCCGCAGCAAGCGCAGCGCGTACCAGCTCTTCAATCTTCTCGGGCATAGATCCTCCTTGTGTTAAAGCCCCCGAGCTCTTGGTCACTCGTAGGGCAAAAGCCAGAGTTTGTAGCACTCTATCACAAGCGGTAGCTACTGTCGCAGGGTAAAGCTAATAGATATTGCATATGCACAAAAATGACTACCGCTCTTGCGCGGCTGTACAAAGTTGGCGGTTTGCCTGCAGTTTATACACGTTCTGGAAATGCATAAACGTATGGATAAGCTGTTCTATATATCGAATACTCTAACCTATCGGAGTTGTGTGCTTTTCCTGCATAAAGTAATGGTTTGTGCACGTCAGCGTGGTATTCTTAACATACACAAATTCGTATAAGTTGGAGGTAGCATGTTCTCAATCGGTCAACACGTCATTCATCCGGGTCAGGGAGTCTGCACCGTCGTCGGTTTTAGGGACGACACGCCACAGCCCATGTTGCTGCTCGAGACCAAGCAGGGACATGCGCAGACGATTCTCATGTACCCCGTGGCGCAGGCCGACCGTCTGCATGCCGCTATCTCCCAGCAAGATGCCGAGCACCTGCTGAGCCACTACGATGAGCTGGAGTGCGACACCTTTACCGAGCGCAATAGCTCGCTCGAGGAGACGCACTTTAAGCAGCAGCTCAAGCTGGGCGCGCCCGAGACGGTTCGCGTGGCAAAAACCATGATGCACCGTATTCGCCAGGCCGAGGAAGCAGATAAAAAGCCCAGCTCCTACTACATGCGCGTACTCAAGGAAGCCAAGCGCCGCTCCATCGAGGAGTTCGCCGTGGCCCTGGGCGTCACCGAAGAGGCCGCCGAAGCCCGCCTAGCCCAAGCCGCCCTCAACTAACCCATCCGCACCAAAAACCACCACAAAGGGGACAGGCACCTTTGTGGTGGTTTTCTTGTTCTAGTAGTATTCATTCTTATCGATACCCACGAGCACAAGGAGTCCCTTATGGCAGAGCCGCTTACCGCCGGAATCACCCGCGACCGCGCGTTCGAACTGCTCAACGAGCACAACAAGGACCCGTTCCACATCACCCATGGCGAGACGGTCGAGGGCACTATGCGCTACTTTGCGCGCGAGTTCGACCCCGAGAACGAGGAGTTTTGGGGCATCGTCGGCCTGCTGCACGACTTGGATTGGGAGGAGCATGAGGACGACCCCATGAACCACACCATCTATGCCGCCGAGATTCTCGAGAGTGAGGGTGCGACTCCCGAGCTTATCCGTGCCATCCAGACGCACACGTCCGATTTCAACTCTTCGCTGCCCAAGCCCGAGCTGCAGATGGAAAAGATCCTGTTTGCCTGCGATGAGCTCACCGGCCTGATCGGCGCCGCCGTCATCATGCGCCCGAGCAAGAGCGTCATGGACTTTACGACCAAGTCGCTCAAGAAGAAGTTCAAGGACAAGCGCTTTGCCGCCGGCTGCTCGCGCGATGTAATTTCACAGGGCGCCGAGATGCTGGGCTGGGAGCTTCCTGAGCTCTTCGATCGCACCATCGCAGCCATGCAGTCCTTCGCCCCCGACCGCGACACCTTCCAAGCCTAACCGCTCGCGCCACCTAAAACCACCACAAAGGGGACAGGCACCTTTGTGGTGGTTTTCGTTTACGAGAAGTTTAGGGGCGGACCTGGCCGGTGCCGCGGAGCTTATATTTGTAGGTGGTGAGGGCCTCGGCGGCAAAGGGGCCGCGGGCGTGGAGCTTTTGGGTCGAGATGCCGATCTCGGCACCCAGCCCAAACTCGCCGCCGTCGGTGAAGCGCGTGCTGGCGTTGGCGTACACGGCCGAAGCATCGACCGCATCCAGGAAGCGCTCGCAGGCATCCTCGTCCTCGGCGATGATGGCCTCGGAATGCATGGTGCCGTAGCGGTTGATGTGCGCGATGGCCTCGTCCTCGTTCGCCACGACCTTCACGCTCATCTCGAGCGCCAGATACTCACGGCCCCAGTCCTCCTCAGTCGCGGCAACAAAGTCATCGCCCTCAGCAAGACCGGCATCGGCGCATGCGGCGCACGTGGCCTCGTCACCGTGAATCAGCACACCGTGATCGTGCAGCACGGCCACGACCGCAGGCAAAAACGAATCTGCCACGGCACGGTCGACCAGCAGCGACTCGGCGGCATTGCACACGCCCACGCGCTGGGTCTTGGCATTGACGATAATGTTGAGCGCTTTATCGAAGTCGGCGGATTCATGCACGTAGATGTGGCAGTTGCCTGTACCCGTCTCGATCACCGGTACGAGCGACTCGCGCACGCAGCGCTGGATCAGGCCCGCGCCGCCGCGCGGAATGAGCACATCGACAACACCGCGGAGCTTCATGAGCTCGCCGGTGGCCGCGCGGTCGGTAGACTCGATCATCGAGACGGCCTCGCGCGGGAAGCCTTGCGCCTCCAGAGCATCGGCCAGCAGTTCGGCAATCATGGCGCACGAGTGATAGGCCAGCGAACCGCCGCGCAGGATGCAGGCGTTACCGGTGCGGATGCAGATGCCCGCTGCATCGGCCGTCACGTTGGGGCGTGCCTCGTAGACCATGGCAACCAGACCTAGCGGCACACTCACGCGGGTCAGGTCCACGCCGCTCGCAAGCACGCGATGGTCAAGCACGCGGCCGACAGGATCGGGCAGCTCAGCGAGCTTCTCCAGGCCGGCGGCCATGCCCTCGACGCGCTCGGGCGTCAGGAGCAGACGGTCGAGAAGCCCTGCCGAAGTGCCCCCATCGCGCGCGGCAGACATATCGAGCTCATTGGCGGCAACGATGGAATCAACGCCGTCGCGCAGCGCCGCGGCCATGGCACGCACGGCCTCCTGGCGCTGGGCATCGCTCGCCGTGGCGAGCGCGCCCGAAGCAGCCTTGGCCTCAACGGCAAGATCGTGAACGTACGTGGCTATATCGACCGACATGGACGGCCCCTTCTCTTAGATGTTTGCCAACCATGGTAGCCGATTTGCACGCATCCTCGCAGACGGCGGTAGAATTGGTCAACCCGAAACACCGCAACGAATGGAAGCATCACATGGCCCTCATCACTTCGTACCACGTCCCCGGTCTCTATGTCGAGGACCACAGCATCGACGTCCCCCTCGACTGGCGCGGCCTGGAGCCCATGCTTTTGGCCGT
The DNA here is from genome assembly GCA_900542905.1 of uncultured Collinsella sp. GTDB lineage: Bacteria > Actinomycetota > Coriobacteriia > Coriobacteriales > Coriobacteriaceae > Collinsella. The sequence goes on from UQPF01000001.1 coordinate 244,697, forward strand.
CGGCAGCACCATGCGCCGCGGCGCCATGCCGGTGCCCATCGCCGGTGCGCCCGAGAGCATCAAGCTCTTCTACCGCGTGATTTGCGCGCCCGACCGCATTAACGACGACTTGCCGCTCCTCCTCTTTTTGCAGGGCGGCCCCGGCGGCGAAAGCCCGCGTCCGCTGTCGCCCACAAGCGATGGCTGGATCGAGGAGGCCGTCAAGCATTTCCGCGTCGTGCTGCCCGACCAGCGCGGTACCGGGCGCAGCAGCTGCGTAGACGGGCGTACGATCGCGGCTCTGGGCGATCGCGCCGAGGCAGCAGGAGCCGATGCGGCCCGCTCGCAGGCAGACTTCCTCAAACGCCACCTCGCCAGCTCCATCGTGCGCGATTTTGAGTACCTGCGCCTGGTGGGCTTTGGCGGCAAGCCCTGGGTCACACTGGGGCAGAGCTACGGCGGCTTTTTGACATTGAGCTATCTGTCGCTCTTCCCCGAGGGCGTGGCGGCAAGCTTTACCTGCGGCGGTATTCCACACGTGCCGGCGAGCGCCAGCGAGGTCTACGCGCACACGTTCCCGCGCATGGCAGTCAAAACGCAGCAGTACTACGACCGCTACCCCGCCGACGTCGAGCGCGTGGCGGCGCTGGCCGATGCGATCGAGGAGCAAAAGCCCGTGCTACCCGACGGCTCGCCGATGACGGTCGAGCGCCTGCAGCTCATGGGCAGCGACTTTGGCATGAAGCCGAGCTTCGAGCGCATGCACTGGATTATCGACCATGCTTTTGTTGACGGAGACGGCACGCTGAGCTGCGGTTCCTCGGTATCCGACAGCTTTTTGATGCGCGCCTTCGAGCGCACCAACACGCGCACAAACCCGCTGTACTGGACGCTGCAGGAGTTCATCTACGCCGACGGCGACACCATGCCCATTCGCTGGGCCGCGGCAGAGGAGAAGGCCCATCGCGCCGAGTTCGACAAGCTCGCGCGCCCGCTCATGTTTACCGGTGAGGCTATGTTCCCGTGGATGTTTGAGCAGATGCCCGAGCTCAAGCCCTTCAAGCCCGCCATGGATCTGCTGATGGAAGACACCAGCTGGGACAAGATCTACGACCCGCAGCGCCTGGCCTGCAACGAAGTACCACTCCAGGCTGCGGTGTACTTCGACGACATGTACGTCGATTCGGGCCTGCAGCTCGACACGCTAAGCCGCATTGGCAACTCACATGCCTGGGTGACGAACGAGTTTGAGCACGATGGCCTTCACGGCAGCATGGTGTTCAAGCACCTCTTCGACGAAGCCCTCAACCGCGGAGACCTGCGTCAGATCTTCTAGCAAAGGAGTGTCCCCACCTGCCGGCACAAAGGGAACGTCCCCAAGTGCCGGCACGAGAAAGACAGCGCTGTGGGAAACGATCCGCAGCGTTGTCTTTCTTTATGCAAATACGATCAAGTTATCCCTGTGTATCGCCGGCTTCTCGGCCAGGTTAGCGAGCAGGCGGTTGCTGGCGATCTGGTCCTGGCGGCGGCCGGCAGCAAGCTCCAGCACGTCCGAATCGGCCTCGGCAATACCGCGGGCGACGACCATACCGCTCGGGTCGCACACATCGAGCACGTCGCCCTCGGCAAACTGGCCATCGACCTCGCGAATACCCACCGCAAGCAGGGAAGAGCCACGGCTGACCAGCGCCTTCGCAGCACCATCATCAACCGTCACCGACCCATGTGCCTTGTCGCCCAGCGCGATCCACAGCTTGCGGGGCGCGATGTCCAGACGCTCCGCCGGCGGATCGAACAGCGTGCCCACGCTCTCGCCGCGGGCGAGGCGCACGAGCGCATCGGGCTCCTCGCCCGAGCAAATCACGCTCTGAATGCCCGCCGTCATCAGGATGCGGCTCGCGCGGATCTTGGTAATCATGCCGCCCGTGCCCACCGATGTGGAAGAATCGCCCGCCGAGGCGATAATCTTGGCATCGATCTTATGCACGACAGGAACAAACTCGGCCGTGGGGTCCTCATGCGGATTGGCAGTATAGAGACCATCGATGTCCGAGAGCGTCACGCACAGATCGGCAGATACCAGGCAGCTCACGAGCGCCGCCAGTGTGTCGTTGTCGCCAAACTTGATCTCGTCGACGGTAACGGTGTCGTTCTCGTTGACGACCGGCACCACGCCCAGCTCCACCAGACGCAGCAGGGCGTCGCGCGCGTGCAGGTAGGACGTGCGACGCGCCGTGTCGTGACGCGTGAGCAGCACGAGCGAGGTGAGCAGGTCGCGCGCATGGAACTCCTCGTCGTAGGCCGACGAGATGATGCACTGACCAGCCGAGGCGCAGGCCTGCAGGCTCGGAAGGTCGCCGACCGGCTTGCGGTCGAAGCCCAACACGGGATAGCCACAGGCAATAGCGCCCGAGCTCACCACGACCAGACGCCAGCCGAGCTTGCGCAGCGCTGCGGCTTGATCGGCAAGTCCGCCGATAAAGGCGCGGTTGACCTTGCCATCGGCGCCCACCACCGTGGACGAACCGATCTTTACCACCATCGTTTTATAAGAAGTCGTCATACGTCAAACCAATCAACTGTTCAGCGAACGGCCGAGCTGGCGGCCAAGGGAGCGTGACTCGCCCCTACCGCCCAAGGAATCATTTTGCCCAGGGGAAAGCCGAGGCCGCGGCCATGTTCTTGCGCACGAGCTCGTCGCGCACCTGGGCCAGGCCCTGTTCCATACCCACCACGTAGGTCTGCGGATACAGGAAGCGCTTGAAAGCCGCATCCAGATGATCGAGCGCCCAAGCACAGCGCTCGCGCGCGTCCTTGATGCTCTCACGCGGAACCACCGCACTGCCATCGCGCACGATCGGCACCAGCAGCTCGCGATACTCAAGCTCCGACACATCGGTCACCAGGGCGGCATCGTTCACGGCCACGAGGGTATTGCCGCGCGCGGCGCCCTCCCCCGCCAGATGGTCCTCGTCATAGATCATGTCGCAGACCGGTCCACCAAAGCCGTCGTAATAGCGGCGCACACGCTGCACGCCCGGGATCGTGCGCTTGTAGGGCTGCTCGGAGAGCTTGACCACCGGCGTCCACGGGTCGGCCTCGCTCGCACGGCGGGCGGAAAGCTTGTACACGCCGCCCAGCGCCGGTTGGTCGTAGCAGGTCGCGAGCTTGGTGCCCACGCCAAAGCTATCGATGGGCGCGCCCTGGTCGAGCAGCGACTGAATCGTGTACTCGTCAAGATCGTTGGAAACCGAGATCCCCACATAGGGCAGGCCCTCGGCATCAAAACGGCCGCGAACATACTTGGAGAGCTTGGCGAGGTCGCCGGAGTCGATGCGAATGGCCGACAGGCGCTCGCCCACCGCTTCCATCTCCTTGGCAACCGTAATGGCATGTTCACAGCCCTCGCGCACATCGTAGGTGTCGATAAGCAGCGTACAGTTCTTGGGGCTCGATTTGGCAAAGGCACGGAAGGCCTCGAGCTCAGAATCAAAGCTCATCACCCAGCTGTGCGCATGCGTGCCAAAGACGGGAATACCGTAGCGGCGGCCGGCGAGCACATTGGACGTAGAGGAGCAGCCGGCAACGTAGCTCGCGCGCGCAACGGCCAGGCCGCCATCGGGACCCTGGGCTCGGCGCAGGCCAAACTCCGCCACGGGGCGACCGTCGGCGGCGAGCACCACGCGCGCCGTCTTGGTGGCGACAAGCGTCTGGAACCCGACGATGTTGAGCAGCGCCGTCTCGAGCAGCTGGCACTCCAGCGCGGGGCCGGTGACGCGCACCATGGGCTCACGCGGAAAGACGAGCTCGCCCTCGGGCACGGCGTCGATGTTTACATGCGCGCGAAAATCGCGCAGGTAGTCGAGGAATCCGGGCTTGAACATCGCACCGCCGGCCGGGGCCTCAAGCGATGCGAGGTAGTCGATATCCTCGGGCGTAAAGCGCAGGTTCTCGACCAGCTCGGGCAGCTCGGCGGTGCCGCACATGACGGCATAGGCGCTGCCAAAGGGATGGTCGCGGTAAAACGCGGTAAAACAACCCTGCTCATTGGCCTTGCCGCTCTCCCACAGGCCCTGGGCCATAGTGAGCTCGTACAGATCGGTGAGCATTGCGATGTCGGTGGGATGAGAGATATCGGTCAAAGCCATGAGGCGACCTTTCGGATGTGTGGTGCAGAATTTGAGGGTTGGACGAGAGCAGAGCATGCGGACATGACGCCCGATGCAAATCGGTTAGAGCAGGCCCATGCTGGTCAGGATCGTGTAGCCCATAAAGATGACAAACGCGATGAGGGCAAGGACAATGATGATTTTTTGAGCCGGCGCCATGCCAGGGATCTCGTTCTCGCCCGTAGGTTCCTTGGAGGTAACCATGCGCTGGGCAAAGGTCATCTCGTCACGGCTCGGCTTGGGCTCGACGGACTTAAGACGAGCGGCCTTTTTAGGCTGAGGTTTGGGCGCGGCAGGTGCAGGCTTCGCAGCAGCGGGCTTGGGTGCGGGCGCGGGCTTGCGCTCGGATGCGGCGTTCGAGGCGACCTCCTCGGCCTTCGCACGCTCGGCGCGCAGGGCAGCCAGCTCCTCACGCTCGCGACGGGCCTCTTCCCGAGCCTCGCGGCGGGCCTTCTCAGCGCGGAGCTCTTCCAACTCAGCGCGCTCCTCGTCGGACAATGGTTGGGACTCAAGCTCTGCCATGGTATAGCCCTTTCTTTTAAAAAAAGCCGCCGACACAATGTCAGCGGCTTATCAAATCCAAGGGTGGAGACGAAGGGAGTCGAACCCTCGGCCTCTGCCATGCGACGGCAGCGCTCTCCCAACTGAGCTACGTCCCCAGGACAAGTCGATATTTTACCTACGGCTCGCCAACTGTCAACGCCCAATAACCAGTCTTTTTGGGGCGCGGCTATTTTGGCAACTTTTCGAACAGGCGATCCTCTCGATGATTTTTTATCCCCGTCCCAGAAAAATCATCGACGAACGCACTACTTTGCGCTGGTAAGAACACCGGTGGTGTCGAAGGCCGGGGTGAAGCTCTCGTCTACCGCGCCGCCCTCTTGCCAGAACATCGTCGTAAAACCCAGGTCGTCGGCATGGTCGAGCACCTGCTCGTACTCCTCACGCGTCACGGCGCGTGCCAGGTCGCCGCCCTGCTCGCGCATGAGCGCATTGGGCGTGTACTGGTTCATGACCGAGATCGGCACATCGCCCACCGTCTGCCACACTAGGTCTAGCACGCGGCACGAATCGTCCGCATGCCCCGGAAGCACCAGGTGACGCACGATGATGCCGCGCTTCATGAGCCCGTCCTCGTCCACCAACTCTCCCCCGCGGCGATCGATCTCGCGCGCCATCTGGGCCAGACCCGACACGGCCACGCGCGGGTAATCCTTAATATGAGAAAGCGATTGCGCAAGCCCGGCATCGGCATATTTAAAGTCGGTAAGCCACACATCGACCAGGTCGCCCAGCGCCGCCACGGCACTCGCACGCTCGTAACCACTCGTGTTGTAGACGATCGGGATAACCAGCCCGCGCATCCGTGCCGCGGCAATCGCGGCGGGCAACAGGTGCGCATAGTGCGTCGCCGTCACCAAGTTAATGTTGTTGGCACCCTGGTCCTGCAGTTCCAGCATAATCTCGACCAGGCGCTCAGGCGAAATCTCAAGGCCAAAATTGCCGGTCGAGATCTCGTGGTTCTGGCAGTAGACGCATTTGAGCGAACAGCCGCTAAAGAAAATCGTGCCCGAGCCGGCCTCACCCGAGATGGGCGGCTCCTCCCACATATGAAGCGCCGCGCGGGCGACCTTAAGCGTGTCGTTAGCACCGCAGACGCCGTGCGCGCCCTCATCGCGCGCCGCACAGCAACGGCGCGGACACAAATGGCAGGCGGGCGAAAAAAGTTCGGTCAACGACGTCGGCATAAAACCATGCTCCAAAACAACGATTCAGCAGCTCAAACGTAAAGGGATCAACCCCACAGACGGCTCGAGCCCAAGGCGCCGTAATCGTCCGACACGATTTTTGTAATGTCAAGACTGGAATCGATAAAGTGCCGCTTTATGATGTAGGTATTCCGCCCCCCGCGGAGCAACTGGGTGAACCGTCGCGTTTATTTAGGGAGCCCACACAGTCGTACCTAGTACAGGTATCCTTCGTTGTTAAGGACGCTGGAACAGTCGATGAGGGCACCCACCTGTTTTAGGTGGGTTCATTTTCGTAACGTGGGGGGTGGTTTTCTTTTGCCGAAAATCACCATTACAGTCCATATAGATCCCCGTCGGCATCCCGGCAAGCCATCGACAACATCCCAATATCTGGTAAGCGCGTGATTATCGCTGCGTGCAATTCCATGCACCCCCCTTGGTCGAGTATTATGGTTCGGCTATGCCCTTTGCGCATGGCGTTCTTCTGACCTTTTCCTTCGACGCTTGGCGGTTTTTAGATTCATGGCTTCATCCCCGAGCTACATACCGTACCTATGCGTGGCAGCGGCGGCCTTTATCACGACCTTCCTCGCGGTGCCCCTGGTCAAGCGCTTGGCAATTAAGCTCGATGCCGTCGACTATCCTTCTAAGCGCCGCATCAACACCAAGCCCATCCCACGTTTGGGCGGAGCGGCGGTGTTTTTGGGCCTGGTCGTTGCCTGCATTGTGCAAATCCTAGGCACCTGGTACCTAGGCTGGCCACCCGTCCTGGTGCCGCACCCGCGCCTTCACATTAGCTATCCCATGCTGGCGCTCTCCTTTACCGTCATCTTTGCGACCGGCGCGATCGACGACGTCTTCCAGCTCACGCCCAAGCAAAAGCTGGCCGGACAAGTCCTCGCCGCGCTTATCGCCTGTATCGGCGGCCTAAAAATCGGCGTCATCGTCAACCCGTTTGCCCCCGGCGAGATCATGCTCGGATGGCTCGCCTACCCCATCACCGTGATCTATCTGGTGGCATTCACCAACATCATTAACCTCATCGACGGCCTCGACGGCTTGGCCACGGGCATCTGCGGCATCGCGTCGTTCACCATGTTTTCGATGGCCGTTCTCTCGGGCCGCATCGACGCCGCCGCGCTCTCCATTGCGCTCTTTGGCGCCTGTCTGGCCTTTTTGCGCTACAACTTCAACCCCGCAAGCATCTTCTTGGGCGACTCGGGGTCGCTGCTTCTGGGCTTTGCGCTGGGCTCCATCTCGCTGCTCAACGTGAGCCGCACCGCCGCACTCACCTCGCTTATCATCCCGCTCATCGTTGCCGGCGTGCCCATCATCGACACGTTTAGCGCCATTGTACGCCGCAAGCGCGCCCACATTAGCATCGGGCAGGCCGACAAGGGCCACATCCACCACCGCCTGATCCAAGAAGGCTACAACCAAAAACAGGCCGTGCTGCTCATCTATGCCTGGTGCATCATGCTTTCGGCCGGCGCCGCCGCGATTAACCAGGTCGAGGTGCCCATGCGTGTGCTCATCTTTACCGTGCTCGCCATTGGCTCGGCTGCCTTCGCCAAGCACCTGCACCTGTTTGAACCCGTGCTGCGCCACCATTACAACAAGCGCACGCACGAGGACGAGCTGGTCACCCCCGACGACCCCGCTTTTAAGCAGGAGGAGCAGGCAGCCGAGGAGCGCAAAGAAGAGCGCCACCACAAGCTCTAGGGCAAGCTGCCGAGGATGTGCCAAGGCGTTGGCAGCCGTTCGCGCGAACGCCGCGGCGGACTTGAAAGCCGGCCCCTGGCAGTCCCTCACCCACTCACGCCCACCCCTCTCAATAAACACGCTATCATCAAAACCTGCGAACGAACGTTAGGAGCAATCATGCCAAACGAGAACAGCTACGAAGTCGCGCTGCAAAAGAGCAACGCCATTCGCGAGGGCCTGGCCAAGACGCCCGAGAAGTTCACCATGCTTACCGGCGACCGCCCCACCGGCCGTCTGCACCTGGGTCACTACTTTGGCACCCTCAAGGGCCGCGTGGAGCTGCAGAACATGGGCGCCAGGACCAACGTACTCATCGCCGACTACCAGGTCATCACCGACCGCGACACCACCGAGCACATCCAGGACAACGTGTACAACATGGTCATGGACTACCTTGCCTGCGGCATCGACCCCGACAAGACCATGATCTACGCGCACTCCGCCGTACCCGCCGCCAACCAGCTCATGCTGCCGTTCCTGTCGCTGGTGTCCGAGGCCGAGCTGGCGCGCAACCCCACGGTCAAGGCCGAGATGGAGGCCTCGGGTCACGAGCTCACCGGCCTTCTGCTCACCTACCCGGTGCATCAGGCCTGCGACATCCTGTTCTGCAAGGGCAACGTGGTGCCCGTCGGTCGCGACCAGCTGCCGCACATCGAGCTCACCCGCACCATCGCACGCCGCTTCAACAACCGCTACGGCAAGGTATTTCCCGAGGTCGAGGCGCTGCTGTCCGAGACCCCGCTGCTGCCCGGCCTTGACGGTCGCAAGATGAGCAAGAGCTACGGCAACGCCATCAATATTTCGATGACCGCCGAGGAAACGGCCAAGCGCATCAAGAAGAGCCAGACCGACTCCGAGCGCATGATCACGTTCGACCCCGAGAACCGCCCCGGTGTGTCCGGCCTGCTTTCGACGGCTGCAATCTGCACCGGTCGCTCCGAGGTCGAGATTGCCGAGGAGATTGGCATGGGCGGCTCCGGCCAGCTCAAGCAGTACGTGACCGAGGCCGTCAACGAGTACTTCGCACCTATCCGCGAGCGTCGCCAGCGCTACGAGAACGATCTGGACTATGTGAAGGACGTCCTGCATGAGGGCAACCGTCGCGCCAACGAGATCGCCGAGCAGACCCTGGCCGAGGTTCAGGACGCCATGGGTATGGTGTACTAGGCCGATCTGCTGACTTGAGCTTTCGATTGCTATAGGGCGGGCGCTACGGCGTCCGCCTTTTTTGGAGCGGACCGCTTCGGCTCCGTCCATCGCACTCCCCCGACAAACAGGAACAGGCCCGCTGGCAGTTAGTTGCCAGCGGGCCTGTTCCCGAAGTACACCGTTGAATCGCACAGAGGGGAGGAATGCGAATCAAACTCAACAGGGCAGGCTTTTTCATCGCCTATTGCCTGCTCCGTTGCTGAAACCAATATAGTTCACCGTGGTTTACTTTGCAGCATCAATATCCGCCGCCATAGCTTCTCCATAAGTTAGCCCCGGTAAACCTGCAACAGAAAACCACCGCAAAGGGGACAGGCACCTTTGTGGTGGTTCTGGCCACGGCAGAGCTGTTAGAGTCCGGCAGGCCAACGACAGACGGCCAGGTCGACGTGCATGTCGTCCTTAAACGCCACACCCTCCCCTAGCAAAAGCTCACGTTGAGCATCGGGACCGCCAAAAGCAAAACCCTCGCATATGCGCCCGTCGGCAAACACCACGCGGTGACAGGGAATCTCGCCGGGGCGCGGATTGCTATGCAGGGCATACCCCACATACCGCGCACTTCGTGGTCGACCGGCAAGCAGCGCCACCTGACCATACGTGGCGACCATCCCCTCGGGGATCTGCTCGACCACCTCGTACACCCGTTCAAAAAAGCCCTCAGACGCCATTGCTCGCTCCCTTCCACCCTGAAAAGCATAAACCACCGCAAAGGGGACAGGCACCTTTGTGGTGGTTTATGGCAGGTCAGTTAGTTGGCGGGCTGGAAGAAGGCTACGGCTACGGCGCCAGGGCCTACGTGGGTGCCGATGGTGGCGCCGATGGTGTGAACGGGCAACTCGCCCTCGGTGTGGCCAGCCCAAAGTGCCGCGCTGTCCTCGATATACTTCTTGAGCACCGCATCCGAAAGGCCCGTATAGCCGAGCGCCAGCGGCATGGAAAAGTCGATGCCGCCCGCTTTTTCGACCTTTTGGTTCAGCAGGTTGCGGCCGTTCTTGGAACCGCGCGCCTTGCCCAGCTGCACGATCAGACCGTCCTCGACAGCCACCACGGGCTTTACGTTGAGCAGCGTGCCCACGGCGCCGGCCGCAGCAGACAGACGACCGCCGCGCACCAGGTACTCCAGCGTCTCGAGCAGGCCGATAACCACCACACGGTCGCGCACGGCCTCGACGGCCGCCGCGATCTGAGCTGCACTACGGCCCTCATCCACCAGGCGCAGGGCATACTCGACCATGACACGCTCGCCCAGAGTGACGTTATTGCTATCCACCACGTAAACGTCGCCGCCTGGCGCCTCGGCAAGTGCGGTACGGGCACTCTGATTGGTGCCTGATAGCTTAGCGCCCACGGTAATAATCACAGCCTCATCGCCGGCTTCACGAACCTTGGCAATCGCCTGCGAAAACGCGTACGGGTTGACCTGGCCGGTCTTGGGCAGCTCATCGCGCTCCACGAGCATCTCGTAAAAGCGCTGGTGATCGATGTCGATGCCATCCATGTACACATCGGTGCCAAAGGTGACGGACAGCGGCAAAACGGCCAGTGCTGGATGCTCGACCGGCGACATATCGCTTGCGGAATCGGTAATAATGCGGACGGACATAGCGAATCCTTTCTTGCGCAGGTCCCGCGCAGGGAATTTTGACAGCAAGGCCCCGGCACGGTATACGCGCTCAAACAGGACTATGCAGTTGTTAATTGGAAGCAAAAGCCTTGGCGGCCCTACAGCTCGCGCAGGGTGTTGAGAATCGTGCGCAGCGACGCATACATCTGCTCACGCTGCTCCACACCCATAGCCTTACCGGTGGTATCGAGCACCTCGCGAATGATGCGGTCCGCTTCGCTCATGCTCTCGCCGCCCAGAGCGGTCAGGCGCACCGGAGCACGATACTTAACGGCGGCATCGCCCGAATCGTCGACCTCGACGTAGCCGCCCTCCTCCAGATGCGCGAGCGTACGCGAGACGGCGGCGCGGGTCACGCCTGCCATGCGAGCCAGGTCAGCGCCAGTCAGGCCGTCCTTGCTGCGCTCAAGATAGTAAAGGCACATAACGTCGGAGCCCTTGAGGCCCAGCCTTGCGCCCTCGGATGTCTTAATGCGCTGAATCTCCTTGTAGAGCCCGCTGATCAGTCCGACAAAGTCCTCGAAACGTGTCTCGTCGTTCTGCTGCATGGGAGACGACCGCCTTTCGCTTGCATAATGCTTACGGGTAAACATCTTAGTCGCATAAGGCGACACCCGTACCCAAATACCCCATTTGTTAACCCATCAACATAAAAACCACCACAAAGGGGACAGGCACCTTTGTGGTGGTTTGGGGCGAGCTACAGTTCCACGCGCGGGTTATCGCGGGTCACAAGCGTCTTAACGACAACCGTCGCTCCCAGATAGCGCTCGAGCAGCTCGGCTAAGCGATCGATCGCAGCTTGGCAATCCCCCATCCGCTCGGGCTCCACGCACTCAATCGCCAGGAACGCATCGGCCGAATCATCGGACAGCGCCGTGCGAACGCCGTCGCGCCAGTTCCAGCAACGGCACACGGCGCCCGCATCGTCGATGTAGGCGAGCTCGCCGGGCAGCGTCGGATCGTCCGCCTCCTCGCCAAGCGGCAAGAACGCATCGCCACCGTCGGTCACCTTCAAGCGAAGGTCTCCCTCGATCGCATGCAGATCCTCGCCTCCCACGGGCAGCGCGTAGGTCAGCGACACCGTGTTGTAAATATCCACCGCGGGCGTAATGTGGCCCACCGGCTTGCCTTTGAGCACGCGTTTGAGCAAGTTCTCGATCGAGCAGCGCGCGCCTTTCTTGGTCTTGAACAAACGATAGGCCTCGCGCCATGCCTTGACCGGTGCGTTCTCGCTGATAGTGTCGCTGGTCAGATGACGCTCCGCATCGATATTGGCGCGGTCGAGAAACGCCGCAATCGCATCCACGTCCTCTTGAGGAATCTGAGCCGTGGGCTTCATGCCCTCCACGACCACAACACCGACCGCTGCCTGCGGAAACAGCTCCCAGAATGAATCCTCGGCAATAAAGCTCTTCATACGCTCTCCCTTCATTGTGCGCGCCCGAGTGAGGGCGCCTAAACAAAAAGCGCCCTTACAACGGCCACCTTCAAAGTCCTACGGTGCCGTCACAAGAACGCTTTCGCTGTCCCCATCCGGAGAAGGGGACGATATGTCAGGCGTATTGTAACCCGAGTCATCCACGCGAGCAAAACCACCACAAAGGTGCCTGTCCCCTTTGTGGCGGTTTTTGGTCTAAGGCGACGCTAGTGGCGGAGCCCCAGCAAGCCGCGGCCGCGATGGCGAGCGTCGGCGTGCACCTGAGCGTGCGGACCGGCGGCCTTGACGGACTCGGGCAAGTGCGAGTACTTTTTCTCGAAGTTCTCCTCGAACATCACGGCCAGGTTGTGCGCGGCCTCGTCGTAGCGCACGGTGCTCTGCCAGTACTGGCGCGGCACCAGGATACCGTCGGGCACACCGTGGCACGTAGTGGGAATGTCGACATTAAAGATGTCGTCGTGCACGAACTCGCTGTCCTCGATGGTGCCGTCGAGGGCGCGAGCGACCAGTGAGCGCGTGTAGGCCAGCTCGATGCGATGGCCCACGCCGTAGCCGCCACCAATCCAGCCGGTGTTGACCAGGTAGACGCGCGTGCGTCCGTCGGCGATACGCTCGCCGAGCATCTTGGCGTAGACCATGGGGTCGAGCGGCATAAACGGCTCGCCAAACAGCGACGAGAACGTAGGCGTGGGCTCGGTGACGCCGACCTCGGTGCCGGGGATCTTGGCCGTAAAACCCGTTACAAAGTGATACATGGCGGCATCGGCCGTCAGGCGTGAGATGGGCGGCAGCACGCCAAAGGCGTCGCAGGTCAAAAACAGCACGACGCTCGGAGTGGTGCCCATGCCCTTGGTCCACGCGTTGGGAATGTGCTCGACGGGATAGGCCACGCGCGTGTTGTGCGTGATCGAGACGTCGTCGTAGTTGGGCTTGCGATTCTCATCGAGTACCACGTTTTCACAGATGGCGCCAAAGCGAACGGCATTGAAGATCTCGGGCTCGTGGAACGCGTCCAGGCCCTCGCACTTGGCGTAGCAGCCGCCCTCGACGTTAAAGATGCCCATATCGGACCAGCCGTGCTCGTCATCGCCGATCAGCAGGCGCGTGGGGTTGGCCGAAAGCGTGGTCTTGCCGGTGCCGGACAGGCCAAAGAACACGGCGGTCTCATGCGTGACGGGATCCATACTGGCCGAGCAATGCATGGGCAGCACATCGTCCTCGACGGGCAGCAGGTAATTCATGACGCTGAAGATGGACTTTTTGATCTCGCCGGAGTAGCCGGTGCCTGCGACCAGAATCACGCGCTCCTGGAAGTTGATGACCACCGCGGCGCTGGAGTTGAGGCCCTTGATGGCAGGATCGCACTGATAGCCGGGTGCGGCAAGGACGCAGAAGTCCGGCTCGCCGGTGCGTGCGATTTCGCGGGCAAGCGGGCGGGCGAGCATTTGCTTAATGAAGAGTGCCTGGCTGGCACGCTCGCAGGCAACAAGCAGGCGACGCGTGTGGTTGCGGTCAGTGCCCGCCATGCCGCGCGTGACGAACACGTCGCGCTCGTTGAGATAGTCGACGATGCCGGCCTTGATGGCCTCATAGCTCTCGACGGACAGTGGGCGGTTGACCGCACCCCAGGCGATCTTGTCGTGAACATCGGGGGTGTCAACGATAAAACGATCGTTGGGCGAACGACCAGTGCGCTCCCCCGTCTCGATCACGAGCGCGCCATTAGAAGCCATACGGCCCTCTTTGCGACGAATAGCGTGCTCGACAAGCTCTGCCGCCGGCAGGTCCACCAGCAGACGGGGTTGATTCTCGGCGGGATCTTCAACGAGCGTAATACCAAAGTTGGACAGAACTTCTGCAGGGGTAACACCAGGCATGGGGCCTCCTTTAAAAACGCGACACGTGGACGCGACGCGCACTTTACTCACGTAAAGCCCGTTGTACCCGATATGCAAAAACGTTTTTGCGGCAAGGGCGGCAAGCCCGCCCAACGGTCAAAAATCGCAGGCAAGCGGCCTAGTCATTGGGGACGTTTTTAAACGCCTAGTCATTGGGAACACTCTTGAACAGGCAACATTCAAGGAGCGCCCCCGGATGCCGGCACTTAGGGACGTTCCCAAAGTGCCGGCACATAAGGAACGTCCCTAAGTGCCGACTACAGCGGCAGGCCTTGGCCGAGCATGGCTATGGCGCTCATCAGGACCAGCATGCCGGCGGCGTAGGGCAGGACGGCGCCCAAGAGTTCGGCATCCTTACCGCGCACGAGCACGGCGGCAAGACCAATGGCGAGGGTCTGCGGCGAGATCATCTTACCGGCGGCGACGCCCAGGGCGTTCAACGCGACCATCCAGTAGTCGCTCACACCCAGCGCAGTGGCAGCCTGGCTCTGAATGGGGCCAAACAGCATGCCCGAGGACGTGCCCGAGCCGGTCACAAACGCACCGACTGCGCCGATCCACGGAGCCAGAATCGGGTACAGCCCACCGGCGACGGCGATGCAGAACGCGCTGATCGAAGAGATCATGCCCGCATAGCCCATCACCTTGGCACAGCCCAGCACCGAAAGCATCGTGATCACCGTCGGCATCATCTGCTTCACAGTCGCGGCCAGCACCTCGCCCATCATGCGTGGCGAAGCACCCTGAATGGCACCGCCGACAAACGCGGCCAGGAAGATCCAAACACCCGGCGTGTTAATCCACGAAAACGTAAGCGTACCGGGGTTCTCGCCGCAATACACCTGCACGTGGCTTGCAAAGGGCGCAAGCGCGGCATGCACGGCGGGCACCAGGTTGGACGTACCCAGCAGCAGTACAAAAATCAGAATGAAGCACGACCAGGCCGAAAGCGCCGATTTAACGGTGAGCTGTTCGCCGGCCTCGATATTCATATGGAAGCGTGCGTCCAGATGCCCCGACTTCTCGGCACGCATGGCAAGCGCAGCTGTCAGCGCGAGCGAAACGATGGATCCTACGACCACGGCCAGCTCGGGGCCCACAAACATGGCAACGACCAGAGCCGCGCCGACAAACGACACGCCGGAGAGCAACGCCACGCCGGCAACACCGTGCAGACGCTCGCCCACACTCGCGGCATTGCCCTGGTCATCGGCAACACGGCCCGCAACCAGCACAATAAATAGCGGCATCACCACAAAGAACGGTGCGAGCTGCACCAGCTGAACGGTCGCTAGGTGAAGGGAATCCAAACCCACCAGGTCGGCAACGGACACCGTGGGGATGCCGATGGAGCCGTAGGGCGTGGGCACGCCGTTGGCCAGCAGGCAGATGAGCACGGCAGGCACGGCCTCAAAGCCCAGGCCCGCGAGCATGCCGGCGGGAATGGCGACAGCGGTACCGAAGCCGGCCATGCCCTCCATAAAGCCACCGAAGCACCAAGCCACGAGCAGCGCCAGCAGACGGCGGTCGCTGCTGATGGAGGTGATCATGCTGCCGATCACGTCCATGGCGCCCGTACGAACGCACAGGTTATACGTGAACACCGCGGCGATGATCACCAGGACGATGGGCCACAGAGCCATCAAAAAACCTTCGAGCGAGGCGGTCGCGATCTGCGCTGCCGGCAGGTGCCACCATGCGAAGGCAAGCAAGCACGAAAGGACAAACGATCCGATAGCGGCCTTCCAAGCTGGCCATTTAAAGCACAGCAGCATCACGACCAGCCAAATAATCGGCACAAGAGCCAGTAAGAATGCGGCGACGTCCATAGGTAGAAGCTCCTTGGTACCGCGTGGGCGGCATCGGGGGTGTCACAAAACTTCAACAGGATACCGCACGTTTACCGACAAATTACAGCCGCCCGCCGAAATTATTGAACAATCCGTTCAAAAACACGAGCGAACACCGTCGCGTCTATACTAAAGCGCAGCAATAGAAAGGACTCCGCTTTGAGTATCACGCCCCTCGATAGCATTCGCCGCGCCATCGCCCGCCGCAACGGCACCTCCAACCCCGCTGCATCGAAGGACGGCGCCGCGAAGGCCCAGGGCGGCCGCATCGAGAACGGCCTCTTCCCTGCCTCGCACACTGCCGAGGAACTCGCACGCATCCAAGAGCTGAGTCAGCGCAACGCCGGCGGGCCCGATAGCAGCCAAGCCACACGTCGCCGGCGCGAACGCGATCGGGAGCCCGGCCCCGTCCGCCGCATGGTCAACGCTTGGTGGAACCGTCTGCTCGGCGCCGTCTACGGCGGCGGGTTCTCCACGCAAGAGGCTGAATACGAAGAGCACGCCACCAGCCGCGACTATCTTTGGAACACCCTCGGCACCGCCGTGTGGGGTCTGGCGTTTCCGTTGCTCACCATCGTGTCTACGCAGCTCGTGGGCGCCGAAGAAGCCGGCAAGTTCTCCATCGCCTTTGTCACCGGCACGCTCATCATGATCGCGTGCAACTACGGCGTGCGCAATTTCCAGGTCTCGGACATCGACGAAAAGACGTCCTTCGCCTCCTACCAGCTCAATCGTTGGATCTGCGGAGCGCTCGCCCTAGGCTGCGGCCTCATGTATAGCAGCGCCCGCGGCTATGACGCGCAGATGGCGACGATCGGCCTGGGCGTCTACCTGTATAAGGTCATCGACGGCGTCGCCGACGTGTACGAAGGCCGCCTGCAGCAGGCCGACAAGCTCTACTTGGCTGGAATGAGTCAAACGCTACGCTCCGTCGGCGTCATCGCGGTCTTCAGCGTGGCGCTGTTCTTCACGCGTAGCATGCCCATCGCGGCCATGGCCATGGGCATCGCCGCGATCGCCTCGCTCGTGCTGGTCACCGCGCCGCTCGCCCTGCTCGAGACCGAAAAATCGCGCCGCGTGAGCCTGCGCGAGGTCGGCCACTTGTTTGTCCATTGCGCCCCACTCTTTGGCGCGCTATTCCTGTTCAACCTTATCGAGAGCATGCCCAAGTTTGTGATGGAAGGAACACTAGCCTACAAATACCAGCTGTACTTTAATGCCCTGTTTTTTCCAGCTCAAGCTATTCTGTTGAGCATTGGATTTGTCTATAAACCGCAGCTCCTGCGCTTGTCGAGCATTTGGGCTAATCCTCGCAAGCGTCGTCGCTTTGACCTGATTATTTTTGCCGTTATGGCGCTGATCGTGGTCATCACCGGCGTGTGCGCCGCATTTATGGCAGGTCCCGGTATTCCCCTCATGAGCTATATGTACGGCCTCAACTTTGAGCGCTACCGCACATTGGCGCTGCTGATGGTCGTCGCCGGCGGCGTCACCGCGGCCATCGACTTTATCTACGCCATCATCACGGTGCTGCGCCATGCCGGCGACGTCACCAAGATCTACCTGATCTGCTTTGCCGTGAGCATGGTGCTCCCGGTGATTCTGATCAATCTGCTCGGCCTGATGGGCGCCGTCGTGAGCTACCTGGCCATCATGGCCCTACTGCTGGTACTGTTGATTATCGAGTACGCCCACATCCGCCAACGCATAGAGAGGGACCGGAATCCGTACGGCGCCTAATTGCGGCGATGGGAGAAGCTAATTTGCGGTGGAATCACCCCGGCTGGAGTCTCGTTGCGGACACGCAAAACTAAGTGAGTAGACTTTTACCGAATCCCGGACCACACCGACAAAGCACAAGTCCGTGACCAGCGGTTTTATTGAGGCAAATATGTTGGGTGCTCGGCATTTCCAAAAAAGTCTACTCACTTAGCCAGCGGGCAGCCAAATGATTATTTAATCCCCGTCCCTGAAAAATCAATTTGCGGGCAGAAGGGCAAAAGTAGTCAAAAAACCCTTCCCATATTAGCTACCCCTTGCACCGATTATTCGCCCGGGTTGATGTTCGCGTAGAACTCCGCCCCATCATCGAGCCGCAGGATGCCCACGCGACCGAACTCGGAGCCGGTGGCGGCAGCGCAGTCGATGTCGATGCGATCGGGCACACCGGCGGCATCCTCGCCGCCCAGGCGCACGATCTGCCCGCGGCCCGACTCCTCGTCGAGCCGCGCAAGACCACCGACCTCGCAATAACGCCCGAGCGACACCGTTGGCGTGTGACCGCTCACAACGACCGGGCCCTTACCCTCGGTAGAAAGCAGCCCGGTCGGCACATCCCAATAGCCGTGACGAATCCACAGCAGGTCATCGGACGACTGTACCGCGAGCATCTGCTGCAGCAGCTCGCGATCGGCACCCACCGCTCCAACGCCATCGGCACAATCGACGCCATGCTCAAGCAAAAACGCGCGCGCCGCCTTCATCTCGATTCCAGCATGTACCAGCAGATACGGGCGCTCCTCGGTCTCGACCACCGCGTAGAGCGGCAGCGCGGCCATCCATCGCACGAGCTCCTCGTATGCCTCAAATTCCATGTCGTTGAGCTGCTCGCGCGTCGTCCAGCCACCGTTGATATCCCAGGTCTCGGCATCGAGCGGATCCTGACCAATGATGGCATCGAGCATGATCTGCTCGTGATTACCCTTGAGCACGTGGGCGTTGGGCAGCGAGCGCACGAGCTTAATAACGCCGACCGGATCGGGCCCGCGATCGATCATGTCGCCCAGCACGTACAGCGTGTCGTCGGACGTCAACGAGATCTTAGACAGGGCCTCGTCAAGCGCACGCACGTGCCCGTGAGCATCAGATGTCACATAGATCGCCATGGTACGCCTCTCCTTGCATTGCGGCCGAAGCCCGGTGCCGCAACTAAAA
Source organism: uncultured Collinsella sp. (assembly GCA_900542905.1). GTDB lineage: Bacteria > Actinomycetota > Coriobacteriia > Coriobacteriales > Coriobacteriaceae > Collinsella. Next base: position 263,319 of record UQPF01000001.1, read on the forward strand.
CTTCAAGTTGAACTTAAACGTTACCCATTGTACTCCGTTGTAATAAAGCTGGAAAGGGTTTCCGAGCAGAGGCAAAGACGGCAGCCGTCTATGACGATATCGCGCACGCCCGCAATCCAACCCCCATAAACCCACCATCTTTGGGTACAAATAACCGCAGACAACTGACCGTGCCACGCCAACCACCCAGGAGCGGACACTCCCCATGAACCAGATTCTTCTCTTTATCGGCCTCGTCATTATTCTGTGCCTGACCATCAAACCCGTCGGCAAAAAGCTCCCCTTCCCCACCCTGCTCATCTTTATCGCGCTGGGTATGCTGTTGGGCGTCAACGGCCCGGCGCACATCGACTTTAGCGACTACGCACTCACCGAAACTGTCTGCAGCACGGCGCTGCTGTTCATCATGTTCTACGGCGGCTTTAACACCAATATCGACCTTGCCAAGCCCGTCGCTGCGCCGGCGGTGCTGCTGAGCACGCTCGGCGTCGTCATCACTGCCGGCATCACCGGCGTGTTCGCCCACTTCGCGCTGGGGATCGACCGGATCGGCAGCCTGCTGCTGGGATCGGTCGTGGCATCCACCGACGCGGCCAGCGTCTTTAGCGTGCTGCGCGAGCACAGCCTGTCGCTGAGGGGCGGCACCGACTCGCTGCTCGAGGTTGAATCGGGCTCCAACGACCCCGTCGCCTACATGCTCACCGCCGTGCTCGCCACACTCGCGGCCGGCGGCGACATCAACATTCCCGCACTGCTGACCAAGCAGATTATCCTGGGCGTGGGCCTGGGCCTTGCCATCGGCTGGGCGGCGGGCCGCCTGATTGAACGCGCGCACGCAACGGCCAAGGACGCGCAGACCATCTTTTTGTTCGCCGTGGCGATCGTCGCCTACGCGCTGCCGAGCTACCTGGGCGGCAACGGCTTTTTGGCCGTATACCTTGCCGGCATCGTGCTAGGCGCGAGCGACATCACCGGTAAGGCCGAGCTGGCGCACTTCTTTGACACCCTCACCGAGATGGCCGAGATGACCATCTTCTTTTTGCTGGGCCTGCTCGTCACGCCCGCACGCCTGCCGCAAATGCTGCTGCCGGGCCTGGCACTCATGGCGTTTATGCTCTTCGTGAGCCGCCCCATCGCCGTCGGTCTGCTGCTGGCGCCCTTTAAGACCAATCCTCGCCAGGTCGCACTCGTAAGCTGGGCGGGCCTGCGCGGCGCGGCTTCGGTCGTCTTTAGCCTCTTTGCCGTTGTGGCCGGTGTTCCCGGTGGGCACGACCTGTTTGACCTGGTCTTTGTGATTGCCGTGTCGAGCATTGTGGTGCAGGGCTCGCTGCTGCCGGCGGTGGCGAAGAAACTCGATATGATCGATGCGACCGGCGACGTACGCCGCACCTTTAACGACTACCGCGACGAGGACGGTATGTCGTTTGTAAAGCTCAAGGTGGGCGCTGGACATCCGTTTGTCGGACGCTCGCTCGCCGACATTGGCAGCGCCACCGACATGCTCGTGGTCCTGGTGCTGCGCGACGGGGCGCACCCAGTACTGCCCAATGGCGACACCGTGATCCGGGAAGGCGATCTGCTGGTGATGGCCGCCCCAACGTTCGAAGAGCGTGCCGAGGTTACGCTGCGCGAGGTCACCGTGACTCCCCACGGTCGCCTGGCCGGCCAGCGCCTGCGCGACGTGCCGCAAGGCAAGCATCCGTTTATTGTGGTGATGCTCAAGCGCGACGGCCAAACGATCATCCCCGACGGCAACACCCTCATATACGCCGGCGACGAAGCCGTCATCGCCACACTGGCGTCGTAGTGACCAGGAAGTGGCTAATTTGCGACGAAGAGATCAAGCGCCTAGAGAACCTCATGCCTTCGCTCACAGATTCGGATTTGCCTGAGGAGTAAAGCACCCCTCCCCCATGTAACCATCCTGTAAATCATAGCGGCGCACTCGGGTTTTGTTGTGATGCGGTCGCGCCTGGCGCTCCACTGTGCTAAAGTATCCCGAACGTTCAAACGACTACGAGGGGGAACTAGAAGATGGCACGTGTGCACAACTTCTCAGCTGGCCCGGCTGCACTGCCCACAAGCGTGCTCGCCGAGATCGCCGACGAGATGATGGACTACCGCGGTTGCGGCATGTCCGTGCTCGAGATGAGCCATCGATCTAGCATGTACCAGCAGATCATCGATGACGCCGAGGCAACCCTGCGTCGCCTGCTGAGCATCCCCGACAACTACCGCGTCCTGTTTTTGCAGGGCGGCGCCACGCTACAGTTTGCGGGCATCCCGATGAACCTCATGCGCCGCGGCCGCGCCGGCTACGTCGTGACCGGCAACTTTGCCAACAAGGCATACAAGGAGGCCGCCAAGTACGGCGAGGCCGTGCTGCTCGCGAGCTCCGAGGACACCAACTTCGACCGCATCCCCGACATGGCCGACATCAACGCGCGCATTGCCGCCGAGGCCGCAGGCGACGGGCTCGACTACGTCTACATCTGCCAGAACAACACCATCTTTGGCACCATGTACCACGAGCTGCCCAACTGCGGCGATGTACCGCTGGTCGCCGATGTCTCGAGCTGCTTTTTGTCGCAGCCGCTCGACGTCAAGCGCTACGGGCTCATCTACGCCGGCGCTCAGAAAAACGCCGGCGCCGCGGGCGTGACCGTGGTCATCGTGCGCGACGATTTCATCGCAGATGGCCCCGCTTTTGCGCAGACGCCGCAGTACATGGACCTTAAGACCCAGGCCGCCAAGGGCTCCATGCTCAACACGCCCAACACCTTTGGCATCTACGTGTGCGGCAAGGTGTTCCATTGGGTCGAGGAGACCGGCGGACTTGCCGCCATGGCCGAGCGCAACTGGGCCAAGGCCAACCTGCTCTATGAGCTGCTCGAGCACAGCGAGCTGTTCCATAGCACTACGCAGGCCGACAGCCGCTCCATCGCCAACATCACCTTCCGCACCGGCGACGCCGAACTCGACGCGGCCTTTGTCGCAGGCGCGGCCAAGCACCAGATTCAAAACGTCAAGGGCCATCGCCTGGTGGGCGGTATGCGCGCCAGCGTCTACAACGCCGTAACCATGAAAGACGTGCAGGCACTGGCCTCGTACATGAAGGACTTCGAAGCGCAGCATAGTTTGAGCCCGCGATCTAACTAGCCCGCAACCCGCGGGCCGACCAGCCACTTCAAACCACTTGTTTTAAACAAACCCGCTAAGGAGTTTTTCATGCGCAAGATTAAGACCATCGACGACATCACCAAAGACGGCAAAGTCGAGTTTGGCGAGGGCTACGAATTTGTAAGCACCGCCGAAGAGGCCGACGCGATCCTGATGCGCTCGACCGACCTGCACGGCTACGAGCTGCCCGAGGGCATCCGCGCCATCGCCCGCTGCGGTGCCGGCGTCAACAACATCCCCGTCGAGGAATACGCCAAGAAGGGCGTCGTCGTCTTTAACTCCCCCGGTGCCAACAGCAACGCCGTCAAGGAGCTCGTCCTAGGCATGCTGGTGCTCTCGAGCCGCGGCGTGGTGCAATCGATGAACTGGGTGCGCGACAACGCCGACGACCCCGAGATTCAGGTCGATGCCGAGAAGGCCAAGAAGGCCTTTGTGGGCCGCGAGCTCAAGGGCAAGCGCATCGGCGTCATCGGCCTGGGCAACGTGGGCTCCAAGGTCGCCAACGCCTGCGTCGACCTGGGCATGGACGTTTACGGCTACGACCCGTTCATTTCCGTCGAGCACGCGTGGGTGCTGAGCCGCGAGGTGCAGCGCGTGGGCACGCTCGAGGATCTCTGCCGCGGCTGCGACTACCTCACCGTGCACGTGCCCAGCAAGGCCGACACCATCGGCATGATCAGCACCGAGCAGATTAACCTGCTGGCACCGGACGCCGTGCTCATCAACTACGCGCGCGAAACCATCATTGACGAGGACGCCGTCGACGCCGCCCTGCGCGAGGGCAAGCTCAGCTGGTTTAGCTGCGACTTCGCCACGCCCAAGACGGTCAAGATGCCCAATACGTTTATCACCACGCACTCGGGCGCCGGCACCGGCGAGGCCGAGGCCAACTGCGCCGACATGGCCATCAGCGAGCTCAAGGATTACCTGGAGAACGGCAACATCGCACACAGCGTCAACTACCCCGCCTGCAGCATGGGCAAGGCGCGCGCTGCAAGCCGCATTGCCTGCCTGCATGCCAACGTGCCCAACATGATCGGCCAGATCACGGCCATCCTGGCCAAGGACAACGCCAACGTGCAGCGTATGACCAACGAGTCCGCCGGCGAGAACGCCTACACCATGTTCGACACCGACGAACACCTAGACAGCAGCACCATCGAGGCGCTCAAGCAGATTCCGTCGATGTATCGCGTGCGCGTGATCAAGTAGCGCCGACTGACCTGACGGGCAGCTCCCCATGTGGCCTGCCCGTCACTGACATTGAATGCCCGCGGGGGTGCCTTTCGCACGAGAGGCGCCCCCGTTTTTGTGAGCGCTCCATTAAATGCACCGAGCCGCTTCTTGGCATACAATCTGTATGTTGACCTAACTATCTGTGAGGTGCCTATGGTTGATACAGATTTTGCCTGGCGGCTTACGCAAGGGCTCGTGCGGATCGACAGTTCCGACCCAGGTGCGTATGAGGGCGAGATTGAACGCTATATCAAAGCGTTGGTTGAGGAACGGTTGGCGCAGCTGAGCCATCCGGTACTCGATGCCGTGCAGGTTGAGGAACTCGAGGTGCTGCCCGGGCGCCGCAACCTTATGGTCACCGTGCCGGGACTGAGCGACGAGCCACGGCTCGTCTATATCTGCCATATGGATACCGTTACACTGGGCGATGGCTGGGACGCGGACATTCCGCCGCTCGGAGCGATCGTGCGCAACGATAAACTCTATGGCCGCGGTGCCTGCGATATGAAGGGTGGCCTGGCCTGCGCCATTGCCGCACTGGTCCATACGCTCGAGCGCGTGGCGGCAGAAGGCAAGCTGCCCCGCCGTGGCTTCTCACTCATTTGCTCGGTCGACGAGGAGGACTTTATGCGCGGCTCAGAGGCCACGATCGATGCTGGCTGGGTCGGCTCGCGTGAATGGGTGCTGGACACCGAGCCCACCGACGGACAGATCCAGGTGGCGCACAAGGGGCGTACGTGGTTCGAGATTGAAATGACTGGCGTGACGGCGCATGCGAGCCAGCCCTGGAAGGGCGCGGATGCCGTCGCTGCCATGGCCGAGGTCGTGTGTTCGCTCCGTCGCGCGTTTATGGCGCTGCCCGCGCACGATGAGCTGGGGCCTTCGACCATCACGTTTGGCCAAATCGAGGGCGGATATCGCCCCTACGTCGTACCCGACCGCGCCAAAGTCTGGGTCGACATGCGCCTGACCCCGTCGACCGATACGGCCGCCGCGACGCGCATGGTAGAGCAGGCCATCGCCGTCGCCGAAGCCGCCGTTCCCGGTTGCCATGGCAGCTACACCGTAACGGGCGACCGCCCCGCCATCGAGCGCGACCCGAACTCTCCCCTTCTAGCAGCGCTCAAGCGTGCCGCCGATGACGTGACGGACGCGGACACGACCGTCGGCTTCTTTACCGGCTACACCGACACCGCCGTCATTGCCGGCAAGACAGGTAACCGCAATTGCATGAGCTACGGTCCCGGGTCGCTCGCGCTCGCGCACAAGCCCAACGAATATGTGCCCCACGCCGATATCGTTCGTTGTCAGCAGGTGCTAATCGCGCTCGCCGATAACGTGCTCTGGGACGCGAGCGGCCAAGTTGGGGCATAATAAGCCGCGAACAAACCGACTCGTGCGTTAGGACCGCCCATGAAAGCACTTCCGTTTCCCTGCATCCGCCCGGCTCAGGACCGCGTGCTCGAGGCGCTGCCTGCAATGGGCAGCATCCTGAGCGGCAACGATGCTCTGCGCGGAGCCCTTGCCGATGGTCTGATGCTCAAGGACCCGGGTGCGGCGTATTACGTGTACGAATGCTCGGGCGAGCCGGGACGTGTGACGGGTGTCGTGGCGATCTGCCCGGTTGGTGCGCTGGCGGGCGGCGACGCGGTTGCCGCCGATACGACCGCCGCTGCGCGCGCAATCGCCGACCTCAAGGTACAGCCCCGTCCCGTAACGCTTGTCTACGAAGCCTCTCCCGTCATGGATATCATCCTCGGCGCCGCAAAAGAGGGCGCTTCACTCTATGCCGTCACCGACCCCGCCGGCATTACGCACCGCGTGTGGGAGGTCAAGCGCGAGGACGCCGTCGGGGCCATCCGCGCCATGCTCGACCAGGCGCCGGAGCCGGCACTGGCCGACGACCCTGCCTACGCTGTCGCACTAGTCGAGGCATCACAGCTCCTGGCCGACGATGCACGTGCCGCCGGCACCTACACGGGCAAAGAGCCGTTCAACTTTGCCGTAGCTGCGCTCTTCCCCGCCGCGCAGGTCAGCGGCGGCGCGGCGCAGGTTCCGACGGGTCTGCTCACGCACCAGGTCGCGCGGTTCTAGCAAGACCAGACCGTCCAGCACAAAAATCGGCAGCCCAACAAACAGGGGGCGGAGATGCAGCAGGTACATGCATCTCCGCCCCTTTTGCGTCGAGAAGTTATGCCGACGACCCGTGCCGCCGCGCTCGCGTTATCCGCGCTGCGGACCCGCAGTAGCCACGAGCGGTTCAAGCCCCAGCTCGCGCGCGTAGTCTTCCTGCGTAAAGACTTCGACCAGTTCAAACGTATCGGCCGCATCGTCAAACGCAAAATGCAGCACTGAGCAGTTGCCCGGCACGCGTTCGCGCTCGTCGGCCGCCGCGCCCCGCACGTGGTCCAAAAACTCCTTGATAGCCGAACCGTGGCTCACCGCGAGCACGCACTCGTGGTCCGGACGTCGCATAAGATCGGTTATCGTCGCCGCCATGCGCTCGCGCACCTGCATCTGGCCCTCGCCGCCAAACTGACGATAGAAATCTCGCCACGGGCGCTCGGGCATAAGCATCACGCGCTCGGCCTCAAAGTCGCCAAAGAACCACTCACGCAGACCGTCCAGGCGCTCGTACGCCAAGCCCGGCCACAGGTTGGCGATAGTCTGCTCGGTGCGATGAAGTGTGGAGGTGTAGGCATGATCGGGTTCAATGCCGCGCGCACGTAAGAACATGCCGGCACGCGCCGCCTGGTCGCATCCCAGCTGCGTGAGCGGCGAGTCACTCCAACCCTGAATAATGCGCTTAAGGTTGAATATTGTCTGCCCATGACGAACCAGATACAGGTCTTTATTCATAGGGGTCCTTTCGTTCGTTACCAATCAAGGAGCGAAAACGCACCGTCGCAATAGCCAAAATGAAGCACGGCACCGTTGTCGGGTAGCTCTCCCCTGCCAGTCACATACTCAAGAAACTCCTGGCAGGAAGAGCCGTGGGAGACTGCCAGCACACAGTCGTGCTGCGGCCTGGCCATGATGTGGGACAGCGCCGCGACCATGCGCGACTGAAGCTGCACTTCCGACTCGCCACCAAAGGCCACCGGATAATCACCCCAGGGCTGCGGCGGCATCTCGCGATTTGATGTACCCTCCAGCGAGCCCAAATGCCACTCGCGCAGGTCATCGACCAGCTCTATCGAGCAGCCCTCACCAGCAATTAGCTCAGCCGTATGCCGCGCCCGGCCCAACGGCGAGGAATACACACGGTCAAAGGTCACGCCACGCGCCTCAAACGCCGCGCGCGTCGCCAGCGCCTGCTCGCGCCCGCGCGCCGTAAGCGGCGAATCGTGCCCACCCTGCAAAATGTTCTGCACATTGAGCTCAGTCTGCCCATGCCGCACCAAATACAAATCTGCCACACGTCCTCCCCTCGCACCACCGCAAAGGGGACAGGTACCTTTGTGGTGGTTTACCGCCGGATCACACCGCGGTGACGCTCAGCTACACCAGTACGTCGGCAAGCGGGCGCTTGGGTACGTGGTGCACCTGCGCCTCGTCGCGCCAGTAATTAATTGAGCCGTCGGGGTTGGAATCGATCGCATCGATCACCTGCGTCTCGGCCGGAACGCCAAACGCCATGATCAGCTTGAGCTCATACTTGTCGCTATCGAGCCCCATGGCATCGATCGCGTGGGGCGTAAAGGCCTTGAACATGCAGGCAGCCACCTCGGGCGTGGCGCTGCGGGCGGCGAGCATCATCGTCTGCGCGGCAATGCCCGTGTCGACCTCAGTAATAGGAGCGGCGGGCTTACCCGGAACGGCGCGCTCGGCAAGAATCGCGATGTAGCCGGTCGGGCGCTCGCCCTCATCGGGACCCGGCCAATCCTTGAGCGCACCGGCCCATGCAAGCTCGTCAAATACACGCGCGCAGTCCTCTGCACCGCTTACCACATGAAAACGCAGACGCTGAGCATTGGCACCACGGGGAGTCAGGTGCGCCAGCTCCGCCAGCTCAAGCAAAAGCTCACGCGGCACGCGCATAGACTCGTCAAAGCGACGGCACGTGCGGGCGCAGCGAACCAACGCATCAAACGCGTCCAAGCCGAGCTTTTCGCAACCCTGCTTTGCCATCGACTCAGCGCTTACCGGCGCTGCGGGAACTGCTTCGTTCATAGGGACCCCCAATTTCGGGCAATTGTTCTTAGGAAAATCTAACCTAAAACGTAGGCAATAACGAACAGGGCTGCAATGTTCTACACCTGTTGAATAGAAAATCGCGACGTGGGGAACAACGGAAACAATTCGGGGCCTTTGGGTTACGTTTCGCCCTCCCCGACCCATACGCCAGCGCCTTTAGGCGATACTGGTTGTAACGATCAAGGCTTACGCCGCACGGAAAGGAGACATTATGGGCATCTTTAAGAACGATGACCAAAAATCGAGCCAGTTTGGATTTGACGAGAAAAGCATGGCAGGCAAGGCCGTCAAGGCCGTGCGCTGGATTTACGCCATCACGGGCGTCTTGGCGCTCGTCGCCGGCATCGCACTGCTGTTTGCGCCCGCCAAGTCCCTCGTCTTCCTAACGACCGTCTTGGGCTTCTACTTTGTGATCACGGCCGCGATCAGGCTGTTTACCGCTGTTTTCGAGCCACTGCTGCCCACCGGCTGGCGCGTGACGAGCATCATCTCCAACCTACTCATTATCTTGGGCGGCGTCATAATCCTGCGCAACCAGGCCTTCTCGACCGCGACGCTCACCACGATGGTGGTTATCGTGGCCGGCTTTGGCTGGATCGTCGAAGGTGTCATGTCCATTCTGGAGTCCGAGCTTTCGTCCAACCGTGCCCTCGCCATCCTGAGCGGCGCGCTCTCCATCATCGCCGGCATGTTCGTGTTTATCTATCCGCTGTGGTCGGCCAAGATGCTCGTCATCTTTAGCGGCGCCGCACTGCTGGTGTTTGGCGTAACGCTGATTGTTCGCGCTATTCAATTTGGCAAACTGGTGCACTAGATGCCGCGAACGCTCTTTATTGATGCCGACGCCTGCCCGGTCACGCGCGAGTCGATTGACTGCGCGCGGCGGACGGGTGTCGCCGTTGTTATCGCCGGCAACAGCACGCAAAACCTGGAACGGCACATTCGCCGCGACGATCCGCGCGACGCCGAGCATGCGCGACGCGGATTTTGGGTCACGACGCTCGATGTGAGCGTGGGCGCCGACAGCGCCGACTTTGCCATTGTCGAACGCCTGCAGGCGGGCGACGTGGTCGTGACGCAGGACATTGGCTTGGCGAGCATGGTGCTCGGGCGCGATGCCGCCGCCATCGGCGTGCGCGGGCGCGTCTACGATAAGGCGACCATCGACATGCAACTGTTTATTCGCCACGAGGAAAAGAAGGTACGCCGCGCCGGCGGACGCACTCGCGGACTGGCGGCATTTACCAGCGAAGACCGCGCCCGCTTTAAACGCAACCTCACCGAGCTGCTGCGCTAACCAAGGTAGATTTTTGGGACATGCCCGGAAATCTGCTTTTTTTGCTTTGGGCGGTATGAGCGCTCAAAATCCATGGCTCAACAAAAAACGGGCTTCAAAATGCCATGCGTCGCCGCATTGTGCAGGCGCCGAGCATGGCTATTTTGAAACCCGTTTTGTTAGGCCCACTTAGAGGCCGAAGGCGGATAGGATGAGGCCCCAGCCGGCACCGATGACGTACATCATGATCAGGAACAGGACGTTTTCGCGGGCGCTGCGGTTGGTGCGGAACAGCACCAGGTAGCCCACACCGGCAGAGATGAGCGTGCCGGCGAGCATCGGGGCCAGCTGCAGCGCGCCTTCCAGGTACAGTTGCGTGATGACGACGCTGGCCGAGCAGTTGGGGATCAGGCCGACGAGTGCCGAGCCCAGGACGGCGAGCGTCTCGTTGCCACGCAGGAACTGCTCGATCGCGGACTCGCCGAAGGTCTCGAGCACGGCGACCAGGACCAGCGTCACCAGGAAAATAAAAACCGAAACCTGCACAGTGTGCGAGATGGCGCTGCGAATAATCGACAGGAGGGGCGCGCCCTCGTGAGAGTGGGAGTGACCGTGGCCATCATGGTGTTCATGCTCGTCCTCATGACCGTGATCGTGGCCATGTCCGTGTTCGTGCTCGTCCTCGTCTTCATCGCAACCGCAATGGTCGCGCTCGCACAGCTCATGGATGTGATCGGCGCTCACGCCCGCCTCGGCCACCTCGTCGATGATGTCACCGCCAGTGTGGTCGTCGTGCGCGCAGTTCACATGAGCCGGATTAGCAGCGGTCCCCAGCACGGTACGGCGAATCGCCGCATGTGCGCGAGCGTTACGACGCAGGCCGCGAATGGCGGCGTCCACGATAAAGCCCGTGACCAGCGCGATCAGTGCCTTCGAAGCCAAAAGCATCGCCATAGTCTGCACGGGCACCTGCTCTGCGAGCAACAGCGGCAGCATCTCATCGGAGGTCGAAAGGAACACCGCCACCAACGTGCCCAAGGTCACGACGCGACCGGCGTACAGCGTGGCCGCCATTGCCGAAAAGCCGCACTGCGGCACCATGCCCAGCAACGAGCCAACCACGGGGCCCGCGGCACCGGCGCGCTTGATGGCGCCGTTAACGCGGTCGCCCGCAACGTGCTCCAGGGTCTCGAGGGCCAGATACGTCACCAACAAAAACGGCACCAGCGACAGCGTGTCCCTGCCAGCGTCGAGCAAAATATCAATCAGCAAATCCATGAAGGATGGAACCTTTCGTGTCTTTCGGCAGCATTGTAAAAGTCCTAGCGGTCAACTAGGGTATTGTAGTTGACCTAGACGTGGTGCCAATAGTTGCCCATGGTAAACTATCATCTCGCCATAACTCAATGCCACCGAACCGCGCGACGCGGCCCGTCCAAGGAGCAGTCTATGAACGTTTCGCAAGCACTCGAATACGAGCGCCAGCCGTTTATCCCCATGTTTATCTATGGCGATCACGGCGCCATGGAGTCCGAGCGCCAGAAGGGCGAAGAGGCCCTTAAGGTGCTCGAGACCGAGTACTTTACCGCCGAGGGCGACCCCGGCTTCGACTTTGCCACCGTGCGCGACCTGGCCGACCGCAACCGCGACCTGTGCGACCAGATTGGCGAGGCACGCCTGCGCAACGTGACGCCCGCGACGCTTTCGCGCGGCCTGTCCGATGCCGACACCTGCGCCGCCATCGGCAAGATGCAAAAGCGCACCGCCGCGTCCGTCATGCGCGAAATCCGCGGCGACCGCGACGCGCTCGGCGTCGCCTACGCGCGCAAGCCCATCCAAGGCACCGTGCTCGGCATCGACATCGAGACCACCGGCCGTGCACCCGAGCGCGGCTACATCATCAACGTGGGCTGGGAGATCATGGAGCTCACCAGCGACGCCGTCCCGCACGACGCCGAGGCACACTACTGCGGCCTGCCCGATATCTACCGCGGCGAGGATGTGCCGCTGTCGAATATCCACCACATCACCTGGGACGACATCGACGGCAAAACGCCCTTCCGCGAGAACAAAGAGCTGCAAAAGCAGCTGCTCAAGCTTATGAAGAAGTACCCGTACATGGCGCATAACGCCGCGTTCGAGGACAGTTGGTTCAAAATTCATCTGGACGGTTACGCCGAGGCACGCCGCGCCGGCAAGATTATCGTCATCGACTCGCGCCAGATCTGCCGTAGCCTGGATGCCGACGTCCGCTCGCTCCCCCGCGAGTCCGCCCCCGCAGCGCTCGAGAACTGGGCCCGCCGCCGCGGCACCCTCGCCGCCGACGCCAACGAGCAGCATCTGGGCCTGGACGACACCGACCTCATGCTCCGCACCGTCCAAGCCGAGTTCAACCTCAAGAACCTGTTTGCCAAGTAGAAACGTCTACGACAAACTCCGGCGTAGATCACGGGCGGCCTCGCAGCGGGAAACCCCGCAGCGGGGCCGCCCTACGTTCCACAAATAAACCTGCCATCACAAATTCTGAACACTCATTGCGAACGATTTCGGCCAATTCCCGACACGTAATTCGTTGTCGGATGGTGATGCATCACTATCAAATGTGCGGCAATTGAGTATTTATATGCTATAGCTAAGCTGCGAAAACTTTTATTTAGGGCATACCAACCCATAATTGCGTCAAGCTTTTTGACAGCATTTGGTTAGACCTCTAAAACGGCTTTTCCACTCAGCGCCGTCAACACGGCATTAGCTGACACGATATATATCATGAGTATCGTATTGTCACATACCACTGCAAAAGCGGTCTACCAGGCCGCGCATTCGGTGTCTGCGAAAGGCATCGAGTCCTGTAGCCCTGCCGCGATTTATGGATCATGTCCCACCGGAACGCTCCTTGACGCAGCCGCAGAATGGCTCACCAAACATGATGTTTCCCTCGACGCAAATGATTCCCTCGAGGTGATGGTGTTTGATCGCAGGAATGCGCGCTATGCAATGAACTGTCAATGCCACGTTTCTTCAAAACGATTCTCGAACTCACGCTTTATAGAGCTCAAAGATGGCATCTTCATTGTTGGCGTTGAGCTTTGCGCACTTCAGGCCGCCACCTATCTTTCTTTTCGCGAACTAGTGGAGTACTACTTTGAACTGTGCGGCGCTTATTCCCTTGGAACCGACTCTTCCACCTCCTATACCGAGCGTTTCGCGCTCACCTCGACCGAGAGGTTAAAGCAGTTCTTTAATTCCATTACCAGATGCGACGGTCTGGCCCTTGCCCGAAAGGCGATCCAATGTGTGCGCGACGGATGCCGGTCTCCCATGGAAACGGCATTTGTCATGATGCTAACGCTGCCCAAAAGCGAAGGAGGGCTTGGTATTAAGGGAATTGAGACCGATTACGAGGTGCAGGTCACCACTGCCGCAAAGAATCTCACGAGACGCAAAAAGTTCTTTATGGATGCGTATCTAAAGAAATCTCGCACAGACATTGAATACAACGGTTTTTATCATGACGCGGAAGAAGACCGCGCCATCGATGAGGAGCGCAAGAATGCACTTGCGTCCATGGGGTACGGAATCATCACCGTCAGCCGTTATTCCTTTATGCATGCCAGCTCTTTTGTTAGGGTCATGGAAGCAATCCAGCGGAAAGAGGGCGTACGCCCCTCGCGTCTGCCAAAAGACTTTCAAGTCATGCAAGAGGACCTGAGACAGTTTGTTCTCAGAAGGTTTATAGAAGAGAAAAAGCGAATTCAGAAGCAGCTTCGCCAGGATTCCGAAGAGCGTCAACGAATCGACCTCGAAAAAGCAACACTCGAGGGCATCACGCTGGATGACCCGACAATTAATGAAGTTGCAGCAATCGATGACATGCAGACTGTCGAATCCAACAGCCCATCATTTGTCCAAACAAGCAGTCTCACGCCCGAGGGCAAGGTCTTCGGGGCCGGAGACTAGGCCGGCTAACAAGGTGGGTACCCTAGCGACGTGCAAAATTGCGAGTATTCAGCAGGGTCGGGTGTCTATCACCCTCGAGTGGATCCAAATGTGGAGCGAAATCACTCTTGCGTGAGAGCGTTAGGCAACATTTGAGGAAGAACTCATCGGATTAACACCCTAAGATAACTCTTGAACTGCATTATATGACCTGCAATAAATTAGCGGACCCCCTATAGTTGCAGAATACTCCAATTTTTGCACGGCGCGGGGGCACCCACCTCGGCATCGACTATCAAAACCGCTCAGTCCGGGGTCTCGTCCACTATTCCCCATCATTTTGTCCGATGAATTACTTAAACGTTATTGACATATGAACATGCGCTCATATAATCGGAAGCAAGTTTTATGAGCGCATGTTCATATGAAAGGATATTGCAATGAGCATCCGCGTTGATGAAATGAAACCCGACACCGAGGCCACCGAGCCCGCGATCCCCACCACCTGCTCGCCCGAGGACCTTCCCGACGAGGAGCTTCTCTACGACCTCGCCGACCTGTTCAAGGTCTTCAGCGACACCACGCGCATCAAGATCCTCTATGCCCTCATGGGCCGCGAGCTCTGCGTGGCAGACATCGCCGAAGCGACCGAAACCTCGCAGTCCGCGGTGTCGCACCAGCTGCGCACACTCAAGCAGTCGCACCTGGTTAAATTCCGGCGCGACGGGCGCAATATCCTCTACTCGCTCGCCGACGACCACGTCTACACCATGCTCAACCAGGGCATGAGCCACATCTGCGAATAGCGACCAACCACGGTACCAGCGCGGCCTGCACCCAAGCCTCAAATACAGAGAAAGGAACCCACCATGAAAAAGCAGTTTAAACTCGACGAGATCGACTGCGCCAACTGCGCGCGTGAGCTTCAGGACGAGCTGGCCAAGCTCGAGGGCATCAAATCCGTGTCCGTCAACTTTATGACCCAGAAGTTGACGCTCGAAGCCGATGACGCCGAGTTCGACGAGGTACTCAACCGCGTTGTAGAGTTTACGGCCGACGCCGAACCGGACTGCGAGATCATTCTCTAGCCCGGGTTTACGCCAACCTGCAAGGCCGCGCTTGCCGCGGCCTTTGCTCGCGAAATTATATGAGCGAGTGTTCATTCATTCAAATGGGAGGATACGAGTCATGACCACCGCCGATCCCAAAAAGAAAAAGAAGAAGCGTAAGAAGAAAGAGTCCCTTGAGCATAAGCGCAATCGTATCCTGGTAGCGCTAGGCATTTTTGCGGTGGTGTACGCCCTCGACGAGCTCGGTACCCTTACCGCCGCATTCGGCACCCCGGGCGACATCTACGCCAGCTTCGCACTGTTCCTCGTGCCGTTTTTGATTGCCGGCTACGACGTGCTCCAAAAGGCATACAACAACATCCGCCGCGGCAAGGCGTTCGACGAGAGCTTCCTCATGGCCGTCGCGACCATCGGCGCGTTTGCCATGGTGCTCTTCCCCGATACCGACCCGCACATGGCCGAAGGCGCCGCCGTCATGCTGTTCTACCAGGTCGGCGAGCTGTTCCAGGCATACGCCGTGGGCAAGAGCCGTAAATCGATCAGCGCCATGATGGACATCGCACCCGACTACGCCAACGTCGAGCAACCCGACGGCTCACTCGAACAGGTCTTCCCCGATGACATCGCGGTCGGCACCGTGATCGTGGTCAAGCCCGGCGAGCGCGTGCCTATCGACGGCGTCATCGTCGAGGGCGAAACCCAGCTCGACACCGCCGCCCTTACCGGTGAGTCGGTCCCCCGCCCGGCCAAAACCGGAGACGATATCATCAGCGGCTGCATCAACATGACGGGGCTCATCCACGTGCGCACCACCAAGCCCTTTGGCGAGTCCACCGTCGCACGCGTCCTGGAGCTCGTGGAGAATGCCAACGAAAAGAAGGCACGCACCGAGAACTTCATCACGCGCTTTGCCCGCATCTACACGCCCGCCGTCACCGGCGCTGCCGCGGTGCTCGCGCTCGGCGGTGGCCTGGTCACCGGTGCCTGGTCCGACTGGATTCTGCGCGGCCTGACCTTCTTGGTCGTCAGCTGCCCGTGCGCGTTGGTGATCAGCGTGCCGCTCAGTTTCTTTGGCGGCATCGGCGGCGCATCCAAGCTGGGCGTTCTCATCAAGGGTTCTAACTACCTCGAGACGCTCGCCGACGTGGACACCGTCGTCTTTGACAAGACGGGCACCCTCACCAACGGCACGTTCTCGGTGGTCGCGGTACACCCCGAGGCCGGCTATACCGAGCAGTCGTTGCTCGAAGTCGCAGCCCTTGCTGAGTCGTTCTCCGATCACCCCATCGCGCAGTCCGTACGTGTCGCCTACCAGGGCGAGGTCGACCCCAAGCGCGTAAGCGACTCCACCAACGACGCGGGCCATGGCGTGACGGCAACCATCGACGGCAAGCACGTCGTCGTTGGCAACGCTAAGATGCTTGCCGCGACCGGAGTCGAAGCACCCGATTGTGAGGTTGTCGGCACCATCCTCCACGTGCTAGTCGATGGCATCTATGCCGGCCACATTGTAATTGCCGACACCATAAAGGCCGACGCCGAGCAGACGATCCGCGACCTGCACGCCGCCGGCGTCAAGCGCACCGTCATGCTCACGGGCGACCGCGAGGAAGTGGCTGCTGCGGTGGCCAAGCAGCTGGGGCTCGACGAGTTCCACGCGCAGCTGCTGCCGGGCGACAAGGTCGAGCGCGTCGAGGCATTGCTGGCAGCCGAATCGGGCAAGGGCAAGCTCGCCTTTGTCGGCGACGGCATCAACGATGCGCCTGTGCTCACCCGCGCAGACGTTGGCATTGCCATGGGCGCTATGGGTTCCGACGCCGCGATTGAGGCCGCCGACGTGGTGCTCATGGACGACAAACCGTCCAACATCTCCCGCGCGATCCGCGTGGCGCGCAAGACCATGTCGATTGTTTGGCAGAACATCATCTTTGCGCTGGGCATTAAGTTGCTGATTCTGGTGCTTGCGGCACTGGGCATCGCCAACATGTGGCTTGCCGTGTTCGGCGATGTGGGTGTGGCGATCATCGCCATCCTGAACGCCATGCGCGCGATGGGTGTCAAGAACCTGTAGCGTTCGTGGGCTGTCCGGCCGGGACCGGGCTTGGTTTTGAAAACGTCCTCGCGCATGAGGCCCGTCTTTCCTGCTCCTGCGGAGCAACGGAAAGGCGGGCCTCGCGCTGCGGAGTGTTTTCAAAACCAAGCCCGGTCCCGGCCTGCGATGACGTTGCTGGCGGTTCTTGGGCATCGCTTGCTGGCGGGGTTCCTTGTCTGAGTTGAACTTAGTTGGCGGGGCTACTGGTCCCGGTCGCTGTCCCGGCCCAACATCGCCCTTAGCTTCTCAAAGCTCTCCTCGCTCAGGCAGTGCTCCATGTGGCAGCCCTCTTGCGACGCGACCTCAGCCGAAACACCCGCATCCTCCAGCAGCCCCACGAAAAAGCAGTGACGCTCCCACATTTGGCGAGCGACCTCCAGCCCTCGCTCTGTCAGATGAACATCTCGTTTGCCCATTTCGACATAGCCGTTGCTTTCCAGCGTCGCCATGGCCTTGGAAACGCTCGCCTTGGTTACGCCGAGGTACTCCGCAACGTCGATCGAGCGCACGATGACCTGACGTTCCGACAGAACGTAGATTGATTCGAGATAGTCTTCTCCGGATTCACGTAGGGCCATGGGCCGCCTTTCGCGATGATTGCTAGTTAGCCTTTGGATACTTTCCACGGCTAAATTTACCGCAAAAGTTGCCCATGTCTTACTACTTTGTCTAAAAGTTAGCCGTGTTTCACAAAACGTGCGGGACGAAAACAAAATGGGAACACGCCCCGCAAGGAGTGTCCCCAAGTGCCGAGCCGCAGCTATAGCAGTCCAAAGTACTTCGCGGCGTTGTAGATGCCGTCGTCGTCCACGGCGGTCGTCACATAGGTCGCCGCAGCTTTCACCGTGTCCTGTGCGTTGCCCATGGCCACGCTCGTGCCCACGGCGGCAAACATCGACAGGTCGTTCTCGCCGTCGCCAAAGGCAATCGCCTCGCTCGCGTCGATACCAAGCCGCTCGAGCGTCGCCGCCACGCCCAGGTCCTTGCCGCCGTTAGCGGGAATAATGTCGCAGAACAGGTCGCACCAGCGCGTGGTGAGCGAATGCGACACGGCATCGGTCACGATATGCTCGTCAACTGGGTCAACAAAGGCACAGAACTGATAGACCGGCGCGTCAAAGGCATGCTCAAACGGCTCCTCGTGGTAGACGATTCCCGCGTTGCTGCCAGCCGTCACCACGCGCTCGGACAGGCGGTTCACAAACGAGTTCTCGCCCTGCATGCACAGTGAGTCGTAGCGCCCCTGCGCCACCTGGTCCACAATCACCGCAACGTCGTCCGGATCGATCGGGCAGCTGCGGTAGACGCCCTTGGCATCAAAACAGTGCTGGCCCGAAAGCGTAATGTACGCATCCCAGCCCAGGTCGAACAGCCAGTCCGGCATCTGGTAGGTCGGACGGCCCGTGGCGATCACGCACGCAATCCCCTGCTCGCGAAAGCTGTCGAGCACCTGCTGCGCCGACGCCGGAATCCGGTGGGTCTTAAAGCTCAGCAGCGTACCGTCGATATCGAAAAACGCGGCTTTGATCATTCTCGCCTACTCCTCGCCCTCGAGCTTTTCGCTCGCCTCGAGCCACGCCATCTCCAGCTCGTCCATGGCGGCGTGAGCCTCGTCGATCTTTGCCTGCTGCTCGCCGAGCGCCGTGTAGTTGGTGGGATCGACCTGGGCCATGGCGGCCTCGGCCTCCTCCACGCGGGCGCGCTGCGTCTCCATCTTGCGCTCGAGCGAGCTCACCTCGCGGCGGAGCTTCTGACGCTCGGCGTTGGAAAGGCCGTTGGGCTGACCGCTCGACTTGGGCTTGTCGGCAGCAGCCGCCGCACCGGTATCGAACGTGCCGGTCTTAGCGCTCGGCGCGCCCACGGGCTCGCCCTCGGCGGTAGCGTTGCACAGGCGCAGGTACTGGTCCACGCCGCCGGGCATATGCGTCAGATGGCCATCGAGCAGTGCCCACTGTTGGTCGGTCACGCGCTCCATCAAAAAGCGATCGTGTGTCACCAGGATCAGCGTGCCGGGCCAGCCGTCCAGCAGGTCCTCGACAATCGCGAGCATGTCGGTATCCAGGTCGTTGCCCGGCTCGTCCAGGATGAGCACGTTGGGCTCGTCCAGAATCGTCAGCAACAGCGACAGGCGACGGCGCTGGCCGCCCGAAAGATCGCCGATGCGGCTCCAGAGCTGCTGCGTCGTAAAGCCCAGACGCTCGCAGAGCTTCTCGGGCGAAGTCTCCTTGCCGTCGATGACGTAGTACTTCTTATAGTTGCCGAGCACCTCGCGGATCGTGTCGCCCATGTAGGGTTCGAGCTCCTCGAGCTGCTGCGACAGCACGCCAAAGCGCACTGTCTGGCCAATCTTCACGCGGCCGCGCGTGGGTTCAATCTTGCCCTGGATCACGTCGAGCAGCGTCGACTTGCCGGCACCGTTCTCGCCCAGCAGGCCATAGCGGTCGCCCGCACCAATGAGCCAGGTCACGTCAGAGAGCACCTGCTTGGGCGCGCCATCGGTATCCGCATAGCCGGCGTCCACGTCGACCACATCGATAACCTGCTTGCCCAGGCGGCTCACGGCGAGGCGCTTGAGCTCCAGCTCGTCACGCACGGGCGGCACGTCGGCGATCAGCTCGCGAGCGGCATCAACGCGAAACTTGGGCTTGGTGGAACGCGCCTGGGCGCCGCGGCTCAGCCACGCGAGCTCCTTGCGCGCCATGTTGCGACGGCGTTCCTCGGTAACCGCGGCCATGCGGTCGCGCTCCACGCGCTGCAGGATATATGCGGAGTAGCCGCCCTCGAAGGGATCGACCTGGCCGTCGTGGACCTCCCACATGCTGGTGCAGACCTCGTCCAAGAACCAGCGATCGTGCGTGACCACGAGCATGGCGCCCTGACCGCGCTGCCAGCGAGCCTTAAGATGGCGTGCAAGCCAGTTGATGGTGCGCATGTCCAGATGGTTAGTGGGCTCGTCGAGCATGAGCACGTCGTAGTCGCCGATCAACAGGCGCGCGAGGTCCACGCGGCGGCGCTGGCCACCCGAAAGCTCGCCCACCGTGCCCTCCCAGGGCACATCGCTAATGAGACCGGCGAGGATCTGGCGCGTGCGGGGGCTCGACGCCCACTCATACTCGGGCGTGTCGCCCACGACGGCATGGTGCACGGTGTCGGTGTCGACAAGCTGGTCCTTTTGGCCGAGCAGGCCGATCGTGGTGCCGCGACGATGCGTCACGCGGCCGTCGTCGGGCTCCAGCGTGCCGGCGAGCACGCTCAGCAGCGTCGACTTGCCGTCGCCGTTTTTACCGACAATACCAATACGGTCGCCCTCGCCCACGCCGAGCGTCACGCTATCGAAAATATGCTTGGTGGGAAACTCTAGGCTGACGGAATCGCATCCCAAAAGAATCGCCATATGCCCTGCTCCTTCGTAGAAATTCAACGTTGTCCATAATAGCAGCGAAAAGGCGGGCCGCACACGACACAAAAAGGCGGGCCATCTCCCAAAAGAGATGACCCGCCTCTCCAATCAGTCCCGTGGCAACCGTGGCCGCCGCGGGCCTCAAGCATGTCCCGGACTAGGAGAACATGCCGGTGAGGTAATCATTCAGCCGCTTATCCTTGGGCCGTTGGAAAATCTCGTCAGTCTCGTCGTACTCGACCATATCGCCCATGTAGAAGAACGCCGTGCGGTTGGACACACGCGACGCCTGCTCCATGTTGTGCGTCACGATGACGATGGCGCGGTCGGCAACGATCGATGACATGAGGTCCTCGATCGCCAGCGTCGAGATGGGGTCGAGCGCCGAGCAGGGCTCGTCGAACAAGATCACGTCGGGGTTGAGCGCCAGCGTGCGCGCGATGCACAGACGCTGCTGCTGACCGCCCGAAAGCGCATAGGCGCTCTTGTCGAGCTTGTCTTTGACCTCGTCCCACAGCGCCGCGCCGCGTAAGCTTTCCTCGACCATGCGGTCGAGCTCGTCACGGTCGGTGATGCCGTGGCGCTTGGGCGCAAACGTGATGTTGTCGCGAATGGACTTGCGGAACGGGTTGGGCTGCTGGAACACCATGCCAATGGAACGGCGCAGCTCGTAGGTGTTTTCGGTCTTGGTGTTCACGTTGCGCCCGCGATAGTTGATCTCGCCCTCCACGCGGCAGCCGCGAATCTCGCGATTCATGAGGTTGAGGCTACGCAAGAAGGTCGACTTACCGCAGCCCGAAGGCCCAATGAGCGCCGTGATCTCGCCCTTGTGGAAGTCGAGCGACGTATTGTGCAGTGCATGGTGGTCGCCATAGTACACGTTGACGTCCTTGGTGGAGAGCACGACCTCGTCGCTCACGGCCTTGCCGCTCACGCGCACGCGCTTCTCGCTCTCCCCCACGCTCGACAGGAAGTCCCGGGTGTCGGACGATGCCGCTTCGGTTGCGGGCGTTACATTCATCTCGCTCATTCGGCCGTCATCTTCCTTGCCAGTTGCTTGCCCACAATGCGGGCGATTACGTTAAACAGCAGCACGCAAATCATCAGCAGTGCCGCGGTACCCCAAACGATCTGCTGGGCCTCGGGGCTGCCTTCGCCATAGATCTTGTAGATATGCACGGCGAGCGACTCACCGGGGCGGAACACGTTCCAGGCGCAAGTAGGGCTCGACAGGTTAAGGCTCAAGAAGTTGAGGCGAACCGGCGAGCTCATGCCCGAGGTAAAGAGCAGCGCCGCGGCCTCGCCAAAGACGCGGCCGGCCGAAAGCACGATGCCGGTCACGATAGCGGGCATGGCCTCGGGAATCAGGATGTGCAGCGTGGCCTCCCAGCGGGTGAGGCCCATGGCCAGGCACGCATCGCGCTGGGCCTGCGGCACGTCCTCGAGCGCCTGCTGGATCACGCGCACCAGAATGGGGATATTGAACATGGTGAGCGCGACGGCGCCGGAGATGATGGAGTACTTCCAGCCCAGCTGCACCGAGAACACCAGAAAACCGAACATGCCGACAACGATGGAAGGCAGCGAGGACAGCGTCTCGATGGCGGTGGAGGCAATGTCGCGGACGGGTCCGTCGGGTGCGTACTCAACCAAAAAGACCGCGCCACCCAGGCTGATGGGCACCGAGATGATCAGGGTGATCAGCAGCAGGTAGAACGAGTCGAACAGCTGGTAGAGCACGCCGCCCTGCGTTCCGTTGGCGCGCGACGGCTCCGTGAGAAAGCCCGGCTGGAACAGCGTCGAGATGCCCTCGAACAGGATATAGGCCACCATGGAGACGACGATGAGCATGACGATGGCGACGATCGCCGTCAACACGCCCGTGGCGAAGCGGTCCTGCTTTTGGACACGCCCGAGCCTCGCCTCGTCGATGTGGATACGCGTGCTAGCCACGAGCCTTCGCCCCCTTGCGGCCGATAAGGTGGATGATCAGGATGAAGATGAGACTCATGCCCATCAGCAGCAGGCCGAGCGCCCACAGAACATCGTCTTGGGCCGAGCCCTCGGCATAGACTGCCATGGACGTGGTGAGCGTGGTGGTGATGGTCGAAGCCGGCGACAGCAGCGACGTCGGCATGGCCTCGATGCCGCCGATGACCATGCGCACGGCGAGCGTCTCGCCAAAGGCGCGGGTCATGCCCAAGATAACCGCGGTCATGAGCGACGGCATGGCGGACTTGAGCACCACGTGCCAGATGGTCTGCCAGCGGGTGTAGCCCAGCGCGAGCGAGCCCTGGCGGTAGCCGTCGGGCACGGCGCGCAGGCCATCGACCGAAAGCGTGGTCATGGTCGGCAGGATCATGACGGCCAGCACGATGGCGCCGGGCAAGATGCCCAGGCCCGTGCTCACGTGGAAAACGCTCTTCATAAGACCGACGACCACGTGAAAACCGATCAGGCCAAAGACGACCGAGGGGATGCCGGTCAAAAGCTCAATGAGCGGCTGAAAGATCTTAGAGCCAAACTTAGGGCTAATCTCGACCGCAAAGATGGCAGAGCCGATGGCGATGGGCAGCGCGATAAGCGTGGAGAGCACCATGACCGCAAACGAGGTGACGATCAGGGGCAGGGCGCCGGTATAGGGCAGGCCGTTTTCGGCTGTGTTGGCCAGGTCCCACTTGGTGCCGGTGAAAAACTCGACGACCGAGACGCCGTCCTTGACAAAAGCCGAGAGGCCCTTTTGGGCGACCATAAAGATGAGCGCGGCAACGACAAGCGTCACGAGCGCTACGCACGCGCCCGTGACGCCCAGGCCCACGTTCTCAAGGTCGCGCTTTGGCAGCTGTTTTGCCATTGCAAACCTTTCCGGGGCGATTACTTATTTAGCAGAGACCTTGCCGCTGGCGTCCTTGACGACCTTCATGGCAGAGACGGGGATGAAGCCCTGCTCCTCGACGAGCTTGCCCTGGACGTCGTCGGAAAGCATGAACTCCAGGAAGGCCTTGGTGGCCTCGTCGGCGTCCTTGGAGCAGTACATGTGCTCGGTAGCCCAGATCTTGAAGGAGTCATCAGTGACATTCTTGCTCTTGGGCTCGACGCCCTCGACCTTGATGGCGTTGAACTTGGAGTCATCGAAGTGCGAGAAGTCGAGGTAGGAGATGGCGTTATCGGTGCTGCCCATCTGAGTCTGGACGTCGCCAGACTTGTCGAGCTCGGCGTCGCCCTTAAAGTCGACGGTCTCGTCGCCAAAGACGGCGGCCTCGAAGGTGGCGCGGGTACCGGAGCCGGCCTTGCGGTTGAGGACGACGATGGTGGCGTCGTCGCCGCCGACCTCCTTCCAGTTGGTAATCTGACCGGAGAAGATACCCTTGAGCTGCTCGAGGGACAGGTCGTCGACCTTGACGTTCTTGGAGACGACGGGGCCCATGCCCACGACGGCGACCTCGTGGTCGACGAGGTTCTTGACTTGATCGGCCTCAAGCTTGGTCTCGGCGAAGACGTCGGAGTTGCCGATGGTGACGGTGCCGGCGGCGACAGCGGTCAGGCCCTTGCCCGAACCGTTACCCGAGCCGGAGACGGAGACATCGGGGTTGGCGTCCATGAACTTCTCGGCAGCGGCCTCGACGAGAGCCTGGAACGAAGAGGCACCGTCGTAGGTCACCTCGCCGGAGACGGACTCGGCAGCAGCGGCGCTACCCTTGTCGGCGGCATCGGATGCGCCGGAGCCGCCGCACCCAACGAGACCGAGACCGACGATGCTGGCAAGACCACCAGCGAGGCCGAGGAACTGACGACGAGAATAAGCCTGATCGAGCATGATCTTCCTTTCATACATGCGATTCGCGGGCACCCTGCCCGCTTTGCTGTTTGGAAAGATACGGCCTCGATCGGGCAGTGCCCGCGCCAACTGCGGTTTTTTACGGGCATCTGATAGACCCTTACCGCAAGCGCAGCACGGCCTTTACAAACGAATAACAATCCAGCGCCGAACATGGCGCACCTTTTACACCAGAGGAAGGTAGTTGTTGGGGACGTTCTTGTTTGACTAGTCATTTAAGAACGTCCCCAAGGACTACCTTGGAAACCCCGCAGGTTGAGCATAAGTCAGACACTATGACCCAATCCAGGGGCACGGAAACGACAGGAGCCCCCGCTCGTGACCGCGGGTCGGGGCTGCGACAATGTTGTTGAAGTGCCAGAGGCGCAGCCGCGCCGCAACGAGGTTGGGAGGCTCCCGTGCCTAGATATTCTACCGCCTTCGGAATGGACGTACACCTCAGGTCCACCACCGTCTGCGCGCTCGACGCGGAGACCTTGATTATCAACTTCATCCGAACACTTCCCACATTCATCCGCACATGTGCGGATGAATGTGGGAACCCGATACCCTGAGGGCCGGGCCGGCCGGCCCCGGGAGATCGGAGGACGGCATGTCCGGA
>UQPF01000002.1 GCA_900542905.1 uncultured Collinsella sp.
CATGGCGGCGTTCCTTCGCGCGTTCATTTTTTCTTTGGTCGGAAAACAACGATACGCGAGGCGCGCCGCCGCTGCTAGGCGGGCAATTTTACCGGGCGGCTAACCCACACAAACCCCCGAAGAGCCCCAATTTCCCCGATAGATTATTGCGGAGCGTTCCCTGGCCGTTCTCCTCGATTTGCATCGCGCCCTCCATATCTTTAGTGCCGGAAACTCGTTATTAGGCCAATCATATCAATTCTAATAACGAGTTTAAGGATTAAATAGTTATTAGAATTGATGTAAACAATCTAATGATGAGAAGTCGTTATTACTTGACCATGGAGCTCGGCTTGGTACAAGGGGGGGGTTATCCAAAATGAGAGCGGATAATCTCCCGTTTTTGGCTCGGTGACGGCCTCGAAGTGGGAGATTATCCACGCTCGTTAGTTAAGCGTCCGAAAATCCACACTCGCCAAACCTACCAAAAAGGGACAGGTTTATTTTGGCACGTTTCGGTCGGTATCAGGAAGTGTCAGGGACGGGGCGGCGGCAGGACTCGAGAGCGAAAAGAAGTATCGGGTTTGGCGTGCCCGCTTCTGCCCGTCCCGCGCGTGGGCGATACTCGGCTTATCGAACCGCGATGCAAAGGAGATGCTCATCCCACGAGCACTACCGAGAAGGGCTTGCGATTCGAGTCCCCACCTTAGCATTTGAACCATTTGGCACTATAATTACCGTAGGCATGCGCACAACGTTGCGCTTAATCAAGAGGAGAAAACGTATGGGTCTGTTTGATATGTTCAAGAAGAAGGCTGAGCCCGCGGCTGCCGCTGCTCCGGCCTCCATCTCTGCTTCTGCCGGCGCCGACGTGCTGTGCTCGCCCGTCAAGGGCAAGGTCATCAAGATGGCCGACGTGCCCGATCCCGTCTTTGGTGGCGAGGTTCTGGGCAAGGGCTGTGCCGTGTGGCCCGAGGACGATCTGGTCTACGCTCCCTGCGACGGTAAGGTGACCGTCACCATGGGTCACGCCGTGGGTCTGCAGTCCGATAGCGGCATCGAGGTTCTGGTGCACGTTGGCGTCGATACCGTCAACATGAACGGCGATGGCTTCGAGGGCTTCGTCAAGGCCGACGACGTTGTGAAGGCCGGCCAGCCCATACTCAAGATCGACCGCGCCAAGATCGCCGCTGCCGGTTACAAGGACTGCGTCGTGGTGGCCGTGTCCAACACCGCCGAGTTTGCCGACGTCGAGCTCACCGTTGAGGCAGAGTCCGCCGTCGCCGCCGGTGACGCCATCGTTAAGGTCGTTCGCAAGTAAACTGCGGCGTTCAAAGGATGTGCAAGGGTGGTCGGGTTTCCGGCCACCTTTTTTATTGCACCGTGGGGAAGCGTTTTATTGCGCGTTGGGCGGGCTTGCAAACCGTTCGGACGCTAAAACGAACCGACCGCGCCTTCGCGTTGCCGAGGGTGTTCATAAGTGGATAGTATGGGCTTACTTATTACAACGTGTGCCGCGTCCGGGAAGCGCGGTGCCGCTCATTGGGAGGAACAACATGAAAAAGAAGCTGCTGCTTGCGCCCCTCATGGCCGTCTTGGTTGCATGCGTGGTCGTGCTTTCCGGCTGTGGAGGTCCTTCGGTTGAGGAGCTCATCACCGAGGATCTTACGACGCAGTTTGACGAGGTCAAGAACGGTGGCGACGACTTCCTTTCTGGTCTGGAGGAAGCTTCGGGCGACGAGTTCGAGCAGCTGGGTATCGATCCCAAGGAGTATGCCAAGACCTATCTCGAGGGCTTTGACTACAAGATCGGCGACGTGACGGTCGACGAGGACAAGGGTGTCGCGACCGCCGAGGTCTCTATCACCTGCAAGTCTATGAACAAGATCGTCGAGGACTTCTCCACCCAGTATCAGGAGAAGGTCGCCGCGCTTGACACGGTTCCTTCCGATGACGAGCTGTACAAGATGGCCGGTCAGGTTATGGTCGATGTGACCAAGGCCACCGAGCCCAGGAAGACCACGGTTATCTTCAAGTACACCTGCAACGACGACGGCGAGTGGTCTGCCGACGACTCTGTCAACTCCGAGATGATGGATGCAATGCTGAGCTAGTTCGTTGCGGCGTTTTACCAAACGCCGCAACTGCTCGACGTTGCGCGGGCACCAGAGCGACAACTTGTCATTCAAAGAGGACGGTATGACCAGAAGGTCTATGCCGTCCTCTTTTCATGCCAATTTGTTCGCTCTGGTGTCCGCTCGCTGTCCGTCCTCTACCTGCGGCGTTGCCATTGTTGGGGTAGTCGTTGGGGCGTTCTTGTCTGACTAGTCGTTTAAGAACGTCCCCAACGACTACTTTCCGCGCAACAGCATTGTCGCAGCTGCGTTAAGCAGTGTCGCTCGTTACTCGCCCAGGATTAGCGCTGCGAGCTCGCCCTGGGTGTCCACCACGTAGTCGGCGCCGGCGGCTTCCAGCTCTGCGCGCCCGCGGAAACCCCAGCTGACGCCCGCACTCTTAAGGCCGGCGTTGTGGCCGGTCAGGATATCGACATTGGAATCGCCTACGTAGAGCGTGGTCGCCGGGTCGGCGCCTAGCTCTTCCATCACATGCAGCGTGACGGGTGCTTCGGGCTTGGGCGGAAACGCATCGACACGGCCCTGCACCAGCGCAAAGCGCTCGGAACCAAAATACTTTTCGATAAGCGGAGCCGCCGAGACGTGGTCCTTGTTAGTGAGCACGGCAAGCTGAACGCCCGCGGCGCGCAAGCGGTCGAGCATCTCGATCGTGCCGGCATAGGGAGCGGTGTGGTCTTCCTTGTGCTCGCCGTAGTAAGCCCTAAACTCGGCAAGCGTCTGCTCAAACATGCGGCCGTCGCCTGCGTACTCGGCGGGCATAAAGCGCTCAACCAGCTTGAGCATGCCGTTTCCCACCTTGTAGCGGTACTCGTCAACGGCAAACGTGGGCCAGCCGTGCGCCTCGCAGGTATGGTTGCCGGCGGCCGCCAGGTCCTCGAGCGTGTTGAGGATGGTGCCGTCCAGATCAAAAATCACATGGGAAAAAGCTGCTGCCATGAAAGCTCCCGTCATTGGGTTTCAAAACGCACCTCATAATACTGGGCATGCGTGCCGGGCATGTTTGGAATCTGAATATCTTTAATAGCCCTGAGCCTTTGTCGTTAGCAAATCCTCGGCAGCTGCTCTCCTACGAGCATGTCGAGGATGCGGGTCGAGCCCCAGCCGGTGCGCACGCGCACGGCGGGATGGGCGCCCTCGGCAAGTGGCAGCACGCGGCCGATGATGGCGGCATTCTCGCCGTAGCGGGCGGCGCGCATGGCGCTCAGCGCGGCATCGGCTTGCTCGGCCGGCACGACGGCAACCATCTTGCCCTCGTTTGCCACCTGCAGCACATCGTAGCCGAGCATCTCGCAGGCTGCCTGCACGTCGGGGCGCACGGGCACATCGTCCTCGTCGATCTCCATGGCAACGCCGCTGGCCTGCGCAAACTCGTTGAGCGTCGAGGCCAGGCCACCGCGCGTGGGGTCGCGGAAGCAGCGTGTGTCGGGTGCTGCGGAAAGCACATCGGCAATCAGGTGGTTGAGCGGCGCGGCGTCGCTTTCGATCGTGCTCGAAAACGCCAGACCCTCGCGTTGGCTCATGATAGCGATGCCGTGGTCGCCCAGTGTACCCGAGACCAGGATGACATCGCCGGGCTGGCAGTTTGCGCCGCTGAGCGCCACGCCCGCAGGCACCTCGCCCACGCCGGCGGTATTGATATAGACGCCGTCGGCCCCGCCGCGCTCGACCACCTTGGTGTCGCCCGTGATTATGGACACGCCCGCCTCGTGCGCCGTCTCGGCCATCGTCTGCACAATCTGGCGGAGCCTATCCATGGGATAGCCCTCTTCGAGGATAAAGCCGCACGACAGGTAGCGCACGTTGGCACCCGAGGTCGCGACGTCGTTGACGGTTCCGCACACGGCGAGGCGGCCGATGTTGCCACCGGGGAAGAACTGCGGCGAGACTACAAAGCTGTCGGTCGACATGGCGATGCGCCCGCTCGCGGGCAGCGCGGCGACGCCGGCATCGTTGCCTTCGAGCAGCTCGGACGACCCAAAGGCATCCAAAAAGACCTCATCGATGATGCGTTTCATCATCTGGCCGCCGGAGCCGTGGCCCAGCAGGACGGTGCTATCGGTAACGCTATGGGACATATCGAAAACTCCAATCGTGGGTGGTGCCAGTGTGCGGGTGCGTCCGGACTAGTTACGGTAGCGGTAGTAAGCCGCGCAGCTGCCCTCGGAGCTCACCATGCACGGGCCGACGGGGTGCTCGGGCGTGCAGGTGCGGCCAAAGAGCGGGCAGCTGCTTGGCGTAATGGCCCCGCGCAGCACGTCGCCGCAGCGGCATCCACGCGGCTCGACCGTCGCCTCAACGGGCACGTCAAAGCGAGCACGGGCATCAAAACGCAAGAACTCGGGGCGGATTGCGAGGCCCGAGTTGGCAATCGGCCCCAGACCGCGCCATGTGGTGCCGCACGGCTCAAACACCTGCTCGACCAGTTGGCGCGCCACGGGGTTGCCGTTCGCATTGACACCGCGGCGGTAGGCATTGTCGATCGCCGGCCTGTCCTCGACAACCATCTGGACCAGCATGCAGATGCCCTGCAGGATATCGACCGGTTCAAATCCCGTGACCACGCCCGGGGTATCGAACTCGTCGACCAAAAAGCTGAAGGGCGCCAAGCCCGTGATGGTGGCGACGTGGCCCGGCAGGATAAAGCCGTCGATGGCGGTCTCGGGGTCGTTGGCGATGGCGCGCAACGCCGGCGGCGTGGTCTTGTGGGCGCAATAGACCGAGAAGTTCAAAAGCCCGCGCGCCTCGGCCTCCAAGATGGCGGCGGCGATGGTGGGCGTCGTAGTCTCGAAGCCCACGCCCATAAAAATGACCGGGCGATCAGGGTTTTGCTCGGCAATGTCGAGCGCGTCGAGCGGGGAGTACACAATGCGGATATCGCGCCCCGCCGCCTTTTGCGCAGCGAGCGAGGTGGATGATCCGGGCACGCGCATCATGTCGCCAAAGGTGGTGATGATGGCGCCGTCTATGTTGGCGAGCGCGATTGCGTGGTCGATGTCGCGGTTGGCGGTGACGCAGACGGGGCAGCCCGGGCCGCTCAGCAGCTTGAGCCCGGCCGGCATAATGGAGCGAAAGCCATAGCGCCCGATGCTCACGGTATGCGTGCCGCAGACTTCCATAAGGTTGATGGTGCGGTCGCCGACAAGCTCATGAATGCGCTCGATGAGCTCGCGAGCCAGCTTGGGATCGCGGAATGCTGAGAAATCGATACCGGAGCGAGCCGGCTGCTCGGGCGCCACTAGTAAGCCTCCGCCGGGTTGGTGGCCAGCTGGTCTTCTTCGACCAGCTCGGACATGGCATTAACAAGCTCGAGCGTTTCCTGTGCTTCCTGCTCGTCGACAATCTGGATGCCAAAGCCGGCGTGTACGAGAATATAGTCGCCAACCTGCGCCATCGGCACGAGTCGCAGCGACACGGGGCGCTCGATGCCCATCATGTCGACGGTGGCCTTGAGGTCGTCGTCGCGTTTGACTACTTTACCGGGAACGGCAAGGCACATATTGTTCCCCTTTTATACGCTTTGCGCTGGACGGGCGCTCAATAATCCATCAGTTGATGGTAGCGCTCGCGGGCGCTGCGGGCAAACGCGCTACACCTGTGAGACGGCGGCTTGCGGGCTGGCCGAACAGCCTACTGCGATGCAATCTGCGCAAGACGAGCGCTTGCGACTGCCGCCTGACCGTAGGCGATGCAGCCGTCGTTAACGGGCACGGTTTGGGGAATCAAGACAGTGAGACCCATGCTTTTGGGCTCGCGGGTGAGAAGCTGAAGCAGAAGTCGGTTCATGAACACGCCGCCCGAGAGCGCGACGGTGTCGATGCCCTCGTGCACGCAGATATCGCTGGCGATGCGCGCCGAGGAGCGCGCGACGGCGACATGGAAGTCGAGTGCGAGCCTGTCGGCGGGCGCTCCGGCTTCAATTCCTCCCAAAAGTGCCTCAAAGAGTGCTTTCTGGTCTAGAACATAGGGGCCGTCCAGCCACGATGGGCAAGATGCGAAATAGCCGGCGTTGTCGTCGGGAAAATGGGCGATTTCGTTGTCGAGCGCGCGCCAGGCGGCAGCCTCAAGCTCGATGGCGGGTTCGCCCTCGTAGGTTGCCTTGTTGCAGATGCCCAGAATCGCCGCCGCGGCATCAAAGAGACGCCCCATGCTGCTGGTACGCGGGCTGTTGATGCCGCGCTCGATCATGGTAGCTGTCACGCTGCGCGTTTGCTCGTCGAGGCTGTCCAAAAGCCGAGCGGCACCTGGGTGCTCGAGCAGGCCGAGCTCACTGAGCAGGGCAAAGGCGTTGCGGCGGGCGTCGCGCACGGAGGCCGCCCCACCGGGGAGCGCCCAAGTGCGCAAATGCGCGGCGTGCTCAAAGCCGCCAAGGCTGGCAACAAGAAACTCGCCGCCCCAAATGGTCCCATCGGTGCCGGCGCCGGTGCCGTCAAAGGCGATGCCAAGGACACGCGCGTCGGTTGTAAGCTGGCCCGCGGCGATGGCCTCGGCCATTACGCTCGCGATATGCGCATGATGGTGCTGCACCTCGACGAGCGGCAGATTGCATTTTCGCGCCTGCTCGCGCGCCCACTGGCCCGATAGATAGCTGGGGTGCACATCGCAGGCCAAGGCGGCGGGCGCCAAGTCAAAGAGATCTTCCAAGCGCGTGCGCGCGGCGTTCCAGGCATCGAAGGTCCCGCCGTTTTCAACATCGCCGATATGCTGCGACACAAAACAGGTCGCCTCGCCGTTCGTCCCTTCACGCGTGAGCGCAATCGTGGCCTTTTGTTGTGGCCCGCAGGCGAGCACGCAGGACGGAGCGCCGTCGAGCGCCGGCAACGGCAGTGGCTGGGGTGCATATCCGCGAGCGCGGCGAACGGGCATAATGGCGCCGTCGACCACGCGCACTACAGAGTCGTCGTAGCGCGAGAGGATCGCGCGGTCGTTACCGAGCAGCGCGTCGGCGATGCCGGCGGCAACGAGGTGTTCCCAGGCAAGGTCGTCGTCGGTCTCGATGGGTTCTTCGCTCAGGTTTCCGCTGGTCATGACGAGCGCGTGCATACCGCAGGCTTCTGCCGCGGCAAGCAACAGATGTTGAAGCGGCGTATAGGGGAGCATGACGCCGAGCTCAGGAAGGTCGTGCGCGACAGATGGCGCGAGAGCGAGGGCGTCGGGGGAACTGCCGTTGCCCTCGTCAACAGTGCGCCGGCGCAGCAGCACAATGGGGCGGATGCTGCCGGCGAGCAGATCGCGTTCAGCATCGTCGATATGACACAGGCGCTCGGCATCGGCAAGACTGCGCACCATGACGGCAAGTGGTTTGTTGCTGCGGCGTTTGCGACGGCGCAACTCGGCCACCGTTTGCTCGTTGGCAGCGTCACAGGCTAGATGGAATCCGCCCAGGCCCTTGATGGCGACGATGCCACCGCTGGCCAGCAGCTCAACGCAGCGCTCGATGATAGCGTCGCTGGCCTCGCGTGTGGTGCCGACGGTCGGTGTCGCGGACGAATTCCCGCACGCATCGCCGTTTACAGCCTCGCGCCACGTAATATGCGGCCCGCAATCAAAGCAGGCATCGGGTTGCGCGTGAAAACGCCGGTCGAGTGGGTCGGCATACTCCGCGGCGCACTTGGGACACATGGGGAAACGGTCCATCGATGTGGCCGCTCGGTCATAAGGCAGCGATCGGATGATGGTAAAGCGTGGGCCGCAGTTAGTGCAGTTGATAAAGGGGTAGTGATAGCGTCGGTCGGCGGGATCGAACAATTCGCGCAGGCAATCGTCACAGGTGGCGATATCGGGCGAGACGAGCGTCGTGTGCGCGGTCTGGTCCTGCGATGCTACGATGCGAAAGCCCTGTTCATCGGCGGCATCCCAACCGTTGGCTGCCAGGTCCACAACCTCGACATACTCTATGCGGGCTGCTGCAGGTGCATGCTCAGAAAGCGCGGCAACAAAAGCATCGAGCGCATCGGCCGGAGCGTGCGCCTCGATATGCACGCCGTCGCCCGCATTGAGCACCCATCCGCAAATGCCATGCGTCATGGCCTCGCGATACACAAACGGTCGCATGCCAACGCCCTGCACAATGCCCGTCACATGAATATGCACATGCCGCATGCGACCCTCCTTCGTTGAAATGTGTGCTGTTACAGCCCCAGGCTCTGCTTGGTGGCGGCGCACGTGAGCTCGCCGTGCTTAACGCCGCGCAGGCCCAGCAGGCGGTCGGCTAGTTCGTAGACGCGCTCGCCACGACCCTTGAGCGCCAGAATCTCCAAACAGTTGTGGTGATCCAGATGCACGTGCATGGTCGATACGATCTCGTCGGTGTAGTCGTGCTGCACCTCGTCCAGGCGGCGCGTCAGATCGCCGGTGTGATGGTCGTAAATCATGGTGAGCGACCCGATAACGTGCTCATCGGGCGTGCGCATCTGCTCTTTGGCGATCGAGGCGCGAATCAAATCGCGCACGGCCTCGGATCGGTTGGCCACGTCGCCGCGGCGCGCGATCTGTTCGTCAAAACGGCGCAGCAGGTCGTCGGGTGCGGTAACCGAAAAACGGACCAGCTCGGAGCCGGAACCACTACAGTGGCAGCCCGCGTCACCGTCCGCCCCGTGCGGATGCTCGTGCTCGTACCCGCAGCCGTGCTCGTGTTCGGCCACCTTACACCAGCTTCACGGAGCCGACGGAGTTGTGGTCGGCCTCGATGGCTTCCTCGTAGCCCTCGAGCGCGTCATGCGCCTCGTGGAGCGCGGCCATGGCGGCCTCGAGCTTGGCGCCGATGCGCTCCATGTCAAAATTCTCGGTCGCATGCAGCAGCTGATGGCTCCACTCGTGAGCGAGCTCGATGGTGTCGTCGACCTGCTTGACGCTCATGGCAAGCTGGCTCATGTTCATTCCGACGTCATGCATGGAAAATCTCCTTTTGTATGGGGCAGTTCAGTGGTTCAGATTTTACTACGCCCGCTCTGTGCGCAGCTGCATAAGAAAACGGGTGCGAGTCTGTGCGACCCGCACCCGTTCACTGGGGGCTGTTTGTGACTACCATACTATCCGTGGTTGCACTTGGTGCATCCAGAAGTCCGGCGAGCGGTGCAAAAGCGCTCATGGACGGCAGGCAGACGGCACCATGTAACAAGCGTATTACAGATGCTTCTCCAGCAGCGCCTGCAGCCTCGCCTTGGGCAGAGCGCCAACCGAGCGGTCAATCTCCTCGCCGTTCTTAAACACAATCAGCGTGGGGATGCTCATGACGCCATACTTCATGGCCAGGTCCTGGTTGTCGTCGACGTTGCATTTGGCAACGGCAAGCTTGCCCGCCAGCTCATCGGCAACCTCGTCAACGATGGGCGAGAGGGATCGACAGGGCCCGCACCACGGTGCCCAAAAATCGACCAGCACGGGCAGACTGTCGTTAACGATGGAATCGAAGTTCTCGGGGGTAATCTGATTAATGTCAGCCATGGTGACCTCCATAATGCGACGCGGTCCGGCCGCGTAAAACTCAGTACGACCGTGCTTATACCCAGCCGCCCGCAAAGCAACCACTCGCGGGCGGCTCTTTTATATAATGGTGGCCACGCAAACGATTGGAGAGCGCATGCCCACGTCACAAAGCCAGAAAAAAGAAGCCATCGCCCAGGCGACCGAGCAGGAGCTCGCATCGCTCGCGGGTCGCGGCGTGCGTATCGCGGGCAACGCGTGCTCGCCGATTGTGCTGGTCAAAGGCGATTTGGACGAGGCCGAGCGTTCGGGTGGCGAGCTTGCCGCCGGCCCGGATGGCGCGGCGTTGCGCAAGGCGCTTGGGGCCATCGGCTACGCGCCCGAGGATTTTTGCGTGCTGGCAAGCGTCGCCGGCGTGGGTGACGGAGCGGTCGCGGTGGGCGAGACTCTGCCGTGCGAGCTGTTCCGCGAGGCGCTCGAGGCCTTGGACCCCGAGGCGGTGCTACTGCTCGACAACAACGCGGCTGACGCCATGCGCGAGACCTACGCCGATATGCTCGTGGCGATCGATGACTTCGACACCGCCATGCTCAAGCCCGGCCTGGTCGCCCATGTGCAGGGCCGCCGCGTGCTCGCGCTCGACGGCTTTGAGGCGGCGCTCACTGACAAAGCCGCCAAGCAGCGCATGTGGGCATACATTAAGCAGCTGACCCCGGCGGCTGCACCGCTGTAGCGGATTGGCGCCGGCGAGCGATTGCCTGGCGGGCAAGGCGCGCCTCGAGATCGGCACCGCACTTCTACATCACAGCGCGCAGCTCAAACCGATCGCCGTTAATGCGGAACTGGCAGTTGCCGTTCATGCGCTCCACGGCAAGTTTGATGCTCCTGGTGCCAAAGCCGTGGCCCGCATGCCGGGTCACGGGCATGCCGTCGACCATGCGCGGCGCGCGGTCAAACGTGTTGGAAACTAACAGCAGCAGCTGGGCGTCCTCTAATCGCAGGTCAAAGTCGACGAATCGCTTTCCTTGGGGTGCGGCGCTTGCGGCGGTGATAGCGTTTTCCAAGGCATTTGAGAGCACGCTAAACAGGTCGGCGTCACCTACGTGGATGGTTTCGGGTGCGGCGGCGCGCAGGTTGGCGGTAATGCCGTTTCTATTGATATCCGAGTTAAATGACGAAAGCGCGATGTTTACGGTCTCGTTGGCGCAGAAGCGGCGTACGGCGGTGCGATCGCCGGCTTCGCAGAGTTCATCGATGCGTTTGAGCGCCTCGTCGGTGTGGCCCTCCTCAATTAAAGCGGCCAGGCCGCGCAGGAAGTGGCGCATGTCGTGGCGAAGAATCGACAGCTCGCGCCCAGATTGACGCCAAGCCTCGAGCCCTTTGATGGCGACGCTGTCGCGGGTTTCGAGCATCCAGCGCTCTCTCTCGGCGGTTTCCTTTTCTTCGTATTCGCGCAGGTAGACGGCGAGGAACATAAGGTAGAACGCGCAGAGCGCAAATGCCAAAAACTCAACCGTTACCACCGAGCCCGAGTGGAACAGCGTGGTGTAGACGTTGGTGGCATAGTCAAAGACGTAATAGACGAGCGGCAGGATTAAAAGGATGCCCAGCTCGGTGGTGCTTTTAATCGCCAAGCGCGGACCGATGTCGCCGGCCCAATGCATCAGGACGGCAAAGACGGCGAGTGTGGTCGCGATGCGCGCCAGATAGTACGCGATCTGAGAATCGGTTGCGGCAAATGCGGCGATGCCCATCCAATTGCTGAACTGGCAGATCAGATAGGCACTCGTAATGCCGAGCACGGCAAGCAGCGGGCTCAGGCGGTAACGCGCGCATAGGTAGACGGTAAGCGGCAGGTGCACGACGAGCGGATAGACCTGACGGGCAAAAAGCTCGCCGCCGACGGCATTGGCGATCGAAAAGGCAGCGCCGGTTGCGACTCCGACCCCCACCAACTCGAGTGCATGGCGTCGATTGATTTCGATACCGCACAGCGCCGCCGAGGCAAAGACGCCAAAGAGCAACGTCGTGGCGTGGTGGATTGCCCAAAGGACCATTTCGACCGAGGAGACCATCAGTGTCTCCCACCCTCAAAGCGCGCCGCAAAGTAGGCGTCTTGGAATCCCTGCTTGCAGCTGCGCGAAAGCGGGATGCACGCGCCCGAGCGCATGACGATGTCCGTGCGATCGAAGTGGTCGATGTTGCGCAAGTTGACCTGGTAGCTACGGTGGCATTTAAAGAAGGTGGCATTTTGCGCCAAACGGTCCTCGACGCTGCGGAACGACTCGAGTGCCTCGATGTCGCGTCCGTCGCGCAGGTGGAAGACCACGTGCTTGTTGCGCGCCTCGGCATATTCGATGTCGGACAGGCGCAGGGCGTGGTAGCCAAAGGAAGTTTTGATCACGAGCTCGTCGGTTGCCGCCGGGCGCATGCTCGAAAGCTCATCGAGTAACTGCGCCAGGCGTTCGTAAGTCACGGGCTTGAGCAGATAGTCGAAAGCACGGACCTCGTAGGACTCCAGTGCGAACTCGGGCGACGAGGTGAGGAACACCAGGCGCACGGCGGTATCGGCCTGGCGCAATTCGCGCGCGGTGTCCATGCCGTTGACGAGCGGCATGATCATGTCGAGCAGAATGATGTCGGCGCGCGATGCGGCATGGCGGGCCAGCAGGTCCTCGCCGCGCGTGACGAGCGCAACATCGACCGTCGTGCCCGTCTCGGTCGACCAACGGTCGATCATCCGGTGCAGTCTATCTAGAAAAGCGACATCATCGTCGCAGGCAATAATCTTGAGCATTCGGCCCCCTTAAGTAGTTCGATTTTGCCACATTGGGTACGCGCCGCTTGCGGGGGTGCGGACCGTTTGCGCCTCACGGCGTGCAACTCGCGCCAAGCGGTATTGCGGTGGCGAAAGATGCCCCTTGCGCTACCGAAAGCCCGGCTAACCTCAGCTTGCCAGTTCGAAAATGGACCTGCCATATGATTGAATCTTTATTTCAACTTTACACCTAGGTTTACAGCTGTCTTGTCAGCTGTAAACCTAGGTGTCATACTAAAGCCCCAAGATTCGCCAAAAGAGAGGGGCCTTGATGGCACAGAGCGCGAACATGGATGCGTCGGAGCTTGCACGCGATATCGCGGCCGGCCTAGCATCGGCAACGACGGCAACGGAGCGTGCGGCACTGGTGCCCGCAGAGCTCGTCGAGGCCATTCAGCAACTAAAAACCCAACGTGACGCGGTGATCCTGGCGCACTATTACGTGGCGCCCGAGGTCCAAGCCGTTGCCGATTACGTCGGCGATAGCTTCTACCTGGCAAAGCTCGCCAAAAGCCTGCCGCAGCAGACCATCGTGTTGTGCGGCGTGGAGTTTATGGGCGAGAGCGCCAAGCTGCTCAATCCCACTAAGACCGTGCTGCTGCCCGAGCCGGGCGCGGACTGCCCCATGGCGCACATGGTCAAGCGCGAGACGGTCGACGCGGCGCGCGCCGAGTACGGCGACGACCTGGCCGTGGTGTGCTACGTCAACTCCACGGTCGAGATCAAGAGCTGGAGCGACGTGTGCGTCACCAGCTCCAACGCCGTTAAGATCGTGTCCGAGCTGCCGCAGCAGCATATCCTGTTCATTCCCGACCAAAACCTGGGACGCTTCGTAGCCGAGCAGGTGCCGCAAAAGCACGTCATCCTCAACAACGGCTACTGCCCGCGCCATCACATCATCACCGTCGAGCAGATCGTCGACGCG
This sequence comes from uncultured Collinsella sp., assembly GCA_900542905.1. Taxonomy (GTDB): domain Bacteria; phylum Actinomycetota; class Coriobacteriia; order Coriobacteriales; family Coriobacteriaceae; genus Collinsella. The sequence goes on from UQPF01000002.1 coordinate 13,280, forward strand.
ACGGAGGCCCACCCCGACGCGCTCGTGCTGGCGCACCCCGAGTGCAAGGCCGACGTCCTGGCCGAGGCCGACTACATCGGCTCCACCGCCGGCATCATCAAGTATGCCGAGGAGTCCGACGCGAGCGAGTTCATTATCGTGACGGTCCGCGGCGTGCTCTACGAGCTCGAGCGCCGCTGCCAGGGCACCGGCAAGAAGTTCTACTTCCCCGTGGTGCAGCCCACCTGCGTCAACATGGATCTCATCACGCTCGAAAAGCTCGTGCGCTGCCTGGAGACGGGCGAGGGCGAGGTGCAGATCGGCGTGTCGGACGAGGCTGCCGACCAGGCCAAACTCACGCTCGACCGCATGCTCGAGTACGCAGCACGCTAGAACGATGTGTCATGAGGGGCAGTCCCTTATGCCACATTACAAGGGAGAGGATTCCTGTGGAAACCAAACAATACCCCGACATGGAGTGCGACGTCGTTATTGCCGGCTGCGGCGTAGCGGGCTTGTACGCGGCTCTCAACCTGCCGACGAGCACGCGCGTGATCATGCTCTCCAAGGGCGCTGTCGACGAGTGCGATTCGATGCTCGCGCAGGGCGGCATCTGCGTGCTGCCCGAAGGCTCGGACTACGATGCCTTCTTTGAGGACACCATGCACGCCGGCCACTACGAGAACCGCCGCGAGAGCGTCGACATCATGATTCGCTCGAGCCGCTCGGTCATCAACGACCTGCTGGCGATGGGCGTGGACTTTGAGCGCAAGGCCGACGGCAGCCTCAATTTTACCCGCGAGGGCGCACACAGCCGTCCGCGCATTGCCTTCCATGCCGATATCACCGGCAAGGAGATTACGACCAAGCTGCTTCAGGCTGTCCGCAAGCTGGACAACGTGCAGATTTTGGAGCACGTGGCCATGACCGACATCCTGACGGGCGAGCGTGACGGCGCCACGGTGTGCACCGGTATCGTCGCCGTTCCCGTGGACGAGAACAACTCGGTTCGTCCCGCCGACGAGCTGGTAAATGCCGCCGAGGGCGCGCATGCCGGCGAGCCGTTTAAGATCCATGCCCGCCACACGCTGTGGGCAACGGGCGGCATCGGCGGCGTATACGACCATTCGACCAACTACCCGCAGCTCACGGGCGACGCCTGCTACATCGCTCAGGAGCATGGCATTAAGATGGAGCACCTGGACTACGTGCAGATCCATCCCACGGGTCTGTTCTCGCCGCAGCCGGGTCGCACGTTCCTGATCAGCGAGAGCTGCCGCGGCGAGGGCGCGATTTTGCTCAACGCCGCCGGCGAGCGTTTTACCGACGAGTTGCAGCCGCGCGACGTTGTCGCCGCCGCCATCCGCGAGCAGATGAAGCAGGACGGCACCGAGCACGAGTGGCTGAGCTTTGCCCCCGTCGAGCGCGACGTGGTGACCGGGCACTTTGCCAACATTCGCGCGCGCTGCCTGGAGGACGGCCGCGACATCTTGGACGAGCCCATTCCCGTTACGCCGACGCAGCACTACTTTATGGGCGGCGTGTGGGTCGACAAGGACGGCCGCACCTCGATGCCCGAGCTCTACGCCGCGGGCGAGACGGCCTGCAACGGCGTTCACGGCAAGAACCGCCTTGCATCAAACAGTCTGCTCGAAGCACTGGTCTGGGGTCGTCGCGCCGCGTGGTACATGCGTACCGGCGAGTCGCTGGCCGTGGAGCAGGCGGGCGATCCCGCGCTCGATGGCCGTCATCGCGCCCTGAGCGCCGACGCCCTGGCAATCGATGATTTGGCCCGTGCCGCCGGCACGCAGGCCGTGGAGGAGTAGACCATGAATCCCATTACCATGAAGCTCGTCGTCGATGATCTGATTCTGCAGGCTCTGCGCGAGGACATTACGTTTGAGGACGTGAGCACGGCGAGCGTGTGCCCCACGGCGCGTCCCGCCACGGTGGAGCTTATCGCCAAAGCCGATGGCATCATCGCCGGCCTGGATGTGTTCGCTCGTACCTTTGAGCTGCTGGATTCGCAGAGCTCGGTGCTGCTCGACGTTGCCGATGGCGACGAGGTGCACGCCGGCGACCATGTGGGTCAGGTGCGCGGTGACGCGCGCGTGCTGCTTTCGGGCGAGCGCGTGGCACTCAACTACCTGCAGCGCATGAGCGGTATCGCTACCTATACGCACCAGATGGCCGCGGCGCTCGAGGGCACCAAGACCGTGCTCGTCGATACGCGCAAGACCACGCCGGGCATGCGCGTCTTTGAGAAGGCCGCGGTCGAGATTGGCGGCGGCAGCAACCACCGTTACAACCTGTCGACGGCCGTCATGCTCAAGGACAACCACATCGATGCCGCCGGCGGCGTGACGCGTGCAATCGAGATGGCGCGCGCCCATGCATCGTTTACTGCGACGGTCGAGATCGAGTGCGAGAACCTGGACATGGTGCGCGAGGCCGTGGAAGCCGGTGCCGACATTATCATGCTCGACAATATGACCCATGACGACATGGCGGCCGCTATCGAGCTTATCGCCGGTCGTGCCAAGACCGAGTGTTCGGGCAACGTGGACGCCGACAACATTCGCGCCCTGGCCGATCTGGGTGTCGACTATATTAGCTCGGGCGCCCTGACGCACTCTGCGCCGATTCTCGACCTCTCGCTTAAGCACCTGCGTCTGCTGGACGGTAAATAATGGACGCCCGCGAGCGTCGCCGTGCCATCATGGGCGTGCTCGAGCGAGCCAAGGGCCCCGTCTCCGGCAGCGCACTTGCTCGTGAGGTGGGTGTGAGCCGCCAGATTGTCGTGCAAGACATCGCCCTGCTGCGCGCCGATGGGCACGATATCGTGGCGACCAATCGCGGCTACGTGCTGCAGGAGGCGGCGAGCAGTCCGGCTGTTCCCACGCGCTTGGTCAAGGTTCGCCACGGCGTGGAGCAGGCAGGCGATGAGCTCACGAGTATCGTCGACGCCGGTGGTGCCGTGCTCAACGTGATCGTCAATCACCGCGTGTACGGTAAGATCACGGCCGACCTGGACATCCGCAATCGTCGCGATGTTGAGCGCTACCTGCACGATATCGAGAGCGGCAAGAGCTTTCCACTACTAACGGTGACGAGCGGCTACCACTTCCATCGCATTGCGGCGGAGGACGAACAGACCCTCGACGAGATCGAGGCCATGCTCAAGGAAAAAGGCTACTTGGCGGATCTAATGCCCTACGAAGACGATTTATCCTAGTCGACGCCGCATCTATAAGTTGCGGTGAAATAGTTCCTAAAATCGGCATCCAAGACATAAAACAGGAACTATTCCACCGCAACTGCCAAGGGTCCCGCTCCAAATTAGCTGCCCACATATGCAAAAGGAGGCCTCCGCGGCGATGCGGAGGCCTCCTTTTTTGTGCACGGTGTACTTTTGAGTGTGCAGGTGGGGGAGTTGTTACTCCTCGACGATCTCGGTGATCGCGCCAGCGGGGCAAGCGTCCTGGCAAGCGCCACAGGCGACGCAGGAGTCCTCGTCAGCGACGGTAGCGACGTCCTGGAGCTCCAGAACGCCAGCGGGGCAGGAGTCGACGCAAACGCCACAAGCGATGCACTCGTCGGCATCAATTACGGGATGAGCCATGGTAGTTTCCTCTCTGTTGACCGACGCTACAGGCGATGCGCGCCGGTTTGATTCGGGCAAAAACATACCACGGGAGCGACCGTTTGCAATACCCTCTGACCGGCATCTTCATACCGTTCGCCGAGTATGCCAAGGTTTACTAAAAAACATGCAGGTGAGGCCGCTGAGCTGCGCAAATGTTAGCTTTAGGTGACTTGAAATATTGGGCGATCGAGCATGCTTGCGGAAAGCGCATCCCGGAATTTGGCCGAGAAACGGGTTGTAGTTTCCGACTGGGCCACTGGCGGAAACCGCGACCCGGTATCAGCTCTCAAAACGGGATACGGTTTCCGGTTGAGCCTTCAGACGGAAACTGCGACCCGGAATCCACGCTCAAACCGGGATGAGCTTTCCGCAAGACGGCCCCCAGGCACCCCCGGACGCAAACCTCAGCCATCTCTACATAGATCTCGATAGATTTGCCGAGAACTCAAACAGTGCGTCTACCTGCGTATTTGCGAACCTAAACTCTCGGCAATAAGAAATCTTATATGAATTGACTTAGATTTTGTATATTCCGGCCCATAAGGGGATACACTACATCCTGAAAGACAAGCCGAAACACCGCTCGGCAGACCGCCGAGTCGGTGCAAACGCACAAGAGAGAGGGAATTTCTAATGGGCAAGATTCTTGGTATCGACCTTGGTACTACTAACTCCGCTATGGCCGTCCTCGAGGGCGGTTCTCCGACCATTATCGTGAACGCCGAGGGCGACCGCACCACCCCGTCCGTCGTGGGCTTCCGTGCCGACGGCGACCGCGTCGTGGGTAAGGCCGCTAAGAACCAGGCTGTCACCAACCCCAAGAACACCGTGTTCTCCATCAAGCGCTTCATGGGCCGCAAGTACTCCGAGTGCACCTCCGAGATCAAGACCGTGCCGTATGAGGTCAAGGAGGGCCAGGGTGGCCGTGCCGTCGTCGACATCGAGGGCAAGGATTACACCGCCGAGCAGGTGAGCGCCATGACGCTCGCCAAGATGAAGGCTGACGCCGAGAAGTATCTGGGCGAGACCGTCACCGACGCCGTCATCACCGTCCCGGCCTACTTCAACGACGCCCAGCGTCAGGCCACCAAGGATGCCGGCAAGATCGCCGGCCTCAACGTCAAGCGTATCGTCAACGAGCCGACCGCTGCTGCTCTTGCCTATGGCCTGGACAAGCAGGGCACCGACCAGCGCATCCTGGTCTTCGACCTGGGCGGCGGCACCTTCGACGTCTCCATCCTCGACCTCGCCGACGGCGTGTTTGAGGTTCTGTCCACCTCGGGCGACAACCACCTGGGCGGCGACGACTGGGATCAGCGCGTCATCGATTGGATGGCCGATAAGTTCCAGCAGGAGAACGGTGTCGACCTGCGTCAGGACCCCATGGCCCTGCAGCGTCTGAAGGAGGCCGCCGAGAACGCCAAGAAGGAGCTCTCCGCCGCCCAGCAGACCACCATCAACCTGCCGTTCATTACCATGAACCAGTCCGGCCCGCTGCACCTCAACTACACGCTGACCCGCGCCGAGTTCGAGAAGATCACCCGCGACCTGCTCGAGCGCTGCAAGCAGCCTGTCACCAACGCCCTGCGCGACGCCAAGCTTAAGCTCTCCGATCTGACCGAGGTCATCCTTGTCGGCGGCTCCACCCGTATGCCCGCCGTCCAGGAGCTCGTCAAGACCATGACCGGCAAGCAGCCCAACATGTCCGTGAACCCCGACGAGGTCGTTGCCGACGGCGCTGCCGTCCAGGGCGGCGTGCTCACCGGCGACGTCGAGGGCATCCTGCTGCTCGACGTTACCCCGCTGTCGCTGGGCGTCGAGACCATGGGCGGCATCATGACCAAGATGATCGACCGCAACACCACGATCCCGACCTCCAAGACCGAGGTTTACTCCACCGCTGCCGACAACCAGACCAGCGTCGAGATCAACGTGCTCCAGGGCGAGCGCGAGCTTGCCCGCGACAACAAGTCGCTCGGTAAGTTCCAGCTGACCGGCATCCCGGCTGCCCGCCGCGGCGTGCCGCAGATCGAGGTCACCTTCGACATCGACGCCAATGGCATCGTCAAGGTCTCCGCTAAGGACAAGGGCACCGGCAAGGAGCAGCAGATCACCATTTCCGGCTCCACCGCTCTGTCCGACGACGAAGTCGATCGTATGGTCAAGGACGCCGAGGCTCATGCCGAGGAGGACAAGAAGCAGAAGGAAGAGGTCGAGGTCCGCAACCAGACCGACAGCCTGTGCTACTCCACCGAGCAGACCCTCAACGAGCTGGGCGACAAGGTTTCCGCCGACGTGAAGTCTAAGGCCGAGGCCGCTATCGCCGACGCCAAGAAGGCGCTCGAGGGCTCTGACGTCGAGGCCATCAAGGCCGCCGGCGAGTCCCTGCAGTCTGTGGCCTACGAGCTGGCCCAGGTTGTCTACGCCGACGCTCAGCAGCAGACCGACGGTGCCGCCGGTGCCCAGCCTGCCGACGATGACGTTGTCGACGCCGACTACGAGGTTGTGGACGACGAGGACAAGTAATCATGTCCGCCCGTAAAGCTCGCACGGAGGCGGCCGCCGCTGGCGCCGCCCCCGTTGACTCTGAGGAGAAGGACGTGAAGATTCCCGTAGAGGCCGTCGACGATACCGAGGCCAACGAGGCCGAGGCCGCCGAGGCTGCCGAGAACCAGGTAGAGGATTCCAACAAGGAGGCGACGATGACCGAGGACGAGATGGTGGAAGCTGCTATCCGCGCCGGTGAGGAAGCCGCCGACAACGACTTTAAGCTCAAGTTCGAGCAGGCCCAAAAGGAGCTTGCCGACGTGCGCAATGAGCTCGACGCTGCGGCAGAGGCTCAGAAGGCCGCCGAGGACAAGGCGAAGGACGCTACCGAGCGCACCGCCCGCCTGCAGGCCGACTGGGAGAACTTCCGTCGCCGCACCGCCAACGAGCGCCTTGCCGAGCGCGAGCGCGCGACCGAGAAGCTTGTCACCGCGCTGTTGCCGGTGATTGACGATATCGAGCGCGCGATCGACCATGCCCGCAGCCAAGAGCTTACCGACGACTTTAAGCAGTTCGTCGATGGCGTTGACGCGGTACATGCCAAGCTGCTCGATGTGTTTGCGCACGAGGGCGTTGAGCCCATCGACCCCAAGGGCGAGGCGTTTGATCCGCTTGAGCATCAGGCTGTGGGTCGCGTCGAGGACGCATCGCAGTACGACGAGACCGTCAACGACGTGTACCAGAAGGGCTACCGCATGGCGGATCGCATCCTGCGCTCCGCGATGGTGACGGTGACCTACGGTGGCGAGAAGCGCCCCGCACCGGAGCCCGAAGCGGCGCCCGAGGATGCCGCGGCCGATACGGCCGAGAGCACCGAGGAGTAATTGAGAAGGGCCCCGGGGCAACACCCGGGGCCCTTTCTGGCCTAGTGCCATATGAAAGCATGAGCCGTCGTCTGCATGGACGGCGGACGTAACAGGAGAGGAGCTACGATGGCTGCAGGCAAAACCTTCTATGACATCCTGGGCGTATCCAAGAGCGCCTCCGACAAAGAGATCAAGAGCGCGTTTCGCAAGCTCGCGCAAAAATATCACCCTGATGCCGGCGGCGACGAGGCCAAGTTCAAGGAGATCAGCGAGGCCTACGAGACGCTTTCGGACGAGAAGAAGCGCAAAGAGTACGACCAGATGCTCATGTTTGGCGGCATGCCGGGCGCGGGCGGCGCGTATGGCGGCGGCTACGGTGCCGGCGCGGGCGCCAGCGGCTGGGGCGATATCTTCGACAGCATCTTTAGCGGCAACGGCGCCTGGGGCAGCGATTGGGGCTCGGGCTTTGCCGGGGCTGCGGGTAATGCCGGCGCGGGCCGCAGCCGTGCTCGCAAGGGCGGCGACCTGTCGCTGACCGTCGATGTTTCGGCTGAGGACGCGTTTCGCGGCGTGACGCACAAGGTTACCTATCGCATTCCCTCGACGGGCGAGCAGCAGACCATTACGGTCTCGGTGCCCGCGGGTGCGGTCGACGGCGGCAAACTGCGCTACAAGCGTCGCGGCGAGTATGGCGTTGCCGGCGGCGAGCGCGGCGATCTGGTCGTGACCACGCACGTGGAGGAACATCCGCTGTTTAAGCGTAAGGGTGCCGACGTGACCATGGAGGTACCGGTCTCGGTCTACGAGGCGGCGCTCGGCTGCACGGTGGACGTGCCCACGCCCGGCGGGGCGACGGTTCGTCTGAAGGTGCCGGCGGGCACCCAGACGGGCAAGAAGTTCCGCTTTAAGGAGATGGGTGCGCCCGACGTTAAGCATCGCGGGCGCACCGGTGCACTGCTTGTCGAGATCAAGGTGCAGGTTCCCACGAGCCTGTCCGATGACGAGCGCGATGCCATGACCAAGCTGCGCGAGGCCGACACGCGCGACTATCGCGAGAAGGTCAACCGTTACAAGGCGACGTACTAGGGCGGTCGTGGCGCACGCGCCTGTCCACAGGCTTATGATGGACGATAACGAGACGGAAAGGGGTCAGGTAGCATGGCCGAGGACAATAGGAACAAACCGCTGTACATGATCAGCGTGGCGGCCGAGCTGACCGGCATGCATCCGCAGACTCTGCGCGTCTACGAGTCCAAGGGCCTGGTGAACCCCCAGCGCTCGGGCGGCAACACGCGCCTGTATTCGCGTGCCGATATCGAGCGCCTGGAGCTTATCAACCAGCTCACCGACGAGGGCATCAACCTTGCCGGCGTGGTGCGCATCCTCGATATGAAGGAGCGTGCCGAGGAGCGCGAGCACGAGAACGAAAAACTCCGTGCCCGCGTGCGCCAGCTCGAGGACGAGCTGCACGAGTTCAAGATGCAGAAGAAGATCACCGCCCTGGCCCCGCGCGATGGCTCGGTCAACCCCGAACAGGTCATGCGCAAGCTGCTGGGCGCCGGCGGGGATCTGTAGTTACGCGGTTTTACCAAACCGCGTAACGGGCCGACGCTGCGCGCCGCCCAGGGCGACAATTTGTCATTCAAAAGGCGAGGCATGACCAGAAGGTCAATGCCTCGCCTTTTTCATGCCAACTTGTTCGCCCTGGACGTCGCTCGCTGTCCGTCCTCTACCTGCGGCGTTGCCTTGCTCCGGATACGGTAGGGTAGTCATTGGGGACGTTCTTAAATGACTAGTCGAAAGGGACACTCTTGCACCAAATCTGCCGGCCCACACCGGGCTCGTCCTTTACTTTACTGAGATAAAGTGAACGTGCAGATTCGTAACCCACTTGCAACCGTTCTATGGCACGATATTGAACGAATGTATGCTATGCGCCCAAATCTTTTGGGCAGAGTGGGAGACAGTATGGTCAAGCTGTACGAGGACGGCATCTACCTGCGTAACGGCAGCGAGGTTGTGCCTGTGGCCGAGGCTGCCGAGCGCGGTATTACGCAGACGCCCGAGGATGCTAAGCGCGGCACCATCGCGTATTCGATCCTCCAGGCACACAACACGTCCGGCGACCCCGAGGCGCTCAAGATTCGCTTCGACGCCATGGCGAGCCACGACATCACCTTTGTCGGCATCATCCAGACGGCGCGCGCCTCGGGCATGGAGCAGTTCCCGCTGCCCTACGTGCTCACCAACTGCCACAACTCGCTGTGCGCCGTGGGCGGCACCATCAACGAGGATGACCACGTCTTTGGCCTTTCCGCGGCCAAGAAGTACGGCGGCATCTTCGTCCCGCCGCACATCGCCGTCATCCACTCCTTTATGCGTGAGAACTTTGCCGGTTGCGGCAGGATGATCCTGGGCTCCGACTCGCACACCCGCTACGGCGCCCTGGGTACCATGGCCGTGGGCGAGGGCGGCGGCGAGCTGGCCAAGCAGCTGCTGCGCGACACCTACGACGTTGCCTATCCCGGCGTCGTCGCCATCTACCTCACGGGCGCCCCGCGCCCCGGCGTCGGCCCGCACGATGTGGCGCTCGCCATCATCCGCGCCGTCTTTGCCAAGGGCTACGTCAAGAACAAGGTAATGGAGTTCGTGGGCCCCGGCATCGCGAGCATGACGACCGACTACCGCAACGGCGTCGACGTCATGACCACCGAGACCACCTGCCTGTCGAGCATCTGGGCCACCGATGAGGACACGCGCGCGTTTTTGGCCATGCACGGCCGCGGCGACGACTACCGCGAGCTCAAGCCCGCCGATGTTGCCTACTATGACGGCTGCGTCGAGGTCGACCTGTCGAGCATCAAGCCCATGATCGCGCTGCCGTTCCATCCTTCTAACGGCTTTGAGATTGACGAGCTCAACGAGAACCTCGAGGACATCCTTCACGAGGTGGAGGTCGAGGCCGCCAAGATCGGCGAGGGTAAGACGCACTTTAGCCTGCTCGACAAGATCGTCGACGGCAAGCTGCACGTGCAGCAGGGCGTCATCGCCGGCTGCTCGGGCGGCAACTACGACTCCGTGGTCCAGGCTGCCCGCGTGCTCAAGGGCGCCAACACCGGCTGCGGCGAGTTCTCGCTGTCGGTTTATCCCACGAGCCAGCCCGTGGCGCTCGAGCTTACACGCCGCGGTTACATCTACGACCTTATGGAGGCCGGCGCGATTGTGCGCACGGCATTCTGCGGCCCGTGCTTCGGCGCCGGCGACACGCCTGCCAATAACGGCCTGTCCATCCGCCACACCACACGCAATTTCCCCAACCGCGAGGGCTCCAAGCCGGGCAATGGCCAGCTGAGCGCCGTGGCCCTGATGGACGCCCGCTCCATTGCGGCGACGGCTGCCAACGGCGGCGTCCTGACGCCGGCGACCGACCTGCCCGAGGAGACTTGGGACGAGGCCTGCGAGTACACCTTTGACGACGCACCGTACAAAAAGCGCGTGTACTGGGGCTTTGGCAAGGCGGAGCCTGCCGACGAGCTGGTCGAGGGCCCCAACATCAAGCCGTGGCCCGCGATGGAGCCCCTCGGCGACGACATCCTGCTCAAGGTGTGCTCCAAGATCATGGACCCGGTCACTACGACCGACGAGCTCATTCCTTCGGGCGAGACGAGCTCCTTCCGCTCCAACCCGCTGGGCTTGGCCGAGTTTACGCTCAGCCGCCGCGACCCGGCTTACGTGGGCCGTTCCAAGGAGGTCGACGCCGTGGAGAAGCGCCGCGTGGCTGGCGAGTCCGCGGGCGACTTGGCCGCGCTCGATACCGAGCTTGCTGGTGTGTTTGAGGCGCTGGCCAGCGCGGGTGTCGCGGCCGATGCCAAGGCGACCGAGTACGGCTCCATGCTCTATGCCAAGAAGCCCGGTGACGGTTCTGCCCGCGAGCAGGCTGCGAGCTGCCAGCGCGTGATCGGCGGCCTGGCCAACATCGTCCACGAGTACGCCACCAAGCGCTATCGCTCCAACGTGATGAACTGGGGCATGGTGCCCTTCCAGATGGAGGCCGAGCCCAACTTTGAGGTGGGCGACTATGTCTTCGTGCCGGGGATTCGCGCTGCGCTCGATGACGACCTAAAGGACATCGCCGCCTACGTGGTGCGTGCCGACGGTGCGGTTGAGCAGATCGAGCTCTACGTTGCCGATATGACGGCAGAGGAGCGTGCCATCGTCAAGGCTGGCTGCCTGATCAACTACAACAAGTTCAAGGCCGCTGCCGAGTAACGCACTTAATTGTCCGCCCGGGGCTTACCCTTTCCCGCCCGCTCACGCGCTTCGCGAGGGTCGCGTTCGGGAAAGGGTAAGCCCTGGGCTACATTTCTGCGTTCTCGTTGGGTCTTGAGGGACGCTAATAAATAGACTTGCTTGATGCCGCCTCTGTTATCGGGGCGGCTTCTTTTGTCGAAAACCACCACAAAGGGGACAGGCACCTTTGTGGTGGTCCCGTTTGTCTCGACCTGTAACATCTGGGCCCATATTTGACGAGCAGCTGTTACAGATTGAGACAAACAATCGCCGCCGATCATTTCATCTCGATCTGTAACATCTAGGATTGAAAAGGGCCGCTAGATGTTACAGATCGAGACAGTGGAACATCGGAGCCGAGACCACCACAAAGGTGACTGCCCGGCGGGTCCTTATTTCGATGGGGTCCAGGTTATTTCATCGTCAAATAGCCAAGTGCGTGCTGAGCCACTGTCGCGCGCTGTCTGTGGATCGGGCTCGCAAGTTTGTTCGTAGGCATCCTCGGTACACCGATCCATAAAATCGACGACTGCCGTCTGGTCGCCTTCCATGACGTAGATCACGTTGCCATCCGAGATATAGACTCCCGGCCCTTCGTTGTCCACGTAGCCGGGGTCGTATGAAACGTTGCACAGTCTGCTCCCGTTCGCCGCATCGAGTTCAAGGGTCGAATAATACCCGCCATTCATTTGGACTTTCTTGGCTCGATATATTGCGGCGCCGTACCATCGCTTAAACGTCTTGCCTTTGAGTAAACTGGTTGCCTTGCCGATAAGCTGCTCATCTTGGGTATAGCGCGTGGCTCCAAGTTCGATTCGGGGATAGTTACTGACCCCAAGCGCTGCGGGCGTACCGTCGAAATCGACGGTGATTGAATCGGGTTTGACGATATCGGTGAGGATTTCGATGGGGTAGCTTACGGTTTCAACCGCCGCCTGCGTTGCCGAGGCAGGGAGAAATGCGAGATAGATAATGCCCACGCCGACTGCGGTAATTGCAAACGCTAAGACGAGCAGGCCGATATAGGTGGAGCGTTTCATGGCGAGTACCCCGCAAACAGTATGCATTCATTAAGATAAGTGATAACAGCTTACGACAATATTCAAAAGAAAGCGACCGCCCGGAATGAGAGGGGCTAAAAGGCCCTATTAGGCTCCGATTTGACCTCTAATAGGAATATTTGCCCCCTCCTCTCATTCTGGGCGAGAGGTCAATAATTGAGTTCACGAGTTTTGCGCAATACTATTCTCACTAAACTCACTATTTTCACTATAAGCACTATAAAAACGATGGGGGCGATGACGAGAACATTGTGACGTGCGATAGCTAAGCCGTTTAAGCCGGACTCTGACCTTGAATCTCCGCCTCTATCTGTGCGAACGGGCTATTGTCGGTTCTCGATTCCATCGCTGCGTTCTCGTTGGGTCTTGGGATCGCCAAACGTAGACTGGGCTTGATGTCGCCTCTTTTAATCGGGGCTGATTCTTCTCTGGACCACCCCAAAGGGGACGGGCACCTTTGTGGTGGTTCTTGGTTTGTCTCGATCTGTAACAGTTAGACCCTAATTTGCCGAGTAGATGTTACAGATTGAGACAAACGGGTGCCGCTGAACAATTCGTCTCGATTTGTAACATCTGGAGCCAGAAACGGTCGATAGATGTTACAGATTGAGACGGTAGCGCACCTGTGCGGCGGCGGGCCGACATCTTTACCCCTATCTCTTAATCACTCAGAAAATCTTATATATAGAGACTTAGATTTGTGTATAAGATCGCGCAAAGCTGGCAACAATACTTCTCGAACAACGTGAAGCCGCCCCGTAGGGCGGCCGCCCCAAGAGAGGTGATTCCATGAGAATCGATAAGCTAGCAATGACGTCGCGCGAGGCGCTGCAGACCGCCATGAGCACGGCTGCCGACGCGCAGGCCGGCGCGGTGGAGCCGATTCACCTGCTGTCCGCCCTGCTCGGTGCCGGCGAGCGCAATATCTCCGTGATCATCGAGCGCATCGGTGCCGACCCGGCTCAGCTTGCACGCTCCACGCAGGATGCCATTGACCACGCGCCCAAGGTTTCCGGCGAGGGTCAGCAGATGGGTCTTTCCAACGAGCTCGTCCGCGTCATCGAGAAGGCCGAGAAGAAGGCCACCAAGATGGGCGACAGCTTTGTGGTGACCGAGCATCTGCTGATGGCGCTTGCCGAGGACAAGGGCGAGGCGGGCCGCGTGCTGCGCGACGCCGGCGTCACCAAGGAGCGCATCGAGCAAGTCTACGAGGAGCTGCGTGGCGATGACCGCGTGACGTCTGCCGAGGACAAGACTCAGTTTGAGGCACTGGAGCAGTACGGTCGCAACATCTGCGATCTGGCCCGCGCCGGCAAGCTCGACCCGGTCATCGGCCGTACCGATGAGATTCGCCGCACCATCCAGGTCCTGTCCCGTCGCACCAAGAACAACCCCGTGCTCATCGGCGAGCCGGGCGTCGGCAAGACGGCCATCGTCGAGGGCATCGCCCAGCGTATCGTGGCTGGCGACGTGCCGAGCACCCTGCGCGACCGCGACCTTATCGAGCTCGACATGAGCGCGCTGGTCGCCGGCGCCAAGTACCGCGGTGAGTTCGAGGACCGCTTGAAGGCTGTACTCAAGGAAGTCCAAAAGTCCGAAGGCAAGGTCATCCTGTTCATCGATGAGCTCCACACCATCGTGGGCGCGGGTGCCACCGAGGGTTCCATGGATGCCGGCAACATCCTCAAGCCGGCGCTCGCCCGTGGCGACCTGCACGCGATCGGCGCGACCACGCTCGACGAGTACCGCAAGTACATCGAGAAGGACGCGGCGCTCGCCCGTCGTTTCCAGACCGTTATGGTGAGCGAGCCCACCGTCGAGGACACCATCTCGATCCTTCGTGGCCTCAAGGAGAAGTACGAGATCTTCCACGGCGTGCATATCACCGATAGCGCGCTCGTGGCCGCCGCCGACCTCTCCGATCGCTACATCGCCGACCGTTTCCTGCCCGACAAGGCCATCGACCTGGTCGATGAGGCGGCAAGCCGCCTACGCATGGAGCTCGACAGCATGCCGGTCGAGATCGACGCCACCACGCGTCAGCTCACTCAGCTGCAGATCGAGGAACAGGCGCTCATGAAAGAGACCGATGACGCCTCCAAGGAGCGTCTGGAGGCCCTGCGCCAAGAGATCGCCGAGGTCCAGGAAAAGCTCAACGTGCAAAAGGCCGGCTGGCTCAACCAAAAGAACGCCATCGACCACGTGCAGGAGCTCAAGGGGCAGCTCGACGAGGCCAAGAGCGAAGAGGAGCGTGCGACGCGCAACGGCGATTTGGGTCGTGCGTCCGAGCTGCGCTACTCCGTGATTCCGGGCCTGCAGCAGCAGATTCAGGATTCCGAGGCCGCGCTCGAGGCGCAAAAGCAGCAGGACGGCGAGGGCCTCAACGAGCAGGTGACCTCCGATGAGATCGCCGAGGTCGTGAGCGCCTGGACCGGCGTGCCCGTGTCCAAGATGATGCAGGGCGAGCTCGACAAGCTGAAGGGCTTGGAGGGCGAGCTGCATAAGCGCGTCATCGGCCAGGACGAGGCGGTCTCCGCTGTCGCCGCGGCCGTGCGCCGCAGCCGTGCGGGCCTCTCCGATCCGGACAAGCCCATCGGCAGCTTCTTCTTCCTGGGCCCCACCGGCGTGGGCAAGACCGAGCTCGCCAAGGCGCTGGCCGAGTGCCTGTTCGATGATGAGCGTGCGCTCGTGCGTATCGACATGTCCGAGTACATGGAGAAGTTCAGCGTCCAGCGTCTGATCGGTGCGCCTCCGGGATACGTGGGATACGACGAGGGCGGCCAGCTCACCGAGGCCGTGCGCCGTCGCCCGTACTCCGTAATCTTGCTCGACGAGATGGAGAAGGCTCATCCTGATGTCTTCAACGTGCTGTTGCAGGTGCTCGACGACGGTCGTCTGACCGATGGCCAGGGTCGCCAGGTGTCCTTCAAGAACACGATTATCATCATGACGTCCAACGTGGGCTCCAAGGCCATCGCCGATCTGTCCGGTAAGGACGAGGAGGAGATGCGCCATCAGGTCGACGCTGCCATGGCTCAGACCTTCCGCCCCGAGTTCCTCAACCGTATCGACGATATCGTGGTGTTCCATCCGCTCGGTATGGCGCAGATCGAGAAGATCGTCGACATCCAGCTCGCCGACGTCCGCGCGCGTCTGGCCAAGGAGCGCATGACGCTTGCCATCACCCCGGCGGCCAAGCAGATGCTCGCCGTGGGCGGCCTGGACCCGGTCTTTGGCGCCCGTCCGCTCAAGCGTCTGGTTCAGCGCGAGGTCGTGGATGCCATCGCCGCCGCTATCATCGACGGCACGGTGCGCGAGGGCGATCAGGTGACGGTCGATGCCGACAAGGACGGCGGCTTTACCGTCGTGTGCGACAACACGCCGGCGGCCACCTATGAGGTCCCCGACGCCGAATAGATTTATGGGACATGCCTTAAAATCTGCCAGCCGTCTCTAAACGCCAAGGGCGGCGGATCCAATTGGGTCCGCCGCCCTTTTTCGTGCGACAATCGATAATGTTGAACGGATGCGATGCAAGGAGCTATGCAGATGAAAGACGAGAACAAGACGAACGCACCGGCGGCTGAGATAGCGTCCGCCGCACCAAGGCCCGCGCCGAAACCGGCGCCCAAGCCGTGCGACCCCTGCATCCGTGCCGAGAACGAGGACGATGACGGCTACGATCCCTACAGCGATCGCCGCCCCGAGCGCGAGCCGCTGTTCGAAGCCGACCCCTGGCGCTAGTTGCATCAAGTAGCTAATTTGGCGATGATTTTCTGGGACGGGTAGTCAAAAAAGTCCCGTCCCAAATCGACTGTCCAGGGAGTCGCATTCGAGCTTGGTTGTCCTCTCAGCCACTCGGCATCCTTCGAGCAGTAATAGTGAAAAAACTTGCCTAGGTGTTAATCAAGTAAGACACAATCTTGCTCTTCAATTAATCAAGAATAGGTATAATTTTGATTAGCTAGAGAGCAAGATTGGAGAATTATGGCATTCAACGACTTGGTCGCCCGGAAAATAAAGGACTTTGAACAGCAGGGGGTTCCGCGGGTCTTTGAGCGAGACCTTGATCTAGGAAATCCACAGGAGCCAAAGCGCGACAACATCGTAAATGTGATTGTGGGGGCCCGCCGTTGTGGAAAGACGTATCGCCTGTATCAGGAGATGCGGCGGCTTCAGAGCCGGGGCGTCGAGCTTGACCGGATGCTTTACTTCAATTTTGAGGATGAGCGCTTGCGCCCGTATGAGCCATCGCTGCTGGCGGACGTGCTCGACACGTTCTATGCGCTGTATCCTGCTGCTCGAACCGAGGGCGCTTATATTTTCTTTGACGAGATCCAGGAAATTCCCGAATGGGGTGCGTTTCTGCGACGTGTAGTCGATACGGAGAAAGCGACCGTCTATGTGACGGGATCTTCTTCTAAGATGCTGTCCTCAGAACTTAAGAGCGAGTTCAGGGGTCGTTCTCTTGTGCGAGAGCTTTTTCCATTGAGCTTTTCGGAATACGTTCGATATAAGACGGGGAACGTTCCCGAGCCAGATGTGACCTTTTCCCCGAGCGATGCGGCGCTGCTTCGACATCATCTGATCGGATATCTTGAACGAGGGGGATTCATCGCGACACTTGGGCAGACGCCCGCAGACGCGATTCAGCTGCTACAGGAATATGCTTCGCGAACGGTCGCCATGGACGTCGTTGAACGCTACGACGTCAAGAACCCTCGCCTGGCATCGCTGTTCCTGACGCGGTGTATGGCATCTTCGGGACGAGAGCTGTCGGTGAACAAAGTGTATAACGAGTTCAAGAGCAGGCAGATACCCGTCAGTCGTAATTCGCTCAGCGACTTACTTGAGTATTATGAGGACGCCTACCTGTTGTTTTCTGTGCCGGAGTTCACGCGTTCACTGGCAAATAACATGCGGTCTGCGTCTAAGGTCTACGCTGTCGATCCTGCGATGTTTGGAGCATTCTCTCCCGCATCGGCATTGGACCAGGGCCAGAGGCTCGAGACCGCAGTGTTCAATGCGCTAAGAAGAAGGACTCCCGCGGTGAGGACCGGCTCGGTCTGCCGTCTGCTGATCAAAGAGAAGAGTAAAAGCCATGAGGTGGACTTTGTTGCTGGGGACGCACTTCTCATGCGGGCTTATAGCCTGATTCAGGTGAGCGCGGATATGGCAAGTGAGAAAACGCGCGAGCGCGAAATTGCCGCGCTTGATGCCTCGATGGCCCAGTTCGATCTTGGCGAGTCGGCAATCGTTACCATGGATGAACAGACCGATATTCCATGCGAGCACGGTGTGGTACACGTTATGCCCGCATGGAAGTGGCTCCTTGCCTAATCATCTATGGGCCTGTGGGGTCAGGACCTCCTGGCTCCTTCATCACGGTTGGGGAGCACCTTGCTGTGCCAGGCTAGTCCTGGGCTTTGATGCTCGGCAGTAGGATCTGCGCGAGGTAGTCGGTCTCGAGTTTGGTCGCGGCGTCTGCGTTGCCGTCTTTGCCAACCAGGTCGTTCTTGATCTGGCTATACGTATAGCGGTTGCCGGTCGTCAGCTCGACAAGCTCAATGGCCGTGTCCATGGGGTAGGTCGACACGGGATTCTGGGTGCGCCCGTTGATAGTCTGGGGCACCACGTACGGATAGACGGGGCCGCTGGCATAGACGGTATAACCGTTGCCCAGGCTGACCGTGCCCAAAACCGTATCGCCGTCATCGGGCGTAAAGGTCTCGCCATCGCGCACGGCGACGAGCGTCACGAGCGGCGTATTGGCGTCGTCGCCCAGATAGATGCATAGCGTGCTGCCGTTTTGCCAAGTTGCGATCTTGCCGTACCACTCGACGGGAATATCGAGCTGGTAGAGGTCGGTTGCCTTGTGGCGAGCGTCAGCATCACGGGATGCCTGTGCCTTTTGCGCGCTCACGGCATTGACGGCGGCGTCGCGCCGCGCGGTTGCTGCCTGCTGGAGTACTTTGGCAGCCGCGGCGGAGCTCGCACCGCCCTCCTCGGCATACTTGGCGGCGGCATCGATCTGGTCGTCGGTTACCGTGTCGGCCGAAGGCACCTTGAGCTTAAAGGTGACCTGGGCACTTAAATCCTGTCCATCGCTCTTAACGGTGACCTGCGTCTTGGTGGTCGGGACGGTATAGATGGTGCCGTCGGCCGCGATGGGGGAGGCAGCGATGGAGAGCGTGTAATCGCCGGGCAGCAGTTTGATGCCGCGGCCGTGCTCGTCAACATAGAGCGTTTCGCTCACGGAGGAGCCATCAGCGTCCTGACCGCTTACCTGTACGGGAATCTTGGAGCCGGTGGAACAGTCGAGGCCCGCGGCATGCACGCCAATCTGCACTGACATCATCGTGTGGGCATTGGCGGCGACAGCGGCAGCCTGCTCTTGCTGATATCCGTTCCAGGCAGCATAGCCTGCACCGCCGGCGACGAGCGCGACGGCCACGACACTGGCGACCATCAGATTGCGACGCTTGGGCGACATCTTGCGATGGCGAACCTCGGCCTCGCGTGCCGAGGGGACGGACGGAAGGGGAATATCGCCCATGGCGATGGTCTCGTCCACGGCTGGTGCGGAACCCAGGCCAGGAAGCTCGCGGGTCAGCGAATCCTCGGCCGGCAAGCTGTCGAGCAAGACGGTTTCCTCGCCCGTGTCGGATCCGGGCTGGTCGTCGGCCTCGATATCGTCCTCTTCGGCTTCGTCAGGAGCGTCTTTGGCGTCGCTGCCTTCGTCCTCAGTGTCTTCGTGCACCTCGTCCTGCGCGTCGACGACCGAATCGCTAAACGAGAGCTCGTCTAGCGCAATCCGGTCAAGGCTCTCCAGGGCTTCGGCACATGCTTCCGCATCCTGGGCCGCATCCTCGCGGCCATACGTCTCATCGCTCATATATCCCCCAATGCAATATCGGCTCAACACTGTACCCAAAAATGGAGCCATATAAAGCGCATACGAAATATAAGATCCGATTTAACCTGAGCGCATCGTTCGGCCGCATCCTCGCGGCAGCAAAAAGCCCCCGGAAAGCGAACAAATCGCTTTCCGGGGGCATGCAATACGTTGCATTGCGCGGAGTCGGCCAGGTGGCTTCACATTCAAGCGATGTTTGCGTCGGGCGCGTTACTCGGCGTGCGCGTAATCAACCTTGGCGCGGCGAGCAGTAGCCTTCTCCCAATCGCTGGTGCCCTCAAAGACATCCTGCTTGTAGGGATTGCGGCCGAGCTTCTTGGCGCGGTAGGCGATGTAGATGATCGCGGCGACGTTAGCGACCAGTGCGGCGATCGAGACCGCGGTAGCGGCGCCGGGGTCGAGCGTGGAGTGGGTCACAAAGATGGACTCCTCCTGGAAGTACGGGAACACCTGGGCAAACATGCACCAAATAGCAAGCGTAAAGGCGCGGTTCTGGATCCAGCCGCCCTTGTTCCAGATAAAGGCGGCGACGGTGGGCGCCAGCAGCAGCGCAAAGCCGCAGAACCAGGAGTGGGTGGGCAGGCAGTTGTAGGTGTAGCAGAAGTTCCAGATATCGTAGGCGATGATGTAGACCCAGGTCATATCGGGCCACAGCATGTCGGTCTGATCCTCGGAGGCGTAGACGCTCCACCAACCGGTCATGCAGAAGATGTTGATGATACCGGCGATGCCGTTGAACACGTTGTTCCAGCCGGCCAGCTGCGTGGCACCTTCGGAGGTGACCCAGGTGGACTCGCCCAGGACAAAGAAGTGATAGGCGCTCTCGAAGTCGGACACGACGGCGATCATGATGTTGATGGCGACGATCACAAACGGCCACGCGCGGAACCAATGCGCCTTGCCGATCTTGCCCCACTGGTACTTAATGGCAATGAAGCCCCAGCAACCGGCCAGCGCCGCGTATACCTTGGCGTAGTGGAACCAGCTGTTCTGGTACACATGGGTGGGGTTGGTGAGCGCCCACTCGGCACCCTGCGAAACACCGACGGCGATGGCGACACAGTAGATGGTCATGGCCAGCGGAGCCACGCCAAAGATGATTGCCGCGCCCAGCTTGGTGCGGCGGCCGACCTCGTTGAGCACGATCAGGCCAATAAAGACCATGGCCCAGCCGGCCCAGTGGATAAGGGTATCGCTACCCCAAACATCGAACAGCATGCTGCTCTCCTTTCACACGCCCGCGGCCCCTCTTCTGATCGCGGGCAGTTTGGCCAAATGTCGTCAGTTCTGGGGCTTGCGCTCCGGATACTTGGCGGTATAGCCCTCGATGTGGAGTGTCGAGGCGATGATTTCCTTGACCGTCTCGTCGGGCACATCGGGGTGCGTGCGGATATACATCAACAACCCCATAATGAGGGTGTAGAACGTCTCGTAGACATGGTCGATGCGTAGCTCATGATGGGCGACAAAATCCACCACGGTGGTGTCGCAGATATACTGCGCCACGCGCTGGACCACGTTGTGCAAAAAGCCGCCGTAGAGCGCGCCGCTGCTCGAGGTGAGCGTGCTCGGCAGCTCGTGGCCGCTGGCGACCAGGCGCTTAAAGAGCGGGGCGACGGTGTCGAGCGCGCCCTCGATATCGCCGACGGTGCGGTTGGCATTCCACTGCTCGAGCTCGGAGATAAAACCGTCGATTGCCTCGTCCATGACGGCGGTGACGGCGGCGTCCATGTCGGCGAAGTAGTGGTAGAACAATGAACGCGTACAGCCGGCTCGCTTTGTCACGGCCGAGACGGATAGATGGGACACGCCCAGCTCGGAGCTTACGGTGCGTACGGCATCGAGGATCTCGCGACGGCGTTCGTCGCCCGTCAGGCGCTTTGCCGCGCTATCGGATGCGGGGACGGCATCGACCACAGAGGTGCCTGCTGCGTTGTTGCCCATGTTTTGCCGCCTTTCATCCTCTTTTGCCTGACCGTTCGCCTAACAGTCTTGAATATTGTTGACGGTTCGTCAATACTATTTTTGACACAATGTCAACAATGGCGGGTGAACGGCATGGGGGCATGCCCGGCCTGCAAAAAAAGAGGGGTGCCGCGGTCCCGCCGGGCTGTGGCAAGAGAAGGGACAACCATGATTCTCAACGGACCGGGGATTAGCTACACCGAGCCCGACATCGGTTCGGAGTTCGTGCCGCCGCTGCCGGAGCATCCGCGCGAGGCCATCGTCAAGCTGTGCGAGCACTGCACCAACCGTCTGCTGCATCGCGATGAGCTGCTGGGCTACGAGTACTGGTCGTTTGCCGAGGCTGCAACCGACGAGCAGGCCGAAGTGCTCTGCAAGATGAAGATGCGCCGCCCCTATACGCTGCCCGAGATGGTCAAGCTCACCGGCATGCCTGAGGCCGATATCGAGAAGATGCTCGACGACATGAGCTACACGGGTCTGCTCGAGTACAACTGGGAAAACCCCGAGCGCGCCAAGCAGTGGGTGCTGCCCATGCTGGTGCCGGGTTCCGCCGAGTTCCTCAACATGCGCATGAGCCAGCTCGAGGAGCACCCGGTCTATGCCAAGTTCTTTGAGCAGGCGTCCAAGGGACCGCTGTCCAAGGCCACGCCGATGGTGCCGCCCGGTGGTGCCGGCATCGGCATGCATGTCATTCCGGTCGAGAAGGCTATCGATGCCGCGAGCACGTCGGTGCCGATCGAGCATATTGAGCATTGGCTCGACAAATACGATGGCAAATATGCCGCTAGTACCTGCAGTTGCCGCGCGAGCCGTCGCGTGATGGGTGAGGGCTGCGCCGACGACCCCGCCGACTGGTGCATTGCCGTGGGCGATATGGCCGACTATGTGGTTGAGACCGACCGCGGCCATTACGTGACGCGCGACGAGGTCTACGACATCCTGCGCCAGGCCGAGGACAACGGCTTTGTGCACCAGATCACCAATATCGACGGCGAGAACAAGATCTTCGCTATCTGCAACTGCAACGTCAACGTGTGCTACGCCCTGCGCACCTCTCAGCTGTTCAACACGCCCAACCTGTCGCGCTCGGCCTATGTCGCCAAGGTCGAGAAGGACAAGTGCGTGGCCTGCGGTCGCTGCGTTGAGGTGTGCCCGGCCGGCGCCGCCAAGCTCGGCCAGAAGCTCTGCAGCAAAAAGGCCGGCGGACAGGTGCCCGAGTATCCGCGCCAGGAGCTGCCCGACGCCACCAAGTGGGACCACACCAAGTGGTCGCCCAACTACCGCAACGACAACCGTATCGAGACGCATGAGTCCGGCACCGCTCCCTGCAAGACGGCCTGCCCCGCGCACGTCGCCGTTCAGGGCTATTTGAAGCTCGCGGCTCAGGGTCGCTATGACGAGGCCCTAGCACTCATTAAGCGCGAGAACCCGCTGCCCGCTATCTGCGGCCGTGTGTGCAACCGACGCTGTGAGGATGCCTGCACCCGCGGCCGTGTGGACGCCGCCGTGGCTATCGACGAGGTCAAGAAGTTCATCGCCCAGCGCGATCTGGATGCCGCGACCCGCTATGTCCCGCCTGTGGTGACCCCGACGCGTGCCGGCGGCTTCGACCAGAAGATCGCCATCATCGGTGCCGGTCCGGCCGGCCTGTCCTGCGCCTTCTATCTGGCCGAGAAGGGCTACAAACCTGTCGTGTTCGAGAAAAACGAGCGCCCGGGCGGCATGCTCACTTACGGTATTCCCAGCTTTAAGCTGGAAAAGGACGTTATCGAGGCCGAGGTTGAGGTCATTCGCCTGATGGGCGCCGAGTTCCGCTATGGCGTTGAGGTCGGTCGCGATGTGACGCTCGACGAGCTGCGCGAGCAGGGCTTTAAGGCCTTTTATGTTGCCATCGGCTGTCAGGGCGGCCGCCTCGCCGGTATTCCGGGCGAAGAAGCCGAGGACGTGAGCGTGGCCGTCGACTTCTTGCGCGAGGTCAACAGCGGCAAGATCGACGCGCTGCCCGGCCGCACCATTGTGGTGGGCGGCGGCAACGTGGCTATCGATGTCGCGCGCAACGCCTGCCGTCTGGGTTCCGAGCACGTTGAGATGTTCTGCCTGGAGAGCGAGGCTCAGATGCCCGCCAGCGAGGAGGAGCGTCGCGAGGCCGTTGAGGACGGCGCTCACATCAGTTGCGGCTGGGGCCCCAAGGAGATTCACCTGGACGAGGCCGGTCGTGTGTGTGGTATCACCTTCAAGCGCTGCACGCGTGTCTTTGACGACGAGGGCCGTTTTGCGCCCGAGTACGACGAGAACGATCTGCGCCGTGTCGATGCCGACCGCGTGGTCATGTCGATTGGCCAGTCCATTGTGTGGGGAGACCTGCTGGCTGGCTCCAAGGTGGAGCTCGGCCGCGGCCAGGGCGCCCTTGCCGATCCCCAGACTTACCAGACCGCCGAACCCGACATCTTTGTGGGTGGTGACGTCTACACTGGCCCCAGCTTTGCCATCGACGCTATTGCCGCCGGTCACGAGGCCGCCGTGTCCATCCATCGCTTTGTGCAGCCGGGCTCCACGCTCACCATCGGCCGCAACCAGCGCCGCTACACCGCGCTCGACCGCGACGACGTTGTGCTCGAGAGCTACGACAACGCGAGCCGCGAGGTTGCCCACGTGGACCGCGAGCGCGAGAAGGCCGCGCCGTTTAGCGAGTATGTTGAGACCTTTACCGAGGAGCAGGTGCGCGCCGAGACCGCCCGCTGCCTGGGCTGCGGCGCCTCGATCGTCGACCCCAACAAGTGCATCGGCTGCGGCCTGTGCACCACCAAGTGCGCGTTTGACGCCATCCATCTGGATCGAGACCGCCCCGAGTGCTCAACGATGGTCAAATACGAGCAAAAGCTCCCGAGTCTCGGCAAGTACGCGCTCAAGCGCGCCATCAAGATCAAATTCGGGAAGAAGTAAGAAACGCAACAAGCAGGAGAACGGCGCAGAGAGCGGTTGGACAGCGAGCGAGTCCCAGGCGTGGCGAGGTGCCTTGAAAGAGGAGGGCATAGGGCTTTTGCCCATG
Source organism: uncultured Collinsella sp. (assembly GCA_900542905.1). GTDB lineage: Bacteria > Actinomycetota > Coriobacteriia > Coriobacteriales > Coriobacteriaceae > Collinsella. Next base: position 37,542 of record UQPF01000002.1, read on the forward strand.
CCCGACGATTGAAAGGCAGATCGCCCGTCTGGGGCTCGCGCAGCGTCAAGCCGACCGCCGTTCGGTAGAACGGCGGAAGGAATTAAAAGTGCACGAGCTCGGAATCGTCTATCACATCATTCGCGATGTCGAGAACGTGGCGCGCGCCAATGGCGTGCGTCGCGTTTCGAGCGTCACGCTGCTGCTGGGCGAGGTCTCGGGCGTCGTTCCCGACTTGCTGCTCGACGCTTGGCGCTGGGCAGCAGATAAAAAGCCTATCGCGCAGGGCGCGGAGCTTATCGTGGAGCCCGTCGAGGCCGTGACATATTGCGAGGCATGCGGCTGCGACTACGCGACGGTCGAGCACGGCAAGACCTGTCCCCATTGCGGCAGCGGCGAGACCTATTTGCTGCAGGGCCAAGAGGTAATGATCAAACAGATCGAGACCCCCGACGAGGACCCGGCAGACGCTGCTCCTGACGGCCTCTCCGACGCCCCCGACGCCGTCGACGCCGCCAACCCTCTCCACATCGCCTAACATCTAATGTCTACATGGACTAGAGTTCTAAACATATTTGCTTCGGTTAGTCAAGTCATGTCTGTTTAAACAAAATGGTGGCACGCAGACGCATTGGGATTCACCTAAAAGCGGTCTTAACGAACGGTGCACCTTTATATGTCTTTGAAAACAATCAGCAAATCACGTTTTAGCAGGCAATGAGCTATAAGCCAGCAACGTAATCAATTTGTAACAAACATAGACGTTTAAACAAATAATCCAACCTTTTGCGAATTTAGCTATAATTCCACAATCCAAACAGGTATACTCCTTTCATGTCGTGTAGGAAATACGTAGACAAAAAGGAGGTTATGTGATGGTAAGTATTGTTCTTGCTAGCCACGGGGACTTGGCAGCTGGAATCAAGCAGACGGGCTCGATGGTCTTTGGCGATCAGCCGTCTGTTGCCGTGGTCTCGCTCGAGCCGAGCATGGGCCCCGACGATTTCCGTGCCAAGGTCGAGGAAGCAGTCGCTTCCTTCGAGGACCAGGAGCAGGTGCTCTTCCTCGTTGATCTGTGGGGCGGCACGCCGTTCAACCAGATCAGCGGGCTCATCGAGGGCCACGATTCCTGGGCTATCGTCACCGGTGTCAACCTGCCTATGCTCATCGAGGCATATTCGCAGCGCTTTGACGCAAAGAACACTGCACATGCGATCGCAAAACATCTCGTGACTGAGGCTAAGGCTGGCGTGCGTGTCAAGCCCGAGTCTCTGGTGCCCGAGGAGAAGAAGCCGGCTGCGGCCGCCGCTGCTCCTGCAGGCGCCATCCCTCCGGGAACGGTCATCGGCGATGGGCACATCAAGATCGCCCACGTCCGTATCGACACCCGTCTGCTTCATGGTCAGGTGGCCACCACGTGGACCAAGCAGATCAACCCCAACCGCATCATCGTGGTTTCCGACGGCGTTGCTCACGACGAGCTCCGCAAGACCATGATCGAGCAGGCTGCCCCTCCGGGAGTCCATGCCAACGTCGTGCCCATCAAGAAGATGGCCGAGGTCGTCAAGGACACGCGCTTTGGTGACACCAAGGCCATGCTGCTCTTCGAGAACCCACAGGATCTGCTCAAGGCCATCGAGGCCGGCGTCGACATCAAGGAAGTCAACATCGGTTCCATGGCTCACTCCAAGGGCAAGGTCGTCGTCACCAACGCCGTCGCTATGGGCGATGACGACGTTAAGACCCTCGAGGCCCTCAAGGCCAAGGGCGTCAAGTTCGAGGTCCGCAAGGTTCCTTCGGATGCTTCCGAGGATCTCGACGCCATGTTGAAGAAAGCTAAGGCCGAACTGGCCGCTCAAGCATAGTAAAGGAGGGTCCGATACATGTCTGCAATCACTATTCTGCTTGTTGCGATTGTCGCGTTGCTTGCCGGTATGGAAGGCATTCTGGATGAGTTCCAGTTCCATCAGCCGCTCGTGGCATGCACGCTTATCGGTCTCGTAACCGGTCACCTTCAGGAGGGCATCCTCCTGGGCGGTTCGCTCCAGATGATGGCCCTTGGCTGGGCTAACGTCGGCGCCGCCGTCGCGCCTGACGCCGCTCTGGCCTCGGTCGCTTCTTCGATCATCATGGTGCTCGCCCTCAACGGCGGCGCCACTGATTCGGCCAAGGCCGTTACCGCGGCCATCGCCGTCGCCGTCCCGCTGTCGGTCGCTGGTCTGTTCCTGACCATGATCTGCCGTACCATTGCTACCGCTATCGCTCACGCCATGGACGGTTGCGCCGAGAAGGGCGACTTCTCCGGCATCGAGCGCTGGCAGTACGCTGCCATCCTCATGCAGGGCCTTCGTATCGCCATCCCGGCAGTACTTCTGTGCATCATCCCGGCCGAGGCCGTTACCAACGCGCTTAACGCTATGCCCGACTGGCTGTCCGGCGGCATGGCTGTCGGCGGCGGCATGGTCGCTTCCGTCGGTTACGCCATGGTCATCAACATGATGGCCACCAAGGAGACCTGGCCGTTCTTCATCCTCGGCTTTGTCCTTGCTGCCATCCCTCAGCTCACGCTGATCGCCCTTGGCCTCATCGGCATCTCCCTTGCCCTCATCTACCTTGGCCTTAAGGATCTGGCCAAGCAGGGTGGCGGCATGGGCGGCGGCTCCGGTGACCCGCTCGGCGACATTTTGAACGATTACGAGTAGGAGGGGAGTGATACATATGGCAGAGAACAAGATTCAGCTCACCAAGGCTGACCGCAAGAAGGTTTGCTTCCGTCATCAGTTCCTTCAGGGCTCGTGGAACTACGAGCGTATGCAGAACGGCGGCTGGTGCTTCGCAATGATCCCTGCGATCAAGAAGCTCTACACCAGCAAGGATGACCAGATTGCCGCTCTTAAGCGCCACCTGGAGTTCTATAACACCCACCCCTATGTTTCCGCCCCCGTCATTGGCGTTACCCTCGCTCTCGAGGAGGAGCGCGCCAACGGTGCCCCGATTGACGACGTCGCCATTCAGGGCGTCAAGGTCGGTATGATGGGCCCGCTCGCCGGCGTCGGCGACCCCGCCTTCTGGTTCACCCTTCGCCCGATTCTGGGCGCTCTGGGCGCTTCCCTGGCCCTGTCCGGCAGCATCGCCGGTCCGTTGCTGTTCTTCTTCGCGTGGAACATCATCCGTTACGCCTTCCTGTGGTACACGCAGGAGTTTGGCTACAAGGTCGGCTCCTCCATCGCCAAGGACCTCTCCGGCGGTCTGATGGGCAAGGTCACCGAGGGTGCTTCCATCCTGGGTATGTTCATCATCGGCGCCTTGGTCGAGCGCTGGGTGTCTATCTCCTTCACCCCGGTCGTCTCCAAGGTCACGCAGTCTGCTGGCGCCTTTATCGACTGGGCTAACCTGCCCTCCGGTTCTGAGGGTGTCAAGGAAGCACTGACGATGTATAACTCCATCGGTGCTAACGCCCTTGATCAGGTGAAGGTCACCACGCTTCAGGCCAACCTCGATCAGCTCATCCCCGGCCTTGCCGCCGTGTGCCTGACCCTGCTGGTCTGCAAGCTCCTCAAGAAGAAGGTCAGCCCGATCGTCATCATCCTGGCTCTCTTCGCCATCGGCATCATCGGTCGCGTCTGCGGCTTCATGTAAGCACGTTTCGGCTTAAGACCGAGAATTGCTAGGCAAGGGCTTTTGAGCCATTGAAACGGACCGCACCCGGTGGGTACACTGGATGCGGTCCGATTGTTTTATTTGGAGGGCGAGGCGCGCATGGCGCAATCTCAGAACAGCACGGTCGATCTGGCAACGCCGGCAACCTGCCTGATGGGGCTTACCAGCCACGGCAACGTGATGGTGGGCAATAAGGCGTTCGAGTATTACAACGAGCGCAATCCCGAGGATTATATTCAAATCCCGTGGGATGAGGTCGACTATATTGCCGCCGAGGTTTTACGCGGTACCAAGAAGATCACGCGTTTTGCCATCTTCACCAAGGACAACGGTCACTTTACGTTTTCGACGCGCGACGACAAAGAGACGCTTCGTGCTGTCCGCAAGTACGTCGACGAGGATAAGCTTGTGCGTTCGCCCGACTTTATCGATGTGACGGCCAAGGGCGCCAAGAGCATCCCCTCCGTTATCAAAAACCTCTTCCACAAAGGTAACTAGCTTCTCATAAGTTGCGGTGAAATAGTTCCTAAATACGGCTTTAGATGCTTCAGACAGGAACTATTCCACCGCAACTTCGAAGTCTAGTCATGCGACGTATTGCGATGCAGTAAATCTGCTACACTAGTACAACATGCCTCCGTAGCTCAGGGGATAGAGCACCGCTCTCCTAAAGCGGGTGTCGACGGTTCGAATCCGCCCGGGGGCACCAGAAGTAAATGCAGGTCAGATGGTATAAATCGTCTGACCTGCTTTCTTATATAAGGGCATCGTTAACGTCAGTTGGGTAGAATTTGGGTAGAAAGTTTTTTTGTGAAGGGCTATGCCCAAAGTCCGGTTTCCAACCCTTCCCACAGCCTACGGGCTTATAAGAAGCCCTTCGGCCATGGAAAGCGTTGAAAACCTAGGGTGACGTTGCTGTGAGATGGGCGAGTTTCCAACAGCCCCCGGCGTCTTCGGGGTTCGCCTGGGACCCTGCGACACCGTGGACCGTTGAAAACTCGCCCTTCCGCTTGGAAGAGGGCTTTTACCCCTTAAAATTGTCCGAAAGTGACAACGACGCAGGAGGTCCGGTATGCCTGCCAGCAAGAAAGAGGCAAAGGAGTTCGTCAAGCGGTGGCAGAAGCGCCTTGCCGCCATCCCCGCGGGCTCCAACAACGAGCAGCAGGACACGCAAAAGTTCTGGGTAGATCTGCTCATCAACGTCCTGGGCATCCCGTCCAACACCATAGACAGCTTCGTCGACTTCGAGCGGAAGGTGAGAGGCCGCCGCATCGACGTGTTCGTCTCCGACCACAACTTCCTGTGTGAGCAGAAGTCGTGGGGTATCGACCTCGACAAACCCGAGCCCAGAAACGGCGGCATGGAGACGCCGCTCCAGCAGGCCATGTGGTACGCGCGGCACCTGCCGTACTCCGAGCGCCCCCGCTGGGTGATGACGTGCAACTTCGGGACCTTCCGCCTCTACGACCTCGACAACGAGCGGCCCGAGGACACCGTGCAGGAGTTCTCCCTCGAAGAGCTCCAGGACAGCCTGTACCTTCTCTCCTTCCTGACCTCCAACGAGACGAGCCGCCTGCACAAGGAGCAGCAGCTCTCCATCGAGGCCGGGGCCTACGTCTCCAGGCTCTACGATGCCCTCGCCAAGCAGTACCACCACATCGAGGAGAAGGACGAGCGCGCGCAGGAGGAGCAGCGCTCGCTCAACGTGCTCATCACCCGAATCATCTTCCTGCTTTACGCCGAGGACGCCGACCTCCTGCAATCGCACCAGGCGTTCGGTAGGTACTGCGAGGGTGACCCTGCCAAGCTCCGCCGCAAGCTGGTGGACCTGTTCGAGGCGATCGACACGCCCCTGGACAAGCGGGACGAGTACATGGACGAGGACCTCGCGGCCTTCCCGTACGTGAACGGCGGTCTGTTCGCCGACTCCTCCATCATCGTCCCGCAGATGACCCCGGAGATTCTCGAGGCCATCACCGACGCGTCCCAGGACTTCGATTGGCGTGAGATCTCGGGCGTCATCTTTGGCGGCGTGTTCGAGGGGACGCTGAACCCCGAGACCCGCCATGCCGGGGGCATGCACTACACGAGCGTGGAGAACATCGAGCGCTGCCTCAAGCCGCTCTTCCTCGACGAGCTGTGGGACGAGCTGCACGAGGCCGAGGGCGAGAGGACGGCGACGAAACGCAAGCAGGCCCTGGCGAGGCTGCACGACAAGGTTGCCTCCATCACCATCGGTGACCCCGCGTGCGGCTCGGGCAACTTCCTTACCGAGGCGTACCGGCAGCTGCGCACCATCGAGAACCGAATCATCGAGGACGAGCTCGGCGAGGAGACCGGCAACGCGGGGCAGACGTCCCTCGTCATTGCGCAGGACAGCCCCGTCCGCGTATCTCTCGATCAACTGTACGGCATCGAGATAAACGACTTCGCCGTCTCGGTCGCCAAGACCGCCCTTTGGATCACCGAGGAGCAGATGCTCCGAAAGACGCAGGAGATATACGTCGGTTATGACTTCGACTTCCTGCCGCTCAGGAGCCTCAGCAACCTCCATGAGGGCAACGCCCTCAAGACCGATTGGTCCGAGGTGTTCCCCGATGACCTTACTTATCTTGTGGGCAACCCGCCGTTCCTGGGTGCTCGCAACCAATCCAAGGAGCAGAAGGCAGAGCTCCTTGAGGTCTTCGATGGAGCGAAGAACGCGGGCAACATCGACTACTGCGGGGCCTGGTACATGAAGGCCGCGAGGTTCACGCAGGGAAAGCGCACGCGCTGCGCCCTGGTCTCTACCAACTCGATATGTCAGGGCGAGCAGGTCGCCAACCTCTGGAAACCCCTGTACGACCTGGGTATCCACATCGACTTCGCGCACAACACGTTCAGGTGGGACAACGAGGCTGCGGACAAGGCGCACGTGTTCTGTGTCATCGTCGGGTTCTCCCGCGAGTCGGGGACCAAGACGCTCTTCTACCACGCGACCCCGGACAGCGACGAAGAACAGATTCCCACGGCTCGAATCAATGCGTATCTGAAAGACGCCCCTGATGTATTCATCTACAGCCGCAGCAAGCCTATTTGTGATGTTCCGGAAATGGGCATCGGAAATAAACCTATTGATGGGGGATTCTACCTGTTTACCGATGAGGAGAAAGACGATTTCCTGAAGAAAGAGCCAAAGGCCGAAGGCTTCTTCCATCCATGGCTTGGATCAAAAGAGTTCATTCATGGCTATCACCGCTGGTGCCTGTGGCTTGGGGAGGCAACCTTCTCAGATCTAAAGCAGCTTCCTGAGTGCAGAAAGAGAGTAGAACAGGTTCGTGAATACAGGCTTGCAAGTAAAAGCGCTGGAACCCGGAAAATAGCAGATAAGCCAACGAGATTTCACGTTGAGAACATGCCCGAGGGAAGTTCCATCATCATCCCAGAGGTGTCTTCAAGCAGAAGGAAACGTGTTCCAATGGGCTTTGTTGGTCCAGAGATATTTTGCAGCAACAAGGTTAGATTGATACCTAATGCCTCTCTCTATCACTATGGCATTCTGCAATCTCAATTCCATAATGCATGGGTTAGGATCGTAACCGGAAGATTGAAGGACGATTACCAGTATTCGGCCAATATTGATTACAACAACTTCGTCTGGCCCGAGCCCACGGAATCCCAACGCGAAGAAGTTGAGCGTTGCGCCCAAGCCGTGCTCGACGCCCGGGATGCCCAAGAAGGTGCGACGCTCGCGGACATGTACGATCCCAAGAACGAAACGTTCTTCCCCGAGCTGATGTCTGCGCATAAGGCGCTCGACGCTGCTGTCGAAGCTGCCTATGGCGTCGACTTCGGTGGGGACGAGGAGAAGATAGTCGCCCATCTTTTCAACCTGTACGCCAAGAAGGTCGGTGAACTATAGTGCCAAATTCCATCTATAACCCCATATCGCTGGAGGTTGGTAACATCCTGAAGGACGTTCAGACGGGCAAGATCGGTCTGCCCGACCTGCAACGACCCTTTGTGTGGGGCAACGAAAAGGTCCGCGACCTGCTTGATTCCATGCTCCGCGGATACCCTATTGGCTATGTGATGCTGTGGGACTCTCCGAGCGACAACGCGGGCAAGAAGTCTGCCATAGGCTCGAACCAAAAGGTGTATGCCGTCCCCAAGTCCCTTGTCATCGACGGACAGCAGAGACTCACTGCCCTTCTGAGCTCCCTGTACGGCGTGTCCGTGCGAGACAAGAACTTCAGGGAGCGTACGGTGAAGGTCGCCTACGACCCCATCGCACGCTCATTCAAGAATGCCGACGCCTCGACCGAGAAGGATTCGCGCTATGTGCCGGACGTATCCGAGGCCTTCGCGGCGAACCACGACAACAAGCTGAGCGCCTATCGCAGGGCGTTCATCAAGCGCCTTAACGAGGCGAATGCCAAAAAGGGAGAACCCGAACTCGACGATGACGGCGAGGATGCCGTCGAGAGCGGGCTCAACGCATTACTCGGGCTTGAGCGTTATCTTCTGCCGACGCTGGAGATTTCCGAATCGGCTGACGAGGAGACCGTATCGGACATCTTTGTGCGTGTGAACTCGCAAGGGCAGGCGCTTAAGCAGGATGACTTCATCATGACCCTGCTTTCGGTCTACGAACCTGCCATGAGGGAGCGTATAGAGGAGTTCTGCGCCATGAGCCATGCGCCCGCAAAGGGCACCTCGTACAACCCGCTCATGACCGTCTCGCCGACGCATATCATTCGCGCCACGGTGGGCGTGGGGTTCAAGAGGGGTCGCCTGCGTTATGCCTACCAGATTCTTCGCGGGCGAGATCTCAAGACAAAGGAAACGACGCCCGAGACGCGAGCTGAGAACTTTGCCACGTTCGGTCGCGCCCTCGATCTCGTGCTTGACTTGAACAACTGGCATGCCTTCATCAACACGCTGGCGGAGGCGGGCTATGTCTGCTCTGACCAGGTGGGGTCGGGCAACGCGCTCATGTTCTGCTATGCGTTCTACCTTATCGGGCGCTATGAGTTCGACATGGAGCCACTGGCTGTGCGCGGGCTCGTGCGGCGCTGGTATTTCGCCGCAGCCATAACGGGGCTCTATGTGGGGTCCTTCGAATCCGAGTTCGAGCAGCAGCTTAACGACGTCTCGCGCCTTGAGACCGCCGATGAGTTCCGGGCGTACTTCGACCGTAGGCTCGCTGCCATCATGACGGACGATTATTTCTCCATCACGCTGCCCAGCTCCCTCGACGCAAACGAGGCGACGGGCCCGACCTGGTGGGGCTTCGTCGCGGCTCAGGTCGTGCTCGGTGCCAAGGCGCTGTTCAGCACGGCCCCTCTTTCTCAACTGCTGCTTACCGGCTCATCAGGTTCCAAAAAGGCTCTGGACAAGCATCATCTGTTCCCAGATAACTACCTGAAGGCCAAGGGCTACCTTTCACAGCGCAGCAACCGAGGCAACTTCACCCTTGTTGACTACCAGAACAACATCTACATCTCGGATGACGCCCCGAATGAGTACGTTCGTAGGTATCGCGCCGCGCTGGGGGAGGACGAGTATCGCCGCAACTGCGAGGAGCATGCCCTGCCTGTTGGGTTTGAGGACCTCGATTACGAGGAGTTCCTAGGCAAGCGAAGGCAGCTTATGGGCGAGCTGGTGAAGGGGGCGTACGAGCGGCTTTAGGTCTCCGTTGTGGATCGGGGAGAGGTTACTGCCGACTCCTCCCCGACGCGCAGGTCGAGAGGGCCGAGGCGCGGCAATCGGCCTTGCGGCCGATGGGTCCCGCTTATGGGCGGGACCCCCGCGACGCACGGCGTCGCTCTCGCTGCGGCTCCCTGGCAACGCTCCCCAGGGTCGCGTTTCGTCCGCCTCCGCTCACGCCGGCCCAGCCCGCCGAACGGCTGCGCTCGATGGCTTCCAGAAGTCGCCATCGCTCCGCCGTGGTCGCCGGGCTGGGCCTCTCGCGCCGGGTCGCCGAGCGCCGTCGTGCGACGCTCCCCAGGGTCGCGTCTCCTCGGCGTCGGTTCAACCGGCGCTCACCTGCCCGGGCTCGCGTTGCCTTGGGCAACCGGCTCGCTCCGTGCAGGCAAGATATGGATTCCGTTGCACGGAATCATCTTGCCCGCCTGCGGCGGGACGGCGAACCGCTCCGAGGTCGCTCTCACCGAAGGGCAAAAGAAGGGGCCGGGACGCCTGTTGCGTCCCGGCCCAAATGCTCAGTCGTCTCGGCCGTTCTGGTTCTCCAGCGCCCTGCGCTCAAGCTCCCAGAACGCCCGCATCGCCGTCGCTATCCCGCGCAGCGTGAAGCGGACGGCGATGCCAGTCGAGCGGTCGACGGCAAAGCCGAGCCTTCCGCCGTTGACCTTCCTCATGCCCCCGAGAGACTTCGAGGGGAAGCGGTACTGGAGGCTCCCGCCCTTCGACCTGGCGAGCTCGATGCCGTCCCGCTTGAGCCGCCGCTCAAGCTCGCCCATCCGGTCGGGGCAGTCGCGCATGCGCCCGACCTCCTCGATTCGGCGGGCGACCGCGACGCGGACGCGGGCGTTCTCCGAGCGCTCGGCCTGTCCCTTTCGGGCCATGTCGCGCTCTTCCGTGCCGGGTTGCCTCGCGTGGACGCGCGAGTTGGCCTTGCCGCGCTCAAGCTGCCTGAGGCCGTACCTTTCGTCCAGGGTACGGACGGTCTTCACGCGTGATGCCGCCGCCTTTCGGGCGGGGCCCTCGTCGAGCCTTCGGCCGGTTTCCAGATCACTGCGGTTGATGCCGAGGTGCACGGCGTAGCGGTCGGTGGCGTCCGCGCGGCAGCGCTCGCGGTGCAGCACCATCACGACTTCCTGGTTGGGGTAGCGCTCGGCCACGTACTCCCTCGCATAGCGCATGCACAGCTCCGGCGTCATCTTCCCGCCGTTGAGGTCGCACTCGTCTGGGAGGAACCCGAGTATCTGGTGCTGCATGTAGGTACACTTGGCACCGGCCTTGCCGGGCCTGTCGTGACCCATGGCCGCCCTCGTGTCTGCCATCTCCTGAAACCAGCGGTCATCGTCGATAATGTTCTGCGTGCCGTGGGCGAGCGCCTTGTCGCGGTCCCAGGAGAGGTAATCCCTGAGTCTCGCGAGGTGCTTCTCGCTGCAGACGCTCGTCTGCTTTATCGCCGTCATGGTCGCCTCCCTAGTCGAGCGAGAGCCCGCTGAATTTGCCGCCCGGCTTGCTCCCGTTCTTCTTCTCCGGCTCGGGCCACTTTGGGCACCAGGTCGAGGCCTCCTCGCGCATCTTCCCAGCAGCTGACTCGTCGAGGCGGCGCTGGTAGGCGCGACGGTTCTCCGCCTCGTGCTCGGGGGTCCCGAGGTCGAAGTGCTCCCTTGTGGGCGTGTTGGTGCAGTCGGTGACGGGGGAGCGGAAGACGCCGGCTCGACATGCGGGCATACCGTTATCCGCGTGCTTCACGACGATGATCCCGTCCCGGTCCGGGGCCATGTCGCGCCACTCCCAGGGGTGTATCACGTCGTCGGCGCTCTCGCTGTAGGACGTCGAGGAGGACGTGCCTGACGCGGCCCTGCCGTTGCTCGTGCCTTGCGTGTGGCGCGTGGTCTTGCCGATGAGCTCGGTGAAGTACCGGCGGTCCTCCTCCTCGGCGAGCTTCATCGCGACCTTGATGCCGCAGTTCGCGAGGATCTTCCTGCGGCCGTCTTTCTCGCCGTACTTGTTGAGCTGGGATACGTCCTGCGTCGCGCCGACCCAGAAACAACCGTAGCTGCGTCCTAGGCTGAGGAGCGCGGGCAGGCACTCGACGCGGGGGAGGTTGCCCCACTCGTCGCCGAGTATCTGCACGGGGCGGGGGAGTTTTCCGCCGTTCACGTCCGCGACCGCCTGGACCGAAGCCCAGAGCTGCGAGAGGAATATCGCCGCTATGCAGTTGTAGGGGGAGCCCTCGTCGAGCACGTGGAGGAAGACGGCACTCTTCTCCGTGAGCACCGTTCGCGGGTCGATGTCGGAGCCAGAGGTCATCCATGTGACCGGCGCGGACGAGAACGGGCGGAGTGCCACCTTGAGCGTCGAGAGGATGCTCCTGAGCTCGTTGCCGCCCGAGGAGACGAACTGCGACGCCCTGCCCTTGGCGGGGTGACCGCTCGGCAGGGAGCGGAAGACGGCCTTCAGAGGCTCGGCCGGGTCGTCGCCCTCGGCCTCGGTGCCACGGTCCAAGACCTCGCAGACGGTCGCGAGGTGCCTCGATCCCTCGGGACACTCGTCAGACATGGAGACCAGCAGGACCAGGGCCGAGAGCAAGCCCCTGGCCGATGCCGTCCAGTGCGAACCCTTGCCCTTCTCGTCATCCTGCACCACGAGCTCCGCGATGGCGTCCGCCGCCTGCTCGGCCTCCTGGTCGCGCCCCTCGGCATGGAGGTCGAGAACCTGCTTGAGCGGGTTGAACCTCTGGCCGCGATAGGGGTGCTGCGTATCGAGCAGGAGGACGCGGTAGCCACGACGGGCAAGCTCATCGCCCGTGAGCTCTATGAGCTCGTTCTTCACGTCTGAGACGACGAGGGTCGCGGGCTCGGAGCCGTTGGAGGCGTCGCCGTAGCTGAGCAGGTCGATTGAGGGGAGGTAGAGGAAGCGTGATTTACCTGACCCAGTGGCCCCTGATACGAAAATCATCTTCTTCGGCTCGTAGAAATAGCAGGGCTTACCGCGATATTTGGTGAAGCCGTAGACGAACCCGCGCGACGAGGGGCTCGTCGAGCCGCCCCATGTCATGGACCCCTTCACGACCTCGCGGCCCGTCTTGACGTGGGCGTCGCCGAGCACGCCGCCGTCCTCGGCTCGTGATTTGAGGGCGCTTGAGTAGGCGATGAGGGCGCAGGCGCAGAGTGCAAGGAGGAAGACGAACAAGGCCCCGAGGGGATGGGTGACGAACCCGTCCGAGAGCCACCAGCCGAGGACGGTCTCCGCGTCGAACGTTGTGGGAATTGCCGATGCGTCGAGTCCGTACCCGGCGACGAGCATGTCGATGGGGGCGGCGAGTACGGGGCATGCGAGGATCGCTAGGAAAAGGGATGATAGGAGCGCTGTGAGCATCTTGGTTTTCATGATAGTTCTCGATTCTTGGAGATGAGGTTTGAAAGCTGCGAGGCCGTGCTCGACACCAGTCGGACGGCCTCCGTGAGCTGTCGGGCCGTCTGCGCATCCACGCCATAGGCGTTTGCGGCATGGACGGCCTGGTTGAGGTTTCCGCCCTGTTTCTTCATCTGGTGGAGGATTTGCCGCAAGGTCGCCTCGTCGGCGACCTTGACGGGCTTCTGCCCGATGCGGAGGGCAGCTTCGCGCATGAACGTCGATGGGGCCATGTCAAAAGAGGAGGAGCGCGCCATGATGACGGCACGCTCCTCCTCGGTCATTCGGACGTTGATATGCGCAGTCTTGCTGTTGCCGCGCATGGCCTAGCCCTCCTGGTCATAGAAGGTGGCATGGGGCGCGTCGAAGGTGAGCTTGGCGCTCCCAAGCGTGCCATAGCGTGCCTTAAGGACGCGAACGAGCAGGGGACGAACATCTAGCTCAGAGTTGTACCTCCGCTCCTTCTTGTCCCTGCCGTCGACCTGCAGGAAGAGAGCGTTGTCGGAGCCGTAGTCGATACCCTGCGAGCCAGCGAAGACGTTGAGCTCGGTGTTCGCATCGTTGTACTTATCGCGCGCGACGCTGCTTATCAGGAAAACGGGGACGTCATACGTCCGGGCGATGTTGCCCAGGGCTTGGACGCAAGCGGTGATGACAACGCGTTCTTCCGCGCGAACATTGAAATTGGTTGCTGCAATGAGCTGAAGGTAATCCACAAAAACGGCAGGGCGCTGCCCACGTTCGTGAATGCAATCACCGATGCAACGCCCGAGATCTTCCATGGACGTTTGGCTGTCCATGATGCACGAGTTAGGTGCTACGGTCTCGGCGTAGATGGCGCAGGCGTGCTCAAATGCCTCCCTCTTCTCGGGGATTGTCCCGGTCGCCTCGGAAAGGCTGAAGTCTCCATTGCCGAGGCGCGTGATGCCCTTCTGGGCGATGCGATACGCGGGGAGTTCCGCGGAATAGAAGACGGTGGGCACGCCTTGGGATGCGAGGTCGTCGGAGATGGTCTTGAGGAGCGTCGTCTTGCCGGCAGCGGGTGCCGCTCCGACTATGGTCAGGATTCCGGGTACGACGCCCCCGATGAGCTTGTCGAGAGAGGGGAGGCTGCGTATATGAGCCATGGGCTTACGCCCGTTCATTTCCTCGATATAGGTCTTGAGCTGATCGGCTTCGACGTTGAATGAGCTATTGGCTACAGGCTGCACGGATCCGACACCTCCAACTCGTGAAGGTACTCAAAAAAGCTGGACTCGATGACGAAGAGGCGGCTATGAAGCTTGAGGCAGCGACCGCTCTCTTTCATGAGCGATGCGGCGGCAACCTCCCCAAGCCCGGTCAGCTCACGAATCTCGGTGACGCCGAGCAGACGCTCGCGTCCCAGAACGACGCGAGGAGGAGCGGGTACGATACCCGCTTTGGGAACAGCGGAATCTACCATGGTAGAATCTCCTTTGGTCTGCTCACTCCTCCCCACCTCAGTTTGGCGACTAGAGGGGAGGGGTGGGCGGCTTTTTGTTTCTATGGCCTTCTTTGGGCACCTCCATTCCGGCATTCGCTTATCTGTGCAATTCGATGATACTGCTTCTGGCAATCGAGGCGCTGAAGATTCAGAAAAAGTTCCGAAAAGTTTCGGATAAGCGCTTTTACCTCGAAAAAAAGGTTATACTTGCAATGAAAATCGATTGGAGGATGAAATGGAACGCTCCAGGAAACCGAAAAAACGAAAGTTTGGGACGACCGTCCTTGAACAGACCGATGACAACATCAGCATGTTCAAGGAACAACATTCGCAAGAGTTTAAGACTCCGGGGGAAGTGGTCGACCTTCTCGCGAGTATCTGTCTCCGCGTCAACAAGGGTGCGGCTGCAGAGCTGAGTGCTTTTTGTGCGCAACGGGTCAAGTCTATTCAGGATGAGCTTAGTGGATATGGCGATGCTGAGTCCCTGTCGCTCGCTGCCGACGATTTAAACGACAAGCTCTCTTATTACAAGGCTCTTCGTAACCATATGCTGCGATTTGTTCCGCAAGACAGCCTTGTTGATAAGGGGCCGTCAATGAAACGCGTGGACCTGCGAGGTGGCTCGTATCTCGTTGTCCCCGACGATTGGCCTGTGGTCAATGAGCCAAACGCCTCATCATGCGACTATGCTTTCGTCCTTGAAGTGCGGAACGCAAGCGATGCAATTCCGCACTATGTTTATCTTTCCTCAAGGGAAGCCTGTCCTACGGATGAGGTGCTTAATGCAATAGCTGATAAATGGCCGGGGATTCGTGATGTCCAGAGTTCTCAGGTCGAGCCGATCTATGACAAGGACGGCGCGATTCTGAATACCGACGAATGGACGAAGGCACCTATAATCGGCGTCTTCCCCATTCGCGACGCCTCATCGTTTTCCTGGGAGGATAAAGCTCCATATGGAGCGATGGTCTACCGCCATTAGTCCATCTATGTTCAAAGCAAGGGAAGGGCCGGGTATATCTCGGCCCTTCCTTTATGAATTGCTCTCTTGGGAAATGAGCTCGCCGAAGGCATCTGCTGCCTTACGATCGTTTGCCTCGATGGCGTGGGAGTAGATGGAGAGCGTCGTGCTTGGAGATGCGTGTCCAAGTCTTGCCTGGACAGTCTTCACGTCTGCGCCTTCTCCGATTAGGAGCGTCGCTTGCGTGTGCCGCAGGGCGTGGGGGACGAGCCCACTGTATCCCGTGCCCCTCACGTGCTCTTTGCCGTTTCGCTGGAATCTTCTGGTGATATTGTTGTAGCTCCCAAAGCCGTTATCGACGCAGAAGTCGCGGAACCATCGGTCGAAGTTGTGGCCGTCTACGTTGACGACTGTGGCGTATATGCCATCCTCGGTCGTGACGACCTTTATGCCGTTAACGATAGGCGTCTTGTCGTCCTGATCGAGAGTGTATCGGTTGAGCTGCGCCCGCTGTTCCAGCTTCCATTTGCTGAGATAGCAGGCCAGGGAGTCGTTGATTGCTATGGTGCGTCGGCTCATCTTCGATTTTGGCGGTCGGAGAGTCTTGTCATTGGTGAACTGCTTCGACACGCTCAACGTGCGCTGCCCAAGATCGATGTCGCCCCAAGTCAAGCCGAGCATTTCGCCGCGTCGGAGACCACATTGGAGCAAGAGCATGGTGCCCGTTGCCTTGGCCGACAGTGGTTCATCCATGAGGCAAGACAGAAATCGTGAAGCCTCGTCTGCCGTAAGCGGAGTTCTTTCCCTGTAAGTTGGTTTGGGAAGCTTGATTGGCGTGCATGGGTTACGAAGGATGAGCTCGTTGTCTACGGCGTCTTGGAGAATCTGTCGCAGTTTGACATGTGTCCCGTGTAGCTCGGCTTCGGACATTCCCTTTTTGCGGGCGTTTGCGTAGATGTGCCGTATATCGTCAGGGTGGAGGTCAGTAAGTCGAATATGGCCGAACATTTCTTGAATGTGGCTAATATAGTTGCCCTCACGGGCATAGGCGAGCGGTGACTTGAAGCCCTCTTCCCTTAGGCTGTGGAAGTTCTCGGCGTACTTTGCGACGGTGAGGTTTCCGTTGTCACGGACGACACCGGAGTTCAACTCCTCCTTGTATTCTTCCAAGGCTTTGCGGAGCATTGCCTGTTGTGTGCGTCTATTCACACCTTCGCAGTGCAGTGTTCTCTTGGATGAGTAGGCGTATTTGCCAGTCTTGGGGTCCTTGCCGAGGTTGAAGCGGTATTGGAACACCCCTTCTTTAACTTGATATACGCTGCCGTTTCCGACGACTCGTGGTTTGGTGCTCATGGTGGGATTCCTTGGGATTAGGCTAGGGGCAAGCCCTTAAAGGCTTGCCCCTAGCCTAATCCCAAAAATCTACCCAAGCAAGAGTATCTGGGTAGAATTAGGGTAGAAAGTTTTTGAAGCCTATATCTCGCGATTCTTGAAATATGCCGTTTTACATGCGGTTATATGAAGTTGTATATAATTATAAAACACCAGCTCAAATAGAAATACAAGACCTCCTAAAGCGGGTGTCGACGGTTCGAATCCGCCCGGGGGCACCAGGGAATATGACGGCGTCGCGAGAGCGGCGCCGTTTCTGGTTTGTGGGAGCTGCCGGCGGATTCGGACCGTCGACATCCGCGTCACCAATTTCCCTGCGGGGGGAGTTTTCGAATCCGCCCGGGGGCACCAGAGGAATATCGAGCCCGGTACCGCTATGGTGCCGGGCTCTTCTGGTCTAAGGGCAGGATTCGGACCGTCGGCACCCGCGTCACTCATTTCCCCGCGGGGGAGTTTTCGAATCCGCCCGCGGGCACCAGAGATTGATCGAGCCCGGTACACCGCCACGGTGCCGGGCTCTTCTGGTTCATGCCATGTCAAAAACGAAGCGCCCGCTTGCTGGGGGAGCAAGCGGGCGCCTGTGAGCGAATATGTTTGCGGCGAGAGCCGTGATGAGCGGTGGGGTGGCGACTAGTTGGTCGTACCGGAATCGTCACCCGTGCCCGAGCCAGAGCCCGAACCCGAGCCAGAAAGTGCGACCGTCAGCGTGATCGTGCTGTCGGTGGACTGCTTGCCGGTGGGGGAGACGCCCGTAACGGTGGCATCCTCGTTACCGCTTACGGGATTGCCGTTCTGGTCACAGAAGCCAATGTTATAGAAACCGGCGTTGTTGAGCGCGGTGACGGCGGCGGAAATGCTCTTGCCGTACAGGTTGCCCGGAACACTGGCCTTGCCGGACTTCTTGGCAATGACGACGGTAATCGTGGCGCCGGGCTTCTGCTTACCGCTGGGGTTCCAGCTGATCACGGTGCCCTCGGTAACCGAGTCGTTCTCCTGGTAGCTCACGTCGACGCCAAAGCCTGCCATATCGAGGGCGTTGCGCGCCTGGGCCTCGGTCATGTCGGTCAGATCGGGGACGGACGTGGTATCCGGGCCGCTCGAGACCTTGTACGAGATGGTCGTGCCCTTCGCGACTTCCTTACCGGCTTCGGTGCCCTGCTCAAAGACCTGACCCTCATCGGCCTCGTTGGCCTGCTCGGAGGCGTTGCCCTTCAGGCCAACGCTTGCCAACGCGGCCTCGGCCTGGTCTTTGGTCAGGCCGACAAGCCGGGGAACCTCAACCTTCTCAGAGGGCTTGGGGCCCTTGGAGATTACCAGGTTCACCTTGGTGCCCTTGGCTTTCTTGGTGTTGCCGTTGGGCGTCTGCTCGGCGACCTTGCCCTCGTCGACATCGTCGTTGTAGCTTTGGTCGACGGTGCCGACCTCGAGGCCGGCTTCCTTGATCAGCTCGACGGCAGTCTGCTGGTCCTTGCCCAGCACATCGGGCACGGTGACCTGCTCGCCGCCAAAGAGTCCTGTGGCAAAGGCCACCACGATGCCGATGACGGCAACGGCTGCCACCACGGCGGCGATGATCTTGTTCTTGTTGGATTTGGGCTCTTCGACCTCGTAGGAGCCGGTGGAGCCCGAAACCGAGCTACGGGCGGTATTCTGGCCGCTCACGCCCGAGACGGGACGCACCATGGCGCGCGTCTGATCGGAAAGCTCGCGAGTCTTGGTGGCGCCCAGTTCACCGGGGGCACCGATGATGCGCGTGGGCTCCGAGACGTTGACGGCACGGCCCGACAGGTAGCTGTTGAGCACCTGACGCAGCTCGTCGGCGGTCTGGAAGCGGTTTGCGGGGTCCTTCTCCATGCACTTGAGGATGATGCGCTCAAGGTCGGCGTCGACACCGGAGTTGATCTGGCTCGGCGGAATAGGCAGCTCGTTGACCTGCTTGAGTGCGACCGAGATAGCGTCGTCACCGTCAAAGGGAACGCGGCCGGTGGCGCATTCATACATCACGACGCCCAGCGAGTAGATATCCGAGGTGGGGCCGAGGTCCTGACCACGGGTCTGCTCGGGGCTGACGTAGTGGGCGGTTCCCAGCACGTTGTTGTCTTGCGTGAGGTGGCTGTTCTTGGCGCGCGCGATGCCAAAGTCCATTACCTTGATGTTGCCGTCGGGCAGCACCATGATGTTCTGCGGCTTAATGTCGCGGTGGATGATCTCGTGCTTGTGGGCGACCGAAAGCGCGGAGCTGATCTGCGAGCCGATCTGGGCGACCTTCTTGGGGTCGAGGGCGCCGTGGCTCTTGATGCCGCTCTTAAGGTCGGTGCCGCGCAGGTACTCCATGACGATGTAATAGGTGTCGCCGTCCTTGCCCCAATCGTAGACGCCCACGATATAGGGGGAGGAGAGACCGGCTGCTGCCTGGGCCTCCTGCTTAAAGCGTGCGGCGAAGGTTGCGTCGCCAGCATACTGCGGCAGCATGATCTTGACGGCAACCGTGCGGTCGAGGACCTGGTCCTGTGCACGGTAGACGGTCGCCATGCCGCCTGTTCCCACCTTATCCTTGAGGAGGTATCTTCCCCCGAGGACCCTCTGTTCCATTCCTGCTCCTAACATAACTATTCGCTCAACGATGTGTGTAGTACCTACGATGTGGCCGCTGGGGCCGTGTGGCGCGTTGCCGCTAGCTCTTCGGCCGCGGCGCGCCTCTGGTGTCCGATTCGATCATGGGCATCACGCTCCCTGTGCGGCAAGCGCCGCGGTCAGGACGATACCGGCGATCTTGGCGGCCTTGATGTCATGCTTGTCGAAATCCTCCAAGGCCACCGAGATGGCGACCGTGGGTGAATCGTAAGGTGCAAAGCCAACAAACATCGAGTTGACGTTGGTGCCGCCGATCTCGGCCGAGCCGGTCTTGCCGGCGACTTTGACGCCGGGGATCTGGGCATCGGTGCCGGTGCCGGACTGGACGACGGCAAGCATGGCCTGCTTGACCTGGTCGGCCGTGGCGGAGCTGATGGCCTGACCCAGCGAGCGGGACTGCGTGGTCTTGACCACGGTTCCGTCCGGGGCGAGTACCTGGGCTACAAAGTACGGGTCCATGACCACGCCGCTGTTAGCGATGGCGGCGGCAATCACGGCGTTTTGCATGACGGTGGTCTGCGGGCCGGGCGTGTGGTCCATGCCGACAGGCTGGCCGGCGCCGGCCCAGGCGGTCTCCCACTCGGTCATGAGCGACGGGTCGGCCATGATGGAGGCCGCGGAGGTCAGGTCCTGGCCGAGCTTTTGGCCGTAGCCAAAGGCGTTGGCAAACTGCACGAGCGTGTTTGCGCCAACTTCGTTTGCCACCTGGCCAAAGACGACGTTGGAGGACACGGCAAAGGCCTGCTGCAGGCTGATGGTGCCGTAGCTCTCGTTGGCATAGTTGGTGACCGGTGCGTTGCCGATGTTCATGGAGCCGGGCGCCTGGTAGGTGCTGGTAAGGCTGGCGGTGCCGGTCTCGAGTGCCGCGGAAAGCGTAACGACCTTAAACGTTGAGCCCGGCGTGTACAGCGCGTCCATGGCGCGATTGTACATGGAGCCGTCCTCGCCGCCGCCCGTCTGCAGCAGGGCATCGATGTTGGTGTTGTCGTAGGTGGGCGAGCTGGCACATGCGAGCACCGCGCCGGTACGCGGGTCGATGACCACTACAGCGCCCTTAAAGCCCTTGAGCGCCTGCTCAGCAGCCGTCTGGATGCGCGAGTCGATGGTGAGCTTGGCGGTGTTGCCCGGCTGGGTCTGGCCCGCGAGCGACGCGATGGCGTTGTTCCAGCTGGAGTAGTCCTTAGAACCGGTGAGCGTGTCGTTCATGACGCTCTCGATGGCGGTGGTGCCATACTGCTGGCTCACGTAGCCAACCACGTGCGCTGCCAGGTTGCCGTTGGGATAGGAGCGTACGTAGGTGCCGTCCTCCTGCTGCAGCGACTCGGCCAGCGTCACGCCGTCGGACGTGATGATGGAGCCGCGCTGGATGTACTTGGAGCGGGCGATGGTGTGGTTGTTGGTCGGCATGTCCTGATAGTCTTTGGCCTTAATGACCTGGACATAGGTGAGGTTGCCGATAAGGATGGCGAACAGCGCCGTAAAGGCGAGCACCGCGCGGGTTAGACGGTTGGCGAGCGCAACGCGGCCGAGCACACCGGATTCAGGCGTGTCGAGCAGGCGACGGCGCATGCGCGAGCCGACGGAATGGCTGCCGCTGCCGTAGGAAGACGAGGCGGCAAAGCGCGTGCCCGTCGGGGCGGCGGCAGATGCGACCTGATCGTCGGTGATGGCGGCCATGGTGCCGGTGCCGGTAAGCTCGGCCTCGCGTCCGGTCGCCTCGTCACCGGCGCGCAGCAGGAGTGCGACGATGATAAAGCTCGCCAGCAGAGAGGAGCCGCCCTGGCTCATAAAGGGCAGGGTGACGCCGGTTAGCGGGATCAGGCGGGTTACGCCGCCAACGATCAAGAAGGCCTGGAAGCTGATGGCGGCCGTAAGACCCGTGGCGCTAAAGGCAGCGAGGTCGGATTTAGCGCGGGCAGCCGTGGTCAGGCCGCGAACGGCAAAGAGCATAAACAGGATGAGCACGGCGCCGCCGCCCAAAAGGCCCATCTCCTCGCCGATAGCCGAGAAGATAAAGTCGGACTCGACGACAGGGATGTTGTTGGCCATGCCGTTGCCGATGCCAACACCGACCAGGCCGCCATCGGCAAGCGAGAAGAGCGACTGGACGATCTGGTAGCCCTGGCCCTGGGCGTCCTTAAACGGATCGACCCAAACCTGGAAACGCACCTGAACGTGCGATAGGAACTTGTAGGCGCCCACGGCTCCGATGGCTAAGAGCGCAAGGCCGATAACGACATACGAAAAGCGCCCCGTGGCAACGTAGAGCATCAGCAAGAAGATGGTGTAGAACAGCACGGCCGAACCCAGATCGCGTTCGAAGACGACGACGAGCAGGCACACACCCCACACGGCAAACAGCGGCAGCAGCAGTCGCAGGCGAGGGATCTTAAAGCCCAGGATCTTGCGGTTAGAGATGGAGAGCAGTTCGCGGTTCTCGGCCAGGTACCCGGCCAGGAACAGCACGATAAAGACCTTGGCGAACTCGCCGGGCTGGATGGTAAAGCCCGCGATGCGAATCCAGAGCTTGGAGCCCGAGATCGTGGTGCCGATAAAGATGGGCAGCATCAGCAGGATGATGCCGATAATGCCAAAGGTGTACTTGTAGCGCATGACCACGTCGAGGTTTTTGACCAGTGCGAGCGTTCCCACCATCAGGGCCACCGAGACAAACAGGATGATGAGCTGTGAGATGGCGAGAGCGGGGGCGAGACGCGTCACGAACGTGATGCCGATGCCCGAAAGCACAAAGACAATGGGCAGGATGGCGGGGTCGGCACCGGGCGCCAAGATGCGCACGGCAATGTGGGCCGCGGCAAAGGCGGCAAAGAGGCCGATCGGTACGGCGAGCGTCTCAAAGGAGATGGCAGCGCCCGCGGTGAGGACGTACATCGCATACAGCAGGATGACGGGGAACGCCGAGGCGATGAGCAAGAGCAGCTCGGTGTTGCGGCGACTCATAAGCGGCACTCCCTTTCTAATTCTTATCGGAGGCTTCGGCCTCGGCGGACTGTTCGGCGGTTTTCTCGGAATCTGATTCGGAGGTCGATCCCTGATTGGTGTTGTCGCGAATCGTTTGCGCGTCGATCACCTGGCGGGTCTGCTCCTCGTCGATCTGGTGGCGGTACTTGGATATCGTGTCCTGCGCATCGTCGACACTTGTTTGCGGAATACCCGCCTTGAGGCGGTTTTGCGTGTCTTCGGGCAGGTCGGATAGCTTGATGCTGGTTTCGCTTTCGAGCCAGTGGAGCTTGAGTCCGAGCGGCTTGCCGGGCAGGCCGCGCCAGACGGCGACATTGCCCTGGTAGGTACCCAGGTAGTACGAGCCGGTGACACCCGTGTAGGCCCAGATGCCAGCTGCCAGCACAAAGACGAGGGCCAGGATGGCGGCGATAGTAATGTTGCGGCGACGCACGCGCTGCGCCTCGCGCATAACGCCATCGTCAACCAGGTCAACGACTACTACGGTCACGTTGTCGTGGCCGCCGGCGGCAAGCGCCGCGTCCACTAGGTTGTCGACGCAGATTTGCGCGGTTGAGGACTGCGTGGCGATGTTCTCGATATCGCTATCGGGAATCATGCTCGAAAGTCCGTCGGAGCACAGGATCAGGCGGTCGCCTTCCTCGATATGCAGAGTGAAGTGGTCGGCATACATGGCGGGGTCCGAGCCCAGCGCGCGGGTGATGACCGAACGGTTGGGGTGGACGCGAGCCTCGTCTGCCGTGATCTCGCCGGCGTCCACAAGCTCCTCCACGTAGGAGTGGTCGCGGGTCACGCGGATGAGCGTGCCCTCGTGGAGCAGGTAGGCGCGAGAGTCACCCACGTGGGCGATGGCGAGCGTGTCGTTTTCGATATAGGCGCAAGTGGCTGTGCAGCCCATGCCGGGCTTGCCCAGGCCATTCAGGGCCGCCTCGATTACGGCGGCGTTGGCTGCCTCGACGGCTGCGGCCAGGCGTGCTGCGTCGGCGGACTGTGGGGCCGTCTTGGCAATAGTCTCGACGGCGATGGAAGAGGCTACCTCGCCGGCGGCGTGACCGCCCATGCCGTCGCATACGCAAAAGAGCGGCGACTGCACTAGGTAGGAATCCTCATTGTGCGGGCGCACGCAGCCAACGTCGGAGCGGGCGCCCCACATGAGTTGCGTGGTGGTGCCGGCATCATAGGTCGAGTCGGTCTCGATGCGTTCCTCGGTCAGGGGCTCAAAGCTCATGGTCGACCCGGGGTCTTTGAGCTTGGCCTCAACGGCGGCAACGTCGATCTCTGCTGTGTCACCGGGAGAGACGGTGTCGGTCTCGGCGTTTGATTCGGAATCGCCGGTGTCCGGGGAGCCGGGCTCCTCGGACACGCGGGCGGTCGACTCGTCGTCTTGCGGGCTGACGTCTATAGGCTCGGGCGTCGCAAAGTGCGACGGCGCGGGCGTGCTTTGCGACTGGGCGGCGGGCTCGGCCACGGCATCGGACTCGTTTGCGGGCGCAGGCTGCGGGGTCTTGGGTGCAGGGCCGTCCTCGGGGGATGGCCCTGCCTCGGGCGCAACCTCGGATGCCGGGGCTATGGGAAACGCCGGCGCGGCGGGCTCGGGTGCTGCAAACACCGCAGCGCTCTCGTTGATTGCCGCGGCGACGGGTTCTGCAAAGTGAGCCGGCGCCGGGGTTGCTTCGGGCGCTGTGGGCTGTTCCGCAGCATGTGCGCCGATGGGCGCTGCTGCGGCATCCTCCTCGCCCTCGTTATCGGCGAGATCCGAAATATCATGCGTTACATGCGAAAGAGGCAGGGAGAACACGGTGTCCTCGGGCTCCACGGGTGTGGAGTCCGCCGGAGCGGCGTGGGCCGGTGCAGCTACGGCGGCAGCCGGTGCCTCGGTCATGGTTGCGGACTTGTTCTCCTCGTCGATCATCGACGGTTCACCTTCATGACCACGTCGCCAATCTGGACTTCGTCGCCCTCACGCAGCGTCGCGGGCTCCACGAGCTGGCGGCCGTTGACGAGCGTGCCGTTAAGCGAGTTGAGGTCCTCGATGATGAGCGCCGGGCCCTGCAGCGAAAAGCGCGCATGCGAGGCCGAGACAAACGGCTCGTTGATGCAGATGTCCGAAGACGGCGAGCGGCCGACGATGACGGGGCCGAGCATGTCTACGTGGATGCCGCGGATGCCGCGCGGACCCTTGTCCACATCGATCGTCCAAATGGCCGAGTCGCGGCGCTGTCCGCGCACAAGTCCCACGCCGGTCTTCATGACGGCGAACAGGAAGATATAGAGCAGGGCGACCAGGACGATGCGGCCTGCAAAAAGGACGATATCGATGTTCATAAGAGACTATCCCCTAAATTCAAAGGTGCTCAGGCCAAACGTCAGCAGATCGCCGTTGCGCAGCGGGCAGCGCGTAATGCGGCGGTTGTTGACGAGCGTGCCGTTGGTGGAATTGAGGTCCTCGATCGACCAATCCGAGCCCGTAAAGGTGAGCTGGGCGTGGCGGCGCGACACGTTGGGGTCGCGCAGGGCAATGTCGGAAACTGAGCGCTCGCGACCGATGGTCACCTGTGCGGAGGTGATGCTATGGCTCTCGCCGCTCACGACGTCGACGAGCTGGGCGAGCGGGCGCTGCGGGGCGCGAGTGCTCGCCATGTTGGAGGCGATGCCGGCTGCGGCGCCTAGGCCCACGGCGGCACCGGTCGCGGCGGCTCCGCCCATGCCGGCAAGCGCGTCGCGCGAGACGGTCTGAGGCACCGGGATGGGTGCGGCGGCGGGGTCGGGGACGCTAGGCGCGAAGGGGTCTGCCGCGGCAAGCGGGTCGGGAGCGGCGGCGCGAGGCGTCGGCTGCTGCTGGGGCATGGCGGCGGGGCGCTGCTGCTGCGGGGCAGCAAACTGCTGCTGGCCGGCGCGCGGGGCGCTGGCGGCACGGCTTGCCGCGGAGTTGTTCTGGCCCAGGCCGTTTTGATAGGCGCGCTCTTCTTCGTACAGGCGGCCGAGCGTGGGGGCATCGACGTTCTCGGCAAAGACCGAGAACTTGCCGGCGCGCAGCTGCGGATCGATCATAAAGCGCACGAGGGGCTCGCCGACAAAGACATAGCGGCGCTTTTCGGCCTGCGCCTTCACAAACTCGCGGACCTCGCGCGAAAGCTCGGGGTAGAACGGGGCGAGCATGGGATCGTCGTCGGCGGCGATCAGGATGGTATAGAGTGCCGGCGCCGTGTTGACGCCGTTGATCACCAGAGTCTGATCCTCCATGTCGCGAGCGGCCTGCTTGGCAAGCTTCTTAAAGGAGAACGGGGCACGGGTGGCACCGAAGATGCCGGCCACGTGGTCCTCGAAGATGTTCAGGAAGTTCACGAAAGATCACTCTCCGTATAGGTTCTTTGGTATCCGAGCAAATATAGGCATATCCCAACGATTATAGAGGATAGGATTCCCGCAACCGCCGCCTTGGCGATGACCGCGGCTGCAAGGCTGGCAATTTCCATATGGTGTGCAAGACAGGACGCCGCTGCGCAGCCGATGCCGGTGACAGCGATGGCGGCGATTGCGGCAAGGTTTGAGCCCTGATTGGCATGCTTGGCATGGGCATTGAGTAGCGCGGATGACGCTGCGGCAGTTGCCGCGGCCAGCCCAAAGGCAGCCCAAAGGAGCGGGTCTCCCAGCGCTGCGGCAACGTTACCGAGCCCCAGCACGCCTCCGGCTGAAAGCGCGACTGTCGCCAGGCGGGCAAAAAGCGCGCCCATGCCCGTTGCCGCGGCGGCGCTTGCCGGGCCGAGCAAAAATGACGCGACGCCGGAGGCAACCCCAGCTGCCAGGAAGGTATTGCCGGTCAGACAGCCAAGCGCGAGTGCGCAGGTGAGTGCGGCGCTCGCGGCAGCCTCGGTGCGACCCCAGGCAATCCACCAACCGGACATGGCGGCGGCAAAGATCACCGCGACGGGCAGCATCGACAGGATGCCCTGCGCCTGCATGGTGGCGTTGGCCATGAGCACCAAAAAGCCCACAGCCGAGATGGCCGAGCCGATCTGGGGGGCCAGGCCGGCCGCCGCTCCGATTGCGATAGCCGCAATGACCAGGCCGGGAAGCGCCGCGACCCCGGCCGTTTGCATCAGCAAAAAGCTAAAGGTGCCGCACGCTAGCGCCGAGATAGCGCGCATGGTGTAGTCGCGCGCATGGCTCCAGCGCGTGCCCGCCCAGCCGAGTGCGGGGTCGATCTCGATGGCGTCGTCCTCGTAGTGCGACGGCTCGATATCGTCGAGCTCCTGCTCGTCATCCGAAAGCTCGCCAACCATTTGTTCCAGGCTGCGACGGCCCTCGCGTACGCTGCCCAGACCGGCAAGGAGCTGGTCGCAAAATGCCTCGATGCTGTTGGGGCGGTCCTGCGGCATGGGGGAGAGCGCGCTCATGAGCGCGGCCTCGGCTCCCGGGGGGAAGTGTGGTATCAGCTCGCTGGGATAGGTGGCGCCGCCGATGATGCGGTCGAGCGAGTCGGCGGGCGTGGCCGCCATAAAGGGGGCGCTGCCGCACAGGCCCTCGTAGACCACACAGGCGAGGGCAAAGACATCGGCGCGCTCATCGACCGTGCCGGTCTCGATATCGAGCTGCTCGGGCGGCATGTAGCCGATGGTGCCGCCGCGCGAGCCGCCAAAGCCACCGGCGGACGACAGTCGCGCCATGCCAAAGTCGGTGAGCTTTACATTGCCCGAGTGGTCGATGAGCACGTTGGCGGGCTTAATGTCCAGGTGGAGTACGCCATTACTATGGGCGAAGGTGAGCGCCTGGCCCAGGGCATCGGCAATGGCCGCGGCCTCGTCAAAGGTAAGTGAGTGGCCGTCCACGCGGTGCAAAAACTCGGCAAGCGACATGCCATCGACATACTCCATAACCAGGTAGGCATAGGCTGTGTCGTGCGTAAAGTCGATGACCTGCACGATATTGGGATGTTGAAGCATGGCGGCAGTGTGCGCCTCGCGCAGGACATCCATGATGTCGCTGGCGGGCATGCCGGCACCGTTGATAAGGGGGATGCGCTTAATGGCGACGCGGCGGCGCAGGTGCGTGTCGCGGCAGATCTCGATGGAGCCAAAACCGCCGGTCGCAAGTGTCTCGAGCGGCTGGTACCGCTTGAGCAGCTCGCGAGAGCTGGTGCCCTCCAAAGGAACGTCCGGCGAGAACCGGGCGGTATGTTGCGAGAAAAGCGGCATGGCCAACCCTCGTGCGTTTAAAGTTCGTTTGCGAGTGGCGGGCGCGGAGCCGAGCCGTTCGCGGTGGCATAGATGCTGCTAGTGTAGCACGCTCGGGTGCATGGGGAGGATAGCGGGATGCGAGGCTGCCTGTCTGGCTTGGCCTTAGCGCTTCTTCTTGTTCCTCTTCTGCTTGCGCTTGGTCTCCTGGGGCTTGTCGCCCTGCTTGGCCTCGGCGGCGGCCTTCTCGGCCTTCATTTTCTTCTTCTTGGTCTCGATGCGGAGTTTTTTGTTGATACGGGTCTTGAGGAAGGGACCGAACTGCTCGGCATCGCCGCGAATAAAGGTGTCCTTAGGGATCGTCACGCCCTGGTCGGCGAACATGGCCACAAAGATGCGCTCGCCGTCGAGCACGTGGTCGAGCTTCTCAAACGGGAAGAACTGCGACTTGCCGCTCTTGCCCCAAACCATCAGGCCGTCCTCGTTGGCGGCGACGCGGCGATAGCGGCCGCCCATGGACTCGTCGGCCTCGACGGCGTCGATAAAGTCGCGGGCGAGCGTGTGGTGAAGGTTCTTGCTCCACCAGGCCAAAAAGGCGCCGAATACGATCAGCACGACGCCAAACTTGATCCAGTTGCCGCCGGCCACCAGCATGCCGATGCCGATGAGCGCGGCAATTGCCGCGGCGACATACAGCGAGCCGCGACGCCTAGGCGAGGCGACCAGGCGGGCGAAGTCGGTGACCAGGTCGTTTTCGTACTGGTACTCGTTGAGGTACAGGATGCCGTCGTCGGCTGCGGCCTGCTCCTCGAGCGCGACCTCGACCTGGTCGGCTGCTTCGGAGGGGACGAGGTTGCTCTCTGCGTCTGCCATGCTCTTTGGACTCCTATCGCGGCGGGCTCGCCGTACGGGTATTATGGAATGCAGTATGCCGTGCGACCGCATGGCCGCCGCGGCAACAAGACTCAGTATACCCGGGGGAGCACCCATGGAATCGTTGTACCGAAAGTATCGCCCGCTCACCTTTGACTCCGTGGTGGGCCAGCAACATATCGTCTCGACGCTCGAGCACGCCATCACCGAGGGGCGCCTGTCCCACGCCTACCTGTTCTGCGGACCGCGCGGCACGGGCAAGACCACCATGGCGCGCATTCTGGCCAAGGCGCTGCTGTGCCGCAATGCCGAGGCGGCGCGCGCCGAGGGTGCAAGCGGCTGCATGCCCGACGGTACTTGCGAGGAGTGCGAGCTCATCGCCGAGGGCAACCACCCCGATGTCTACGAGCTCGATGCCGCAAGCCGTACTGGCGTGGACAACGTGCGCGAGGAGATCATCAACTCCGTCAACTTTGCCCCGGTGCGCGGCAAGTACAAGATTTATATCATCGACGAGGTCCACATGCTCACGACGGCGGCGTTCAACGCGCTGCTCAAGACGCTTGAGGAGCCGCCGGCACACGTGATCTTTGTGCTGTGCACCACCGACCCGCAAAAGATTCTGGAGACCATCCTCTCGCGCTGCCAGCGTTTCGATTTCCATCGCATCGGCAACGAGAATATTGAGCATCGCCTGGCATACGTGTGCGAGCAGGAGGGCTTCGATTACGACGACGAGGCGCTGGCTATCGTGGCGCGCCATGCCAAGGGCGGCATGCGCGACGCGTTGTCCACGCTGGAGCAGCTGAGCGTTTTTGGCAACGGCGCCGTGCATGCGGACGACGCCCGCTCGCTTTTAGGCGAGGTTTCGGACCAGATTCTGGGCGAGTTTTCCCGCGCTATCGCCGATCGCGATGTTGCCGAGCTCTATGGACTGATCCGTGCGCAGGTCGAGGAAGGAAACGACCTGCTGGAGCTGACGCGCGATCTGGTGGCGCATGTGCGTGACGTGTACGTTGCCTGCGTTGCCGGTGCCCGTGCCGAGCTGTTTGAGGGCGGCTCCGAGCAGGCCGAGGCGCTTGCTGCCGAGGCCGCTGCCTTTGGCGAGCATCCTGCCGACCGCCTGGCCCGTGTGCTGACAGTGCTCGACGATGCCGCGCTGGAGATGAGGAGCGCGAGCGACGTGCGCCTGGTGCTCGAGATCGCCTGCACGCGTCTGGCGCGTCCCGAGGCCGATTTGACGATTGAGGCATTGGCCGAGCGCGTGGCACGCCTGGAGGCCATGGTTGCCAACGGCGCCGTGCCGGCGAGTGTGGCCGCTGCTCAGGCCGCCGCGCCTGCAGCATCCGTACCCGCTGCTGCCCAGCAGCCGACGCTCATTTCGGGCGCTCGTGCTGCCGCTCCGGCGGCATCCGCTGCCCCCGCTGCTACGTCCGCGCGCCAGGGCGGTATGCCTTGGGACCGTGGTGCTGCCGCTCCGGCGACCCAGTCTGCGCCCGCGTCGACCCCCAGGCCCGCCGCGCCGGCATCTCAGCCTACGCCGGCTCCGAAGCCCCAGCCCGCCACCTCTCCGGCTCCCGCACCTGCCGCTGTGCCGGCACCTAAGCTCCAGCCCAACACTGCCGCTCAGGTTGCTGCCGCCGGCGCCGTCGAGACGCCCGCGGTCGAGGATGCCGGAGAGCTGCAGCGCAAATGGGCCGAGGTTGTCGAGCGTGTCAAGGCGCGTCAGGCTTCCTACGCAGGGCTTTTGCTCAACGCCCGCGCCACGGCCGACGATGGCTCCAAGCTCACGGTCTCGTTCCCCGCGGGTTCGACTTTTGCCATTAAGATGCTCGGTCGCGCCGATACGCAATCGGTGGTCCTGCCGACGGTCTGCGCAGTCTTCGGTCGTCGTACCGTCGACTATGTCCTGGATGGGGGTGGCACGCCGGCTCCTCAACATGAGGAGCATTCTCCATCTGCACGGGCTGCGGCATCTGCGGACCCGCAACCCGTGTCCTCGGCGGCCGCTGTATCCTCGAGCGCCAGCGCGCCGCAGCAGCAAGCGGTGCCGGTAGCGGCATCGACCCCGTCGGCGCCTAAGCCCGCGGCGCCCAAACCGGCTGCTCCGACACCCGCGCCCAGGTCATCTGACCTGGGCAAAGCCCCCTGGCTACGCTCCGACAACCCCGCCGGCGCTCCTGCCACGGGTAAGCTCCCGACTGAGCCCGCGCCCCGTGCGCCCGAGCGCTCTGCCGCTCCCAAATGTCAGCCTGCTGCGTCGTCTGCGCCGTGGGAATCCGAGCAGGTACCCTACGACGACGCCATGGTCGGCGGCTTCGCTGGCGATGCGAGCGGGGACGATCTGCCTCCGTTCGACGTGCCGGGTGCGACGCCCGCGCCCAAGTCCGCTGTAGCTGCCCCCAAAGAGGAGGACGCTCCTGCAGCTCCCTGGGAGTCCAACCCCGGCGCCGGCAGCCCCTTCGGCCACCAGGGCGCAGCCCCGAGCATCCCGCAGACCGAGGACGAGGCCAAAGCCCTCATCCGCAGCGTCTTCGGTCAGGCCACCATCTTCAAACCGGTGGAGTAGCTGTACGGGCGGGTATACTGCTCAAGAAGAGATCTCTTTGTCCGGGCGCATCTGTATTTCGGACATGTGCAACGTGGTGCCGCGTATATCGCATTCGAGCAGACAGGTGCGTGACGGTCGGCCTAGGATGCTGAGGTCGATACGATACGTCGCATGGCTGTCCGTGTGCTCGACTTGCTCGGCGTTGACGGTTGCTCCGATTGTCAAGAAAGCGCCTAGTTCGGCATCGACAATCTTGGAGTCCTTTATCTTGACCTTGAACTCTTGGTAGAGGGACGGGCTGTTGTAGTAAATGGTTCGAGTTCCGTCGGTGCACTCATCGGTCGCTTCCCATTTGACGACGGGCTGGTCCGAGCTGGCTATCAGCAGTTCTGCTCCAAAAGCTATGGCATGGGTGATGACAACCAGCAATGCCCAGCCGACAAAGAGATAGAGAACCACATATGCAACGGGGTGTTTTGAGCGGATGTTTTGGAGCGCGTCGGGGGCATTCATGGGGCACCTCCAAATTGCTATCTATGACAATCAAATTATACCCTGCCGCCATGTGCTCCGCCTCGAGCAGCGGTTTGGCATTTAGCTATTTAGTGGCACACATGAAATGTCGGATTCGGCTCTACTAGATTGAGTATGCGATATTATGCAACCTTGCATAATTCGGCCTTGCATAATCTTTGCGCGTGGTTTGTATTGGAGGACATGTATATCGACTGAGGTAGCGTGTCCGCCCCGCTCTCTCGCCCCGCGCCGTGGTACGATTTTTGAGTTTGAAAGTCCCGCCGTGCTCCGGCTGCCCTTGCAGCTTGTCGCGCGGCCGCACGTAAAGGAGCCATCATGGCCGGTATGAACATGCAGCAAATGATGAAGCAGGCCCGCAAGATGCAGGAGCAGCTTGCCGCCGCGCAGGAAAACCTTAAGTCCCAGACCGTCGACGCCTCTGCCGGCGGCGGCATGGTCAAGGTGACCGTTAACGGCGAGATGGAGCTCGTCAACCTCACCATCGATCCCGATGCGCTCGATCCCGAGGACGTCGATATGCTGCAGGACATGATCATGGCTGCCGTCAACGAGGCCGTCCGCGGTGTCAACGAGCTCGCCAACAAGCAGATGGGCGCCATCACCGGCGGCCTCAACATCCCGGGCATGCCGTTCTAAGACGCGCATATATATGAGTGCCAACCATAGCCTGCAAAAATTGCTCGATGAGCTGGGTCGCCTGCCGGGCATCGGCCCCAAGTCGGCTCAGCGCATCGCCTATTACCTGCTCGAGGCCGATGCCGAGGAGGCGCGCCGCCTGGCCGAGGCCATCCTGGAGGTTAAGCAGGAGGTTCACTTTTGCAGCCGCTGCTTTAACTACGCCACGGCCGACGAGTGCTCCATCTGCCAGGATTCGATGCGCGATACCACTCGCATTTGCGTGGTGGGCGAGCCGCGCGATGTCCAGGCGATCGAGCGCACGGGCAGCTACCACGGTCTCTACCACGTATTGGGCGGCGTGATCAGTCCCATGGACAAGATCGGCCCCGAGCAGCTGCACATTCGCGAGCTGCTGGCACGCTTGGGTCACGAGGACATCCACGAGGTCATCATCGCCACCAACCCCAATATTGAGGGCGAGACCACGGCGAGCTACCTGGCCCGCACTATCAAGCCGCTGGGCGTTGAGGTATCGCGTCTGGCGAGCGGCCTGCCCGTGGGCGGCGATCTGGAGTATGCTGACGAGCTTACGCTTGGCCGCGCCATCGAGGCCCGCCGCGCGATTTAGGTGGCGAGCCTGCTCCTGCCGTATGTTTTCCTCGCGACGCACGGGGTAGTCATAATTTCCCCGTGCGACTGTGAGTTTGTTGTGCAACAAAGATGCTTTGTATCCGCTTATCGCATGGATGCTTCCGCTCGCATCCTTTATTTGTTCATTCGTTGCGCAACCTTTTTGGTTCGCTGATACACTCAAATATGGATTCGAATGAATGCGCCGCTCCCGAGCGGCGTGTTTTTGTTGGAGGAGAACGCATGCGGCCCGGTGGCACTCAGACAAAGCGCGGCGCCGCGGTGCGCATGCGACGCCGACTGGGCTTGGCGCCTCGGGCGTACGTGCTGCTGTCGTGCTCGCTGGTGCTGGTCATAGCTGGCGTTTCTGCCTATGGCATGACCGTGCCGTCCATGATGCAGGCACATGCCGCACGCGAACCGCGCGTGGGGCATGAGGTCAAAAGCGATCTGGGCACCACGACTGGATATGCTTGGGCAAGTGTGGTCGCGCATATTGTGTTTGGCGCCGACGACGCGGACGGCGCCGAGGCCCCGGACAACGAAGTCACGCTTGCCAATGGCAAAACCATCGTGCTCACCAACACCAAGATCATCGATCGGTTGTCCAACAATAGCGTGGCGGCAACGGTGAATAAGGTCGAGCGGCAGAAGGAGCAGGACGCCCAGCAGTCCGGAAAGCCCGGTAGCTCGGATACTTCTGGCTCCGGCTCGGATTCGTCGAGTTCGGGCGGCGGCTCTGGGTCGGGTTCCTCTGCCGGAGGGTCTGGAAACGGCGGCTCGACGGGCGGCAACGCTGACAACGATGCAAACTCCGGTGGCCTTTCCGCTGCTGAGGAAGAGAGCATTCACAGTTGGCTTGTGACCAAGTACAACATGCTCGACGGCTATGTTTCTCGTGCCAATAACGTGGTCTCGACCTATAACTCTACGGGAGATCCCAGGCCGTGCGACAGCCTGGTCGGGGAGATGTTTGTCATTCGAGCCGAGTTTGGTCGTCAGACATTCTCGCCCCGGTCAAAGTGGTATCAGCAGTATGCCAATCTGTGGGGCTGCTACACCAACCTATGTCAATGGGTCGGCCATTACGGCGATGATGACGTCGCGCTCGGTAACTTCGACAATAACGTGGCGGCGCTTGCCCTATGATGACCGATCTTGCATCCACCACACCGCAATCGCTCGGTCGCGATCCCATGGTCGGCCTGCGCCTGGCGCGTGTCGACGGGTTTGAGCCGGCCATTGCGCTCGGTCAGGACGAACTGCCTGCCTATCTGCGTCGTTTTACGATGCTGTTTGCCGACGATGCCACCATGCGCCGTGGCGGTATCGGCCGCGTGACGCGTGCCGTCAACGCCCAAGGCGAGGCCGTAGCACTCAAACAGCTCATCTTGCCGACGCGCGATGAGTTTGACGACGATGCCGCCCATGAGGCGCTGGTCGCCAAGTTCAAAGCGGCGTTTCGCGAGGAATATGAATGCCATCGCGCCCTTTCGGGCCTTAAGGGCTTTCCCCGCCTCTATGGCTGGGGCGAGGTTGACGGTGTGCCTGCAATTGTCATGGAATGGGTCGAGGGCGAGACGCTCGCCCGCTTGCGCTCGCGCTTTGCCGTGGACGATGCCGGCCGCCTGTCGCCGCTTGTGGCGGCGCGTCTGGGTCGCGACCTGTTCGATCTGCTCTGCCGTATGAGCCTGGTGGGGGAGGGCTTTGTCCATCGCGATATCTCGCCCGCTAATATTATGGTGCGTACGGCGCGTCTACCGCTTGACCGGCAGCTTGCCGAGGGCACCTTTGACCTGTGCCTGATCGACTTTGGCTCGTCGCTGGCGCTCGAGCCTGCATCGGCCGTGGCCGGTACCGGCGGCAAGGCGTCGTTTACGGAGCGCTATGCCACGCTGCGTCGCGCGACGGTGGCCTACGCTCCGCCCGAGATGCTCACCGACGATATTCCCGACCTGCGCGCTTTGCGTATGTCGCCGGCGATCGACGTCTATGCCGCAGCAAGCACGGTTTACGAGCTCATTGCCGGCGCCGCGCCATACGAAGCCGCGCCGAGCACTTCGGGTTCGCGCAAAAAGACGCGCGACATCGCCAGCCCCTACCGTCTCAAGATGGACACGCTGCCCGACTATCCCATTGGTGCCCATGCGCCCGGTTGCGATTTGACTCAGCTGCTTCGTCGTGAGCCCGATGTGGCGCTCGCTGCGGCCGAGCAGGCCCAGCAGCTGGGGCTTGAGCCGGATTCCGAGGAGCTACGCGATGCGCTGGCGTTTGTCGATGCCCAGCTGTTCAACGTGGTGATGGCCTGTCTGTCCAGCCATCAAAAAGATCGTCTTGAGCCGGCGGCGGTCGAGGCGGCGCTCTCGGCGTTTTGTGAACACTATGCGCAAAATGTCGGTCGTTCGCTCCGCGGCGAGCCGCTCACGCCGTGCCCCATGGATGCGTCTGGCCGCGCGGTTCGTCGCGCGCTGATGGTCGGCGCGACGGTCGTCTGTGGCGTGGTTTGGGCTGTGGTCGTGGTTTCGGCCGCGCTGCTGGCGTCGGGCGCTCGCGTAACGGCGACTTTGGGATCGCTCATGTGGTCTGGGTCGCTACCGGGTATTATTGCCGCACTGGCGTTGGCGCTGCCGGGCATAGCCGGCGTTGCCGCGGGGGCACTTGCGCGTGATCGGCGCTCGGGGTTCCTGCAGGGTGTGCTTGCGCTTTCTGCCTGCGAGGTTCCGGTGCTGGTTGTGGCTGCATGCAGCGTATTTTCCCAACGCGCCGTGATGGGCGGCCTTGTTGCCGCTCTGGTTGCAACCTATACGCTTACGTGGTTTTTGCTTGCGATGGGCTTTGCCTTTGAACTTCCCGTTTCGGCACCGCGACGCACAAAAGCCCAGATGGCGACTCCGCTTGCCGGTGGAGCCGCAGCTGCCCGTACTTTTGGCGGACCTGTCGAAGTATCGTCCGATTCTATTTCTACGACCAAGGAGGCCTAGGTCATGGCATCTCAAGTTGAGCTCACCCCATGCGGGGCCATGTTTGACATCTTTAAGCGCGCGGCGCATCTGAGCCATATCGAGCTGTGCGGCTTGGTGCTTTCGTCCCGTCCGCTCGCCGACGGCCGCAGCCCGCAGAGCCGAGCCGCCGATCGCTCTTGGGTTTCCCGCTTTATCGTTCGCGCGCCGGTCGGCACGCTTCAGCAGCGCTACTTTGCCGAATACGGTACCTCGGCTGCGCGTATTATGTCGCAACTGGCCCTGCGCCAGCGCAATCCCATGGACTCCACGGCTGTGATCAATATGGTGTGCGGTCCTGCAGGTGAACCGATGGTACGCGCGCTCGAAGAGTGCCACCAGGACACGAATCTCTATCGCAACGCGCTCGATCGCCTGTCCCAGGCGGCGGAACTCATGCCCGCCGAGCGCGCCGAGGCCGTGCTGGTGCTGTTTGTCGCCGTCGGTTGTTCGGCGGATGTGCGGTCCTCGGTGAACTATGCCATCGACTACGCACACGCGACCTGTGGCGGAGGCACATCCACGCCGCGTTCGCTTGGCATGTCGCTGACTGCGGGCGAACGCGAACCCGCCCCGGCGCACCCCTTGGGCTTGCTGCGCGTGCAAAACAGTTTTGTCGTGAGCGCCCCGCGCTGGATTCAGCCGAGTGAGCAGGGTGTTGAGATTGGCGCGCTGGCCACTGGTGAGGGCGATATTACCGACGTCGGCGACGATGTCTCGGCCCGCCATGCCCATATCTGGTGCGATGCTCAAAATATCTTGCACGTCGAGGACTTGTCGTCCACCAACGGAACCGTGGTGGTAAACGGGGCCACGCGCGTCTGCATTCAGGTCGAGCCCGGCCGTTCCGCCCAACTCAATCCCGGCGACGAGCTCAAGCTCGGCGAATCCACTACCTACGCCATCCTCTTCGGTGCCCTCTAGCCGGCAGTTAGGGGCGTTCCTTTTCTGCCGGCACTTGGGGGCACTTCTCTGCGCGCCAGAGCCGGTCGCCTGGGGATGGAGAGGCCATTTTGGCCCTTGGCGGTCAGTCGGGGCGAAACTAGAAGATCTTTCCGATTCGCGGCTGTTCATGCTTGTAGAGCATCTAAAACAATAGGATGTTATTCTGGAATATGCCGGGTGCGTGAACTTGCCTGTCTTAGCCTTAAAAAGGTATAGGGGAGTTTGGCTCAGGGGTTCCGTCTTGTTCTTCAGCGCAGTATTGTGGGACAGATTTGCTGAGATTGGCGCCTTACACCGCAGAGCGCACGGAAGGCTCTCGATTTGTGTTCTGGCCCCAGAATACAGGGCCTGATACTTACCAACTGTGGCATGGATGTAACATCTGTGGAAATCAACCCTTTTGTTGTCGACCTTTGTAAGAAGAACACTGCCATCAACTCTTTGGATGACGAAACTAGGGTGCTTGAGGGGAGCCTTTACTCCCCTCTGTGAGATGACTCATGTTTTTCGCTTGTCGTTGTGAATCCTCCGTTACTGCCGATTCCGGATGAGATTCCTTATCCCTTCGTTGGGGATGGGGGACAATCGGGTCTGGATATAACACTTCATATTCTTAAGGGTGGCGATACGCATTTAGAGGAAAACACTAAATACTGCTAATAGGGGTGACGACGATGGCGTAGGGGCGACCCACGATGCTCGCATCAATACGTCGGCTACTTGGGGAATCAGGTCTAGATGCATGTATGATGATACTGTGCAGCTATTCAATTAGTCCGCGTTCCGAATGGGTGCGGGGTATGGCGGCGACGTCGTATGCTTTTGCCCTGGCGCGATACTCAGGTATTTCTGAGGCGGTTGACGAAGTTTATACGCGCTATGCCGCGCAAGGCGTCCGGAAGTTTGCACATCTACATTACGGGCTTAGGTTTCTTCAAGCGAGCAGGCTGGTTGCGTTATTATGAGCGATTTTTCTAGCCTAGGCGACAAAAGGCAAAGGATTTGGTGGGTGTAAAACGAGGTCGTTTGCGGGCGGACGCTCCAATCTATTGTGGCAATCGGGCGGTTGAAAAAGATATTTCAACCGCCCGATTGCCAGGTTCGTCGGAGGAGATGTCCGATTCCGACTCTCTTGTAGGAAGAGCTTGAGATCGTATTGGCCCAAGGCAATCTTAAAGCAGTCTCATTGGCAAATCTTCGCTCCTGTTGTGTTGAGGTGTAAGGTATCAGTGATTGATGTTTTGTGGCGGGTAGATTGGGGCCTTCCTTGATTCGATGCGTTCTCTCGAGGTTCATCAGAGCAAAAGGGGCTTTCGTCTTCATTGCTATCACGGTGATTGGAACCGCTCTCTCCTATGCCATGCCATACGTGAACGGGAAATTCTTAGATTTTCTTCTCGGTAACCGCAGCGAAAGAGACGCCGTACTCTTCGCGCTCCTGGTTGCGTCAATAGGAGTTTTCTCCACCCTCTTTACTTATTTTGCAGGAACACTTTCCATTCGCATAACCACGAGACTTTCCTTTGATCTTCTCAGGGAGGCCGTCTTGCGTTTTGAAAGAGACGATTACTTGGTGAGTCGGACCATCGATCCAGCCTATACAACGCAACGGATTATTTCCGACTCCAGCGTGGTCTCATCCTTCGTTTTGGCGAATTTTATCAGTGCGCCGCTGTCCATTGTAGCCATTCCCATCGTATTGCTTATCATATGGTCAATTGATTCAACTCTCGCGGTGTTTTCCATCATTCTCCTCATCGTGTATTTCTGTGTAATTACTGGGTTGAGGAAACTTTTGTATAGGGTCACGTATGAGAAGAAAGAGGCGGACAGCGCCTTTTACGCCGCAATTGCATCGCAGCTTAATCAGATTCTCAACATTCAACTGACATCTTCGTACGGCAAGAGCGAACAAGCGCTCGACGCTGGGTTTAAGAGCTATTTTCCCAAAGTTTTGCGCTCCGGAAAGCTATCATATTCTCTGACATCGCTCGATGGTCTTTTCGCAGCGTTGTTTCAAGCGGTGATACTTGTTGTTTCCGGAGTACGAATCATTAACGGAACTATGTCAATAGGCGAGTACACTATCATCGGTACATACTTCGCGGTTCTCTTTAAGACTTTGAAAAGTATGATGTCATTGTTCAAATCCTATCAAGATGCCAAAGCATCATGGGATAGGACGGCTATCGCGACGAGAGAAAAGGAGAGATCGGGGTGGAATCGGACCGATTTAGCTAAACTCGATGAAATAAATGACATTTCGGTATCTGATTTGGAATTCTCGGTTGCCCTTCCAGACGGATCTGTCCGAGAGGTCCTCGGCGGGTTTTCTTTCAAGTTTTCCGGTCCTGGTACATATTGCATAGTTGGGGAAAACGGAAGAGGCAAGACGTCACTTCTTTACTTGATGCTCGGGCTATACTCATCGAAAGGCAAAGTAAAATACAACGGCGTGCCAATCGAAGAATGCGACTTGGATTACATACGTGCGAGAGAGATATCGTGCTGCCCACAGTCGTGCTTCGCGCCGGACGAAACGGTGAAAGAGCTGTTAGAGTATTTCGACACGCCCTTTTCTTCCTATCACCGGGGTGTAGATGGCCTACTTTCGCTGGAAAACAGCGTGAAGGAGTTGCTCGGGAAACGTTGCTCCGCGCTTTCGGGCGGTGAGCTGCGCCGAGTGTACTTATGGTCGGCGATTTCACGCAAGTCGTCAGTTTTGGTACTCGACGAGCCCACGACTGGGTTAGACGCTGTAAGCCGCGCCGAGCTTGCGGCCTATGTTAAGCGCAACAAGCAAAGCCAGCTGATCATCGTTGTCTCTCACGATGACGAGATGGTCGGCGCGGTAGAAGGGGTAGTGGATTTAGGCAGCATGTACCAGGGTAAATGATGACAAGTGTAGTGCTACCCAACTGGCAGAGATAACAAAAAGGCGATGCAGATGCACGTAGCATTCAGGCGGTTCGGACTCGGTGCCTTCACGCCATCGCAACGCTTTCAGATATAGTTCTCGTTCTCTTACTAAAGGAAACTTTAGTCTACGTCATCTTGTCGAGACAGAGGTGAAGCGAAGTGTTGTCGCGACGTATCTTATTCCAGGTGGCTCAGTATCAGCGTGAGAATCGCACCAAAGTGTACTTACGATTCTCGTGTCCCACGGACAACATGAGCTGAGCATTGAGGTTCCACCCTTTGCTGCAACTATACGGGGTTGGACGGCAATGAATATGCCGGGCCGCATACCACGCGCAGCGGGGGTCCATGTCCCAGTATGTTGCCTACAGCAGCCTCGATGTCCACGCACACATCATCTCTGCCTTCGCGTTCAATCCATTTGCCGGAGAGTGCGAGGGTTGCCAGGCCGTAGAATTCGAGCCGAACAAATGAAATGCGGTATCAGCGCATAGGATTAAACTGACGATTGCTTTGCACTGAGAATACGCTTGGAAAGCCGCTATGGGTGGCGGCCCGGGTTAAATAGAGAAGCCCGTCCGATCACTTTCATGTGGCGAACGGTCGGGCTTCTTATTCCACTTGCCAATGCTCGGCTCATATTGGAAGAAAGCTACGCTAATGTTTGCGTGACACTCCTATTTTCTCCGAAGAAAGAGTCGGATAATGAAGAATAGAATTAAAAAAGGTGCCAGATATAACGCAAGTATAAAGGCTAATCCAACGAGACCTTGCAATAATGGCATAACTCCTCCCAGACACGAGATTTTGGTATTTGTTCCCATCTTATTCTGAATTGGACCAAATAGTTCCTAGCCACAAAACTACTCGTCAACTGGATCGCACCAATCTGCTGGCAAAACACAGCTTGATTCTTTATCGACATAGCACCAATCCGCAACAGGGCACTCGGCGATGTCGTAAAAATTGCATATATCAACTCCAAGACAACAAGGCTCAACGGGAGGATGTTCATTTGAACCAACAGGATGGATATGCTTCATAACAGCTCCTCACCTTAATCCAATTAGAGACTACGTTTGATCAATGCCACAGTGATCTACAACGCAGATGCTGCCGCCATCCATGTCATAGTCGCAGTAATCGTATGCACCACAGCCATCTGCTTTATCATAAACAGTACAGATGTCAGTAATGCCCAAGAGGCAGTCAAAAGACATCGGCTTCACGCCTGCCTCGTCGCCACTTCCTGGATTAATCGGATGAATATGCTTCACGACTACCTCCCTTTGAGTGCAGAAAAACCTCAATATTGTGTATAACAAACCAAGATGTCTAGTTCACCATATTTCTAGAATGGTTTCGGCGAACGTAGCAATAAGCTTCGCAGACGGTAATCAGAAGAACGAACACCTCCACAATGGTGACAGCAATGCGCTGAACCGCTTATTCCGATACAGTAGCTTCTCGTTGATTTTTCTCCTGCGAAGATGAGTGGCGGGAAATAAGGTCAAAAGCCATCTCGTAGCACATTTTTCTATATTCACATGATGCAGGGTGTAGACTCTTGGGCAAGTAGCCGTGCTCGCCTGCAGCCTCCCAGCTACAGCCCCCACCACAGAAAGACCGAGCCCAACAGTCCGTACAGTCAATTCTTTTTTCGACACCCTGACTCCAGTTTTCAATATACCTAGCTTCGTCAATTCCGGTGACGATGTTGCCCATTTTGAATCGCATCATCCCGACAAACCTGTGACAGGGGTATACGTCCCCTTCGGGAGTCACGGAAATAAAACGCCTGCCAGCCCCGCATCCGACAAAGGCGATCCTGTTGCTCATAATCAAATCAACTGCAGTTTTCAATGTTCTAAACAAGGGCTTTTCCCCTTGATCAATCTGTTTGAGATATTGATCCGCCAAATCTATTAGGCCCGCCCTGATTTTGTTTAATGAGTGTTCGTCGAGTTTGATATTCTCATCGAATGAGCTCACGGGCGAGAAGTAAATCCTTCTGAAGCCCATCTCTTTAAACTGAAGATAGTCTTCAACAAGGTTACAGTTATTATTTGTTAAGGTCGCTCTTGCGCCGAAGGGGAACGACTCGGAAAAACGACGAACGTTTTTGTCGATATCGGAGAAAGAGCCGCCTCCCGTCTTGTACGGGCGCGATGCATCGTGCTTGCATCCTGTACCATCGAGACTAATCAGAACAGAAAACCCGTGCTCCTTGAAAGAATTCACAGCAGTGTCATTCAAAAGCGTTCCGTTGGTCGTAATAGAATAGGTAAAGTTTCTATTGGGGTATATTCTTTTTGAATAGTCGACCGTTTTCCATATCAGCGGCTCGTTAATCATGGGTTCCCCACCAAAAAAGACGATCGCAAGCGTTTCGTTTTCCGATGAACTTGCGACGAGGTAGTCGACCGCCTTGAAGGCTATCTCGTCTGTCATCAGCAGAGGAGACGTTCCATAATCTCCTTTACCGGCAAAACAGTAACTACAACCAAGGTTGCATGCATGTGAAACGTGGAGTTCGATGGATCTAAGTTTTCGAGGCGTGTCTTTTGTTAAGAAAGTCCGCTCAGACAATCGTTGATACTCATCAATGTCGTCTTCAAGTTCTGCTATGGTCGTTTGGTCGTAGCCTTTCGCAGCAAGTGACTTTGTTAGCAACTTCGAGTTGACCGTTCTTCCCGATGCTTCAAATATGCGAAGCGCATCTTCTGATGCTTGGTCAACCTGAAAGCAATTGCGAGTGACCTCATCGAAGCAGTAACGACGATCACTTACTGAGAAAAAATGCATACGTTCCTCAATTTCATGCTGGACTGGCACTAACCTTGTTTATTGTTGCGCAGCTATAAAAAACCACCAGCGGGGATTCGGTGTGCGGCCCAATCGGACTCCCAAAAGGTTCTATTTGAGACTGGCAAGCTTTGTGTTGTTGGCACTTCGACAGCGCTCTTTATTCCAACATGGAGCCTCGCAGTTTGAGTCGACTTGCCTCTGGAAGGTCCGATCTTAACTTGATTTAGGATGAAAATAGATTACAGGCGCGCTCCTCTAGAAAGAAAGGAAACCAATCGCCGCCTTTCACCAGGAAAGTTTTTATAGCCCACCTCGAGCAAAATGAAAGATGCGAGAGCGATTGGGGAACAACGCGAATCTCCCCTTTTGGGTGGGAGCGAGCCTTCAGCCACCGGCGAACGACTCGCCCTGGTCAGAATCTGGAAGTGGTGCCGGGCCGCTTGGGCCTCCCCGGTGACTTCGTGGGGCTTACCTGCCTGACGTCGAGGAGTACATCCGCAAGATTCGTTCCCTATGCCGTTTGCTCTCACGCCCGCCTTAGTTCCAAGTCGGGCGAGCCGCCGCGCTCATGCGACCCGTGGCGGCGACACGTCGACGCCGCGCTCGCTGAGCACATCTTCGGTCGCGGGCGAGCACGAGGTCGCGCCGGCGCATCCGCTGGGACTGCTGTGCGTGCAAAACGGCTACGTGGTGAGCGTCCCGCGCTGGATTCAGCCGAGTGAGGAAGGCGTTGAGATCGGCGCGCTGGCAACGGGGGAGGGCGGCATCACCGACGACGTCTCGGCCCGCCATGCCCATATCTGGTGCGACGATTCTGGCACATGGTTTGTCGAGGACCTGTCATCCACGAACGGCACCGTGGTGGTAAACGGGGCCACGAGCGTGTGTATTCAAGTAGAGCCCGGTCGCTCCGCCCAGCTCAACCCCGGCGACGAGCTCAAGCTCGGCGAATCCACTACCTACGCCATCCTCTTCGGTGCCCTCTAGCCGGCAGATAGGGACGCTCCTTTTCTGCCGGCACTTGGGGACACTCCTTGGCGCGTCAGAGCCGATTGCCCGGGAACACAGGGACCATTTGGCCCTTGGCGGTCAGTCGAGGTAAACCTTTACCGCCCGCCTATATTTGCCGCTATTACACTTGACGGCGGGGTACAATAAACCCGCATGCGGATTTTCGTTGCGGGCGCCTCCCATCGCCGGGGCGTGCCCGGGAGCATCCGGCATGCGGCCTTTGCGGCGCTCGGTCATGTGCAAGACGGGCGGTCGGGTCTGTGGGGCGCATCAGTTGCCCCTCGCCTCGGCATGTCTTCTCTCCACGCCACGTACCTGCTGCTGAGCCTGCCTGCCAGATGATTGGAAGCAACAGCGTAAATCCCATCACGCCAACATCCCGGCGATCGCCGGGGCCTGTATACCTATATGAGAGGAGAGGGGTATATGGCGCGTAAGTTTAAGTCTATGGACGGCAACGAGGCGGCCGCATATGTTTCGTATGCGTACACCGAGGTAGCGGGAATCTATCCCATTACGCCGTCCAGCCCGATGGCCGACCATGTCGACCAGTGGGCGGCCCAGGGTCGCAAGAACATCTTCGGCACCCCGGTCAAGGTCGTCGAGATGGAGTCCGAGGCAGGTGCAGCCGGTACCGTTCACGGTTCGCTGGGCGCCGGTGCTCTGACCACCACCTACACGGCTTCTCAGGGTCTGCTCCTGATGATCCCGAACATGTACAAGATCGCGGGCGAGCAACTCCCGGGCGTCTTCCACGTCTCCGCGCGTTGCGTCGCTTCCCACGCCCTGAACATTTTTGGCGATCACTCCGACGTCATGGCCTGTCGTCAGACCGGCTTCGCCATGCTCGCCGAGGGCAACGTCCAGGAGGTCATGGACCTCTCGCCGGTGGCTCACCTTGCCGCCATCGAGGGTAAGACCCCGTTCCTTAACTTCTTCGACGGCTTCCGCACCAGCCACGAGATCCAGAAGGTCGCCATGTGGGACTACAAGGATCTGGCCGAGATGTGCGACATGGACGCCGTCCAGGCTTTCCGCGACCACGCGCTCAACCCTGAGCACCCGCACACCCGCGGCAGCCACGAGAACGGCGATATCTTCTTCCAGAACCGTGAGGCCTGCAACAAGGTCTACGACGAGCTTCCCGCCGTCGTCGAGGGCTACATGAAGAAGATCAACGAGAAGCTCGGCACCGATTACGGCCTGTTCAACTACTACGGCGCTCCCGATGCCGACCGCGTCGTCGTGTGCATGGGCTCCTTCTGCGACGTGCTCGAGGAAGTCATCGACTACCTCAACGCTCACGGCGAGAAGGTCGGCCTGGTCAAGGTTCGCCTGTTCCGTCCGTTCTCCATCAAGCACTTTGTCGACGTTCTTCCCGAGACCGTCAAGAAGATTGCCGTCATGGACCGCACCAAGGAGCCGGGTTCCATCGGCGAGCCGCTCTACCAGGACGTCGTCTCCGCTCTCTACGAGGCCGGCAAGACGGGCATCAAGGTCGTCGGCGGCCGTTACGGCCTGGGCAGCAAGGATACGCCTCCCGCGTCCGCGTTCGCTGTCTTCGAGGAGCTTAAGAAGGACGAGCCCAAGCGCGAGTTC
Organism: uncultured Collinsella sp.; assembly: GCA_900542905.1. Taxonomy (GTDB): domain Bacteria; phylum Actinomycetota; class Coriobacteriia; order Coriobacteriales; family Coriobacteriaceae; genus Collinsella. Next base: position 82,372 of record UQPF01000002.1, read on the forward strand.
ACCATCGGCATCGTCGATGACGTGACCAACCTGAGCCTGCCCGAGGCCGAGGATGCACCCAACACCGCAGCTCCCGGCACCATCGAGTGCAAGTTCTGGGGTCTGGGTGGCGACGGTACCGTCGGCGCCAACAAGAACTCGATCAAGATCATCGGCGACCACACCGACAAGTACGTTCAGGCCTACTTCCAGTACGACTCCAAGAAGACCGGCGGCGTCACCGTCTCGCACCTGCGCTTTGGTGATTCCCCGATCCGCTCGCCGTACTACGTGACCAAGGCCGACTTTGTCGCTTGCCACAACCCCAGCTACATCGTCAAGGGCTTCAAGATGGTCCGCGACGTCAAGCCGGGCGGCACCTTCCTGGTCAACTGCCAGTGGAGCGACGAGGAGTTCGCCGAGCACATGCCCGCCGTGGCCAAGCGCTACATCGCCAACAACAACGTCAACGTCTACCTGATCGACGCTATCGACCTGGCCGCCAAGGTCGGCATGGGCAAGCGCACCAACACGGTGCTCCAGTCCGCCTTCTTCGCGCTGGCCAAGGTCCTGCCCGCCGAGGACGCTCTGCAGTACATGAAGGACGCGGCTACCAAGTCCTACATGAAGAAGGGCCAGGCCATCGTCGACGCCAACCACAAGGCCATCGATGCCGGCGCTACCGCCTTCCGTAAGTTCGGGGTTCCGGCCGACTGGGCAACTGCCGAGGATGCCGCTCCCGTCGAGCTCTCCGAGGAGACCAAGTCCGCCATCGCCCAGCAGGTCAAGAACCTGCTCGAGCCCATCGATCGCATGGATGGCGACAGCCTGCCCGTTTCCGCCTTTGTCGATTGCGCCGACGGCCAGTTTGAGCTGGGCGCCTCCGCATACGAGAAGCGCGGCGTCGCCGTGGTCGTTCCCCACTGGGACGAGACCAAGTGCATCCAGTGCAACCAGTGCGCCTATGTGTGCCCGCATGCCACCATCCGTCCGTTCGCGATGACCGAGGACGAGGCTGCCGCCGCGCCCGAGGCTACCCGCACGCTCGACGCTATGGGCCCCAAGGCCAAGGGTATGAAGTTCACCATGGCCGTGTCCCCGCTCGACTGCATGGGCTGCACCAACTGCGTCAAGGTCTGCCCCAAGGGCGCCCTCGAGATGGTTCCCACCGAGCAGGAGATGGACCAGCAGCCCGTTTGGGACTACATGGTCGAGAACGTCTCCGAGAAGAAGGAGCTCATCGCGGCCAACGTCAAGGGCAGCCAGTTCAAGCAGCCCTACCTGGAGTTCTCTGGCTCCTGCGCCGGCTGCGCCGAGACCGCCTATGCACGTCTGGTGACCCAGGTCGCCGGCGACCGCATGTTCATCTCCAACGCCACTGGCTGCTCCTCCATTTGGGGCAACCCCGCTGCCACCGCTCCTTACTGCAAGGACAAGGACGGTCACGGCCCGGCGTGGAACAACTCCCTGTTCGAGGACAATGCCGAGCACGGTCTGGGCATGGCCGTTGGCTACGAGGCCGTTCAGCGCAAGCTGATCGCCGCCACCCAGGAGATTATCGCCGCTGACGGTCCGTCCGACGAGCTCAAGGCCGCTGGCCAGGCTTGGATCGACTCCGTCAACGATGTCGAGGCTTCCAAGACCGCTGCCGCTGCCTACGTTGCCGAGCTCGAGAAGTGCGGCTGCGACGCTTCCAAGGCGATCCTCGCCGACAAGGCTTACCTCACCAAGAAGTCCTTCTGGATCTTCGGTGGCGACGGTTGGGCCTACGACATCGGCTTCGGTGGCCTGGACCACGTCCTGGCTTCCGGCCACAATGTCAACGTCTTCGTCTTCGACACCGAGGTTTACTCCAACACCGGCGGTCAGGCCTCCAAGGCCTCGAACCTGGGCCAGGTCGCTCAGTTCGCCGCTGCCGGTAAGGTGACCAAGAAGAAGTCTCTGGCCGAGATTGCCATGAGCTACGGCTACGTCTACGTGGCGCAGGTCGCCATGGGCGCCAACCCGGCTCAGACCCTCAAGGCCATCCACGAGGCCGAGGCCTACGACGGCCCGTCCCTCATCATCGGCTACAGCCCCTGCGAGATGCACTCCATCAAGAAGGGCGGCATGCAGAACTGCCAGGCCGAGATGAAGAAGGCTGTCGAGTGCGGTTACTGGAACCTCTTCCGCTTCAACCCCGAGGCTGCTGCCGGCAAGAAGTTCTCGCTCGATTCCAAGGAGCCCGCGGGCGGTTATCAGGAGTTCCTGATGAACGAGGCCCGTTACGCTTCGCTGACGCGTTCCTTCCCCGAGCGCGCCGAGGAGCTCTTCAAGGAGAACGAGCAGGCCGCTATGGATCGCTACGCTCACCTGCTGAAGCTCAAGACGGTGTACAACGAGGCCTAGGTCTCCCACCGCAGGATCTGAGGGCTAACCTTCGCGGACGTCCTCGGACATGAAAGAACCCCCGCTGCGCACTACGTGCGGCGGGGGTTCTTTCGTCCTGCGGAGTGTCCGCGAAGGTTAGCCCTCAGATCCTGCTACGACTACGTCCTCGGATTGTGGGGCTGAATGAAGGACGTGGCTGTGGGGGTGCCTTGTCCCGGTCGCTGTTTCGCGGCTTTGCCGCGAAACCACGCGCTGCTTTGGGCATAGAGGGGAGACCCGACAACAAACAACGCCTTATCGGAGTTGTTTTCCCAGTTCAAAAGCCTATCAATGATCTTATGGGGCAGCATTAAAACTCCTAAATGACAAAAATTGGCAGATAGGATTGCCCCTAAAAGTACAAAAATTGGCAGATAGGACTGACCCAAATCATACAAAAATTGGCAGATAGCAAAGACTCGCTTAGGTCTCAAAGCCATCGAACCGGCCCGGTGCCATGCAAAAAGGCTGGGGACGCTGTTGCTTGCGTCTCCAGCCTCTTGATTACTACTTTGGGCCCCGTGATGGGGTGTGGTTGGTGCTGCTAGTCCGGTTTACCTTGTCTCGCCGGTTTCGGTGCGCAGACGGTAGCCGTGGACCAGGTCGCTGATGGCCGGCCAGGGAATCTGGCGATCGACCCAAAATTGCAGCTGGACCAGATAGCGCTCGGTGGCGCGGGTGAGGGCGGCAAACTGCTCATGGGTCTCGACCTGGGCGTAGAGGTCGCGGCTGCGGGCGAGGACGGCGGTCGTATCGTCCATCTTGCCGGTGACGTCAAAGGCGCCCGAGAACCAGTCGCACAGGCGCGCGGCGCTGTTGTTGAGGGTGGCCAAGTCGGCGGTGTTGCCGTTGACGTTCTCGGCTGCCTGGGCGCGCAGGAGCGAAAGGGCGTCGGCAGCGTTCATGCAGTAGCCGACGGTAAAGTTCCATACTGCGAACTCGCGGCCAGTGTCGAGCTTGCGGCGACGCATATAGTCGATATCGCGCGGCTCCTCAAGCATCATTTGGTCGGCAAGGGCTTCTAGCGAAGTGGTGTACTCTGCAAGGTCGAGTACAAACAGGGTGTCGATATTCATCATCTTTAGGCCTCCGCTTCGCTCTCGACGATTTCGTTTTTGATGTACATGCCCTGATTGTCCCAAATGTTGCGACAAGCGGTGGCAAAGCGCTCGCGGTCGGCCTCGCAGATGCGGGCAAACATGTTGCAGGTGCCAAAAGGCTCGCAAACATCAAAGAAGATGCAGATCGAAGACCAGCCGCCGTACCAGCTCACCGCACCCGCCGGCTCGTTAAAGACGGGATTCTCGATGCGCTCGTAGTTGGCGATGGGGCCCGATACAGGATAGGTCACCTCGGCATCGCAGATCTTTGCCGAGAAGATGCGCGACTCGACCGGACAGGACGCCTCGAACAGTCTGCATGCTTCGGGCGCTTTGTCCCAGAGCATGTCGGCGAGAAACGTCTCACCATTCAGCGTAATCTTGAGCATTTTTGTCATAGTAAGGACCTCCTCAATCCGTCGCTCAAGGGGCTCGCTGGCGGATAAAGGAGAAGACAGCCACGGGGTCGCCGAACCCAAACTTCACGACAGATGCCTGCCGCCCCAGCCCGTGCTGTACTCGGCTAAAGTATCACGCTTCGGGAGCCGAAGCAATATCCCTGTTTAGATTTTTTGGACGCTTGGGCACAGCACAACTGGTTCACAGTCGCTTGCCGCGGGGTGAAGCGCGATTGGCTATCCCTTTTGTTGGATGAAAAGCCCCGTGTTATTGCAGGGGTGCATACTTGTCTTGCAAATGCATAGAATCTCGTATAGTGCGAGTAAATAATTGCAGTGTCCGTTATGTGTTTAGCAAAGATATAGTTTGCATAATCCAGCCTAATCTCTGCTCTAATTAAATAAAGTCGCACGTAGATGACGTAAACATGTGTGAGCTGTGCTTCTTTACGCTGAGCGGGTAAAAACGACCGTTCACCGTTAAACTATTTTCAAAATGAATAAAATGAGCGATAAAGAGAATATAAACCTTAATAAACTCGCGTATTGCACGGACGCGGGTTATTAATGGGTTGTAGGCCTTTTACAGAAAGGATTCCAGCAATGTCTAAGCCTCTTGGCAAGCCCGATCGTATTGTCGTCGCCCTCGGCGGCAACGCCCTCGGCAACAACCCCGTCGAGCAGATCGAGGCCGTGAGCAACACCGCCCACGCCCTCCTCGGCCTCATCGAGCAGGGCAACGAGATCATCATCACCCACGGCAACGGCCCGCAGGTCGGCATGATCCAGAACGCCTTCGCCGCCGCCCACGACGCCATCGGCACCCCCGAGATGCCGCTGCCCGAGTGCGGCGCCATGTCCCAGGGCTACATCGGCTACCACCTGCAGCAGGGCATCGGCCGCGAGATGCACAAGCGCTACAAGCGCTGGCACGCCGCCACCGTCGTCACCCAGATCGAGTGCGACCCGGATGATCCCGCGTTCAAGAACCCGACCAAGCCGATCGGCCCCTTCTACACCGAGGAGCAGGCCAAGGAGTTCATGGCCGAGGATCCCTCCAAGGTCTTCGTCGAGGATTCCGGCCGCGGCTGGCGTCGCGTCGTCGCCTCCCCCGACCCCAAGAAGATCGTCGAGGCCGACTCCATCCTCAACCTGCTCGACAACGAGTTCATCGTCATCGCCTGCGGTGGCGGCGGCATCCCCGTCGTCCGCGACTACGAGAACAAGGGCTGCTACAAGGGCGTTCCCGCCGTCATCGACAAGGACCTGGGCGGCGAGCTGCTGGCCGAGGACTGCGATGCCGACGTTCTGTTCCTGCTGACCGCCGTCGAGCATGTCGCCATCAACTTCGGCAAGCCCAACCAGGAGGAGCTCGAGGACCTCACCGCCGACGAGGCCGAGCGCCTGGCCGATGAGGGTCAGTTCGGCAAGGGCTCCATGGAGCCCAAGGTCCGCGCCGCCATCAAGTTCGCCCGCTCCCGCAAGGGCCGCACATGCATCATCGGCGCCCTGGACAAGGCCGCCGAGACCATGGCCGGCCTCTCCGGTACCCGCATCCACGAGTAGCCTCTACTCCGTTGCCTCTCCCGTGGGCGCCAGGCAAGGCGCCCACAAACTAGCCTCTCTTCATGAGCCCCGCAGTCCGCTCCGACTGCGGGGCTTTTGCTGTTGAGGGGTGAGCAAATGGGCGCGGGCAAGATTCAATTTGATTAAACACTCAGATCATGAGATGCCTGGAACCAAACGATGACTCCCAGAATCCTAATTCGGCGTTTGTCCAGCACAATATCCGGTTCCGATGTGCGATATGAGTGGGATGAGAGCATCACGGTGTTTGTGCCGGTGCTATAACGCCGTATGACGATTCTCGAATTATCGGCCAAAGCGAGGACGGAGCATCCGTTCCAGGGTTTCAGACTGGGATCCACGAGGAGATGAGATCCAATCGGATAGCATTTGGACATGGCGGACGTGTCCATTTGAACAAAGAAGCACCCGCGATGTTTCTTGAATACGGATGAGGGAAGCGCGGTTGTTCCGGTTTGTTTAAGTCCCGTTCTGCCTCCATTCATCTGGATTTTAAATACATCGCAAAGGGAATCAGTAATAACTTCTCTGGATTCCCCCTTCCGCTCCTCGTGGTCGAGCCTTGCGGCTAGCCCTGCGGTTTCAGATGTGAGGTCATCGAGCTGCAGGTTAAATTTCGATACTATCTTGAGTAACGTTGAGCGGCGGATTGCATAGCGGTCCTTTTCCCAGCGGCATACCGTTTCTTTGGAGACGCCGATGAGTGCTGCGAACTCCTCCTGCGTTAGCTGGTCGCGCTTGCGAAGCGCCTTTATGTTTTGACCCGTTCCCATGTTATGAAGCGCGGACGAGGGGAAGGCAGAGGCAGTTGGGACCGCCAAAGCCGTTTGTCAGCTCGAAGATAGAGATGGGGACAAGTTCAATACCTGCCTGCTCCAGCGCTTTGTTGGTTTCGGCGTTTTCTTCGTAAACGCAGACCTTGCCGGGCTCCAAACAAAGGGTGCTTGTGGCATTGTTGGACCTTTCGACCTCTGCCGCTCCGGGATTTGAGCCACCGCAAGGGATAAATTGCAGCGAATTTGAGCCCAGGGCCAATCTCAACGCTTCTTTCAGTCCGCCTTCGACATGGCTCGCCCGGGTTGTCCTTTCCGATCTGCCCCGTGTGATGCGGTAGACCCGCGCTTGGTCGAGAAGTTCACGGGCAACGAGGAATGTCTCGTAGCCAACGCGAGTGAAATATGTGTCGAGATGAATGCAGAGGTCATCGTAGGGGACCTGAATGGCCCATACGGACTCAATAGTCGAGTTCTCATCCCAGAGCAAGTTATTTGCCAGGGTGTCTATCGCCGCCGGTTCGGTTCGCTGGGAGATTCCAACGGCTACGTTTTCGCTGTTGAGGTTGTGCAGGTCGCCGCCTTCAATGTGGAAAGTCGATTCATGCTTGAAGAACTGGGGAGTCTCGCAGAAATCCGGGTGATACGTAAAAATCGTTTTATAGGCGATAACCTCACGGTTGCGCTCTGGCCAGTACATATGGTTGAGCGTGACGCCTTCGCCGATGACGCTCGCCGGATCGCGAGTGAACCACATGGTGTTAAGGGGGCTTACGAGAAGGTCGTCGGGCGAGTATGCATCTCCCGTCAGTTTTGCGAGGCTGAATACCTCCTTATCCGTATCGAAGACCTGGGAGTAGCGGATGCCATTGACCGCTGCTTGAGCCAGGGCACGGGAGCCTTCGATGCACTCAAGATACTCGCGAATGGCAGATTCGAGCTCAATGCCCCGCGCGCCGCATTCTGAAATGTAGCTATCGATAAAAGAGTGGCGCGCCTGCTCTGTCGCATCAAGGGCTTCGGTAAGAAGGTTTTCGAGATAGAGAATCTCTACTCCTTCGTGCTCGAGCATCGCCGAGTAAGCATGATGCTCCCTAAGAGCCTTTTCAAGATCAAATGAGTTGCTAGAAGGGCGCAGCGTAAAGACTCGATTGAACTGCCCGTCGGGGTAGTTGCACGTTTCGGGGCCGGGACAGTGCAGGAGGACCCTTTTTAGCTTTCCTATTTCGTTTTGAACATGCAATGCGGACATGTGACCTCGCTTTGGCGATGAGTATTTATTGCTTCCATAGTGGCACATTACGAGATTGTTTCAATTTACATCATATCTGTCACAGGTGAATGGCACGAACAGAGCTGCTAATTGATGTTAAACATCAATTAGCAAAGTAAATTGACGAATTACATCAATCTAAAGGCCGTTTACGGGCCGATGGCTTTCGCTGGCGGGCGATGGGGCGGAAGGGTGTTTTGCGCGATGACACAATGGCTTTGCCGGCAACGAAAAACCCCTGAATTAAGGAGGAGAGATGGCAGAGACAGAAAAGAAGCGTGCCTTTCGAGTTCCGCACGTATACACCATCATTCTCGTCTTGATGGCCGTATTTGCCGTTCTGACCTGGGTCGTGCCTTCGGGTTCGTTTGAACGCCAGGAGGTTAACGGCCGCGAGGTAACAGTTTCGGGCACCTATGCGCCTGTCGATAAGGTCTATACGGACGAGGACGGCAACGAGGTCGATCTTCGCCAAGGTGTCTTCGAAGTGCTTGAGGCTCCTGCGATCGGCATCCAGCAAGCGGTCGAGGTCGTTGCGTTCATTTTGATCGTGGGAGGTTCCTTCCAGGTCATCACGGCGACCGGAGCCATCACGAGCGGTGTTGCTCGAGTGGTGAAGAAGTTCAAGAGCAAGGACGTCCTCATCATCCCGATTCTGATGGTGCTCTTTGCCTTGGGTGGCAGCACCTTTGGTATGGCAGAGGAAACACTTCCGTTCTTTGCGATTCTTATGCCGATCATGATGGCCATGGGCTTCGACTCAATTACGGCGTTCATGACGGTGTTTGTGGGTGCCCGTATCGGATACATCGCATCTACCGTAAACCCGTTCAACGTCCTGATTTCCCAGGGCATCCTCGGTATCCAGGGCAACCCCCAGCTTTGGTTGCGTACTATCGCCCTTGTCGTGCTCACTGCAGTTGCCATCGCATGGGTTGTGATGTATGCCCTCAAGGTTAAGAAGAATCCCGAGGCATCCCCAGCTTTCCACGATGACATCGAGAAGCGCAAAGAGTTTGGTGCGGACGAGAATCTCCTCGATAGCGAGTTCACCGGTAGGCAGAAAGCCGTTATGGTTATTTTCGTGCTTGGACTTGCCGCCATCATTTGGGGTCTGGTGGCCCAGGGCTGGTACATGAACGAAATCTCTGCGATTTTCTTGGCCATGGCCCTTCTTTCGGGTGTAGTTTCCGGGATGAACGAGAAGGAGATCGCGGGAGAGTTCGTTAAGGGAATTGCAGACTTCGCGTTCTCGGCCATTGTTGTCGGTCTTGCCCGCGGAATCCTCGTAATCGCCAACGACGGTCTCATCATCGATACGATTCTCAATACGCTCGCCACGGCTCTCACTGGAGTTCCAGCCGTTATCTTTACGAGCATCCTCTATGTCGTGGATAACCTTCTGTCGATCCTCGTTCCGAGCTCCTCGGGCATCGCTGCTCTTACGATTCCCATTTTCGGCCCGCTTGTTGAGCTGATGGGCTTAAACCCCGAGGCTGCAGTTACTGGTCTTTCCATGGGCAGCGCGGCCATGTCTCTCATTTCGCCAACAAGCGCGATGCTCGTTGCCGGTCTTGGCGTCTGCAAGATTCCGCTTGGCCAGTGGTGGAAGGTTGCTTGGAAATTCTTCCTGGTCGTGAGCGTTATCTGCATGGCATTCACTGCGGTTTCGGGCCTTATCCCCCTGCCGTAAAAGCAAAACCCTACATACAGTTGTAAGAAAGAAGGATAGAGATGAACAAAGGACTGAACGTTCATAGCGAGATTGGCGCCCTTAAGAAGGTATGCGTCCATCGCCCCGGTATGGATCTTGTAAACATGAAGGCGGAGGATTTCGACCGCGTCTGGATTCACGACGCGTTCTATTTGGACTATGCCCAGAAGGAGCACGATCAGTTTACCGACCTTCTTCGCGGCGCTGGTGCCGAGGTCGTCTATATGGAAGACCTGGTTGCCGAGACGTTCGATAAGGTCGAGGGCGCGCGTGCTCAGTTCATGGGAAAGTTCATGGACGAGTCGGGTATCAAGAACGCTGCTCTTCGCCAGGCGGTTGTCGAGAAGCTCGATTCCATCAAGGACAACAAGGAGTTTGTCCTTACGGCTATGGGCGGACTGTATGTGCGCGACCTCGAGATCCCGCATGTCGGCGGCTCTCTTGCCAGCCTGGACGGCGACGAGCTGAAGGGCGACGACATGGTCCTCTTCCCCATGCCCGCCTCGTATTTCTCCCGTGACCCCCTGGCCGTCGTGGGCAAGGGCGCTACCATGAACCGCATGTACTGGAATCAGCGCAACCGCGAGGTTATCTTCTACGAAACGGTGCTCCGCAACCATCCCGATTACGCCGGTAGCCCCATCTGGTACGACCACAACAGCGAGTGGCATATCGAGGGCGGCGATATCCTCAACATCAACGCCAAGACGCTCGCCATCGGTATTTCCGAGCGTACCCAGACTGCGGCCATCGATGAGCTCGCCAAGAATATGTTCTGGGGTTCTGATGAGGCCGAAATCGAGAACATCTATGCCATCAAGATTCCGCACGGCTATGCCTACATGCATCTCGACACCGTTTGCACGCAGGTCGATCGCGATAAGTTCACGGTTTATCCCGGCATCTACCAGACGCTTCGTGCCTACCGCCTGACCAAGGGCGATACGGAGGGGGAGGTGCGTATCGAGGAACTCGAGGGCACCTTGCAGCATATCCTCGAGCTTGCGACGGGTATGGACCACATCACCATGATTGAGTGCGGTGGTGGCGACCCGATCGAGGCTTCTCGTGAGCAGTGGAACGATGGTTCCAACACTCTTGCGGTCGCGCCGGGCAAGGTCTGCGTATATGAGCGCAACGTTGTCACTAACGATGCTCTTTACAAGGCCGGCGTCGAGCTGCTCGTCGCCCCCTCCGAGGAGCTTTCTCGCGGTCGCGGCGGCCCGCGTTGCATGACCATGCCGTTCTGGCGTGAGGAAATCTAGTCAGCGTTAGCGTATCTGGGCGGCGTGCGTGCGTCCGCGCCGCCCATCCCCCTTGTGTGTTCCAACAACCGAAAGGACTCAAATCATGGCTCTTAATCTTTCTGGTCGAAGCGTTCTTACCCTGCTTGACTTTACGTCCGAGGAAATCGAGTACATGCTCGACCTCTCAAAGAACTTCAAGGATATGAAGCGCGCCGGTTATCCGCACCGCTTTCTTGAGGGCAAGAACATTGTCCTGCTGTTTGAGAAGACCTCCACGCGCACGCGCTGCGCCTTCGAGGTCGGCGGTATGGACTTGGGTATGGGCGTGACCTATCTCGACCCCGGCTCGTCGCAGATGGGCAAGAAAGAGTCCATCGAGGATACCGCCCGCGTACTCGGTCGTATGTATGACGGCATCGAGTATCGCGGCTCCGATCAGTCTATTGTCGAGGAGCTTGCCGCCAAGGCCGGCGTTCCCGTTTGGAACGGCCTGACGAACGAGTACCATCCCACCCAGGCTCTTGCCGATATTCTCACCATGCGTGAGGAGTTCGGCGACACGCGCGGCATGAAGCTCACTTACATGGGCAAGGAGCAGGGCAACGTCAGCGACTCCCTGATGGTTATCTGCGCCAAGCTCGGCATTAACTTCTGCTCCTGCGGACCCAAGGGCGATGTCGAGGGCGCCACGCACTTCGATCCCGAGCTTCTTGAGCGCTGCCAGGAGATCGCCGCTCAGAATGGCTGCACGATCCAGCTCACTGAGGATATCGACAAGGGCGTCAAGGATGCAGACGTGATCTATACGGACGTTTGGGTCGGTATGGGCCAGGCTGAGGAGCTGTGGAAGAGCCGAATCGATCTTCTCTCTCCCTATCGAGTAACGCCCGAGGTCATGGCCAAGGCAAACCCCGGCGCCATCTTTATGCACTGCCTGCCGAGCTTCCACGATACGCAGACCACCATCGGCGCCGAGATTGCCGAGAAGTTCGGCGTGACCGAGATGGAGGTTTCCGACGAGGTCTTTGAGAGCGCGCAGTCTCGCGTGTTCCAGGAGGCCGAGAACCGCATGCATACCATTAAGGCCATGATGTACGCGACGCTTCGCTAGTAGCTGGGAAGTGAACGAACACTATGAGTAAACCGTACGGAAAGCCCGATCGTATTGTCGTCGCCCTCGGCGGCAACGCCCTCGGCAACAACCCCGTCGAGCAGATCGAGGCCGTGAGCAACACCGCCCACGCCCTCCTCGGCCTCATCGAGCAGGGCAACGAGATCATCATCACCCACGGCAACGGCCCGCAGGTCGGCATGATCCAGAACGCCTTCGCCGCCGCCCACGACGCCATCGGCACCCCCGAGATGCCGCTGCCCGAGTGCGGCGCCATGTCCCAGGGCTACATCGGCTACCACCTGCAGCAGGGCATCGGCCGCGAGATGCACAAGCGCTACAAGCGCTGGCACGCCGCCACCGTCGTCACCCAGATCGAGTGCGACCCGGATGATCCCGCGTTCAAGAACCCGACCAAGCCGATCGGCCCCTTCTACACCGAGGAGCAGGCCAAGGAGTTCATGGCCGAGGATCCCTCCAAGGTCTTCGTCGAGGATTCCGGCCGCGGCTGGCGTCGCGTCGTCGCCTCCCCCGACCCCAAGAAGATCGTCGAGGCCGACTCCATCCTCAACCTGCTCGACAACGAGTTCATCGTCATCGCCTGCGGTGGCGGCGGCATCCCCGTCGTCCGCGACTACGAGAACAAGGGCTGCTACAAGGGCGTTCCCGCCGTCATCGACAAGGACCTGGGCGGCGAGCTGCTGGCCGAGGACTGCGATGCCGACGTTCTGTTCCTGCTGACCGCCGTCGAGCATGTCGCCATCAACTTCGGCAAGCCCAACCAGGAGGAGCTCGAGGACCTCACCGCCGACGAGGCCGAGCGCCTGGCCGATGAGGGTCAGTTCGGCAAGGGCTCCATGGAGCCCAAGGTCCGCGCCGCCATCAAGTTCGCCCGCTCCCGCAAGGGCCGCACATGCATCATCGGCGCCCTGGACAAGGCCGCCGAGACCATGGCCGGCCTCTCCGGTACCCGCATCCACGAGTAGTCTCTACTCCGTTGCCTCTCTCGTGGGCGCCAGGCAAGGCGCCCACAAACTAGCCTCTCTTCATGAGCCCCGCAGTCCGCTCCGACTGCGGGGCTTTTGTTTCAACCCGGCACTTAGGGACGTTCCTTTCCTGCCGGCAGCCTAGGGCTGGTCATTGGGGACAGACTTAAATGCGTGGCACCGATCAACTGCGGAAAGCGCATCCCACAATGAGTGTCCAAAGCGGGGCACAGTTTCCCAGGTACTCATTTAAGTCTGTCCCCAATGAGTGCCCAATGACTAGTAGTAGGCCCACATGGCTTCGACTTCGTTGAGGACCTCTACGACGCCCCAGCGTCGGGCGCTGCGGCTGGCCGAGTTGGGATCGAAGACTTCAATCTGGTCGGCGTCGTCAATACCGTAAAGCACAATGTAGTGGCCCACGTTGGTAAAGGTGCCCGGCCGAACGGCGGCGATGACGGGCGCTCCCGAACGCAGCGCCTGAGTCATCGAGTCGCGATCGTTATGAAGCTCCGTTCCGTTAAGTCCCAACTGCCACGCACCGCTCGTCATAAACGACCATTCGGTTGCACCGGTGGGGGCGTAATTGCCTGCCTCGGAAAGCGCGCACATATCGACGGGAGTCATATCGGTGCGTCCCGTCTTAAAGATATAGACCATGGTGAGGCACGTAGGCCCGCAAGCATTTTGGCGGATGGTACCGCCGGCGTAAGGCAGCTCCGACCATGCAGGGTCGATCTGATAGATATGGGGCATCGTGCCGGCTTGCCATTGCGAGCGCGGGGTCGAAAAGGCGAAAGAATAACCGGGCGCGACGGGGGCCTTGAGCAGCTTGTCCTCGGCGGTGGGCTCGAGACCGGCCGAGCCGTGGGACATACAGGAGCTCATAAGCACAAAGACCAGACAGATGAGGATAGAGCACAGTGCGAGGCAAAGCCGACGAGCCGGCAGGGCGGGGGCATTCACGTACGATGTCGAGCGGTAGGGCTTGCCGTCGCGTCCGCCTTGGGGATGCGAAAAGAAGCGGTTGATATGGCTGCCGGGCTGACGTGCGCCGTTGCGGCGCAGTTGCGGAACCTCGGCTTGGCGCTGTCGAGTGCGCGCGCCCAAGCGGCTATCTTGCTGTGCGCTTGTGCCCGTGCTCGGACGGCCACTCTGCCGTGTTCTGTTTGTCTGCTGCCGAGACGAAGGCTTGGGTTGCTCTTGAGGGCGTTGCGGATTGCTGCTCGTGGCACTTCTGGGCGTCGGCGTGGTGCGGCCAGCAAGGCGAACGCTTTGTCGCCGTTGATCACCGTCGTTGTATCCGTATGCCATTCGTACCGCCTTGTCTCATGTATAACCTGTCTATCCTACAAAAAAGATGTGCAACAAATGGGTCCGCGCGTCAAAAGCTCGGTAAACGGTACGAAAGGCGCAAAACACACGGCCTCAAAAACATCTCTATATGCGTCCGATGAGCGTACGCCCGTCGGACGGGCGACAACAATGAGCGGCAAACCGTGCCGTTCGTCCCAAAAACGGCGCCGCTCGTTTTGCAGTTCTGCCTTCGGTCGAGCCACAAGCGGCGCTGCTGTGCCAAGGCCGTATTGTAAAGCCACGAAATAAAAGCGCGCGGCAAAACAGACCGCGCAAGGGGTGACGCCAAAGAGGCGTCAATAAGGAAAGGAGGGGAACAATGGCGGACAAGAACGCAGAAGTTGCAGTCGAAGGTAACGGCGGCATGAAGAAAACGCTTTCGCTCTGGAACTTCTTCACCATCGGTTTCGGTGCCATCATCGGAACTGGCTGGGTTCTGCAGGTCGGCGACTGGATGGTCGTGGGCGGCGGTCCCGTTCCCGCTATGATCGCATTCCTCTTGGGTGCAATCTTCCTCGTGCCCGTCGGAGCTGTTTTCGGTGAGCTCACGGCTGCTATCCCCATCTCGGGCGGCATTGTCGAGTATGTCGATCGTAGCTTTGGCCGTACGCTGAGCTATATCACCGGTTGGCTCCTGGCCCTGGGCAACGGCATCCTGTGCCCGTGGGAGGCAATCGCTATCTCGACCCTCGTGTCCGAGATGTTCGGCAGCCTGCCCGGTCTTGAGTGGCTGCGTGCCGTTAAGCTCTATACCATCCTGGGCGCCGACGTTTACCTGTTCCCGACGCTGATCGCGCTCGGCTTTGCAGTCTACGTCATCTTCCTCAACTTCCGCGGTGCCAGCTCGGCCGCCAAGCTCCAGGCCTTCCTGACCAAGGCCCTGCTCTGCGGCATGCTGCTCGCCATGGGCGTCTCGCTGTTCACCGGTTCGCCGGAACACGCCATGCCCGTGTTCTCCCAGGTCACCGGCGCTGGTGGCGGCAAGCCCGCTACCGAGGGCACCAGCCTGTTCGCCGGCATCGTGTCGGTCCTGGTTCTGACCCCGTTCTTCTACGCCGGTTTCGACACCATTCCTCAGCAGGCTGAGGAAGCAGCCGAGGGCCTCAACTGGAACAAGTTCGGTAAGATCATCTCCTTGGCTCTGCTGGCCGCCGGCGGCTTCTACATGGTCTGCATCTACTCGTTCGGCACCATCCTCGACTGGCATGAGTTTGTTAAGAGCCCGGTTCCCGCGCTTGCCTGCCTCAAGGGCATCAACATGCTCCTGTACCTGGCCATGCTCGTCATCGCCACGCTTGGACCCATGGGCCCGATGAACTCCTTCTACGGCGCCACGAGCCGCATCATGCTCGCCATGGGCCGCAAGGGTCAGCTGCCCGAGAAGTTCGCCGAGGTCGATCCCAAGTCCGGCGCTCCCAAGCTCGCCTGCGTCGTTCTGGGCGTCATCACCGTCGTCGGTCCGTTCCTGGGCAAGAACATGCTCATCCCTCTGACCAACGTGTCGGCCCTCGCCTTCATCTTCTCCTGCGGCATGGTCGCCCTCGCTTGCCTGCGTATGCGCTTCACCGAGCCCGACCTGCCTCGTCCCTACGAGGTGCCCGGCGGCAAGTTTGGCATCAGCCTCGCTATCGTTGCCTGCGGCACCATCATTGGCCTGCTCGTGATCCCGTTCTCTCCCGCCTCCCTCAACATGGTGGAGTGGAGCATCGTGATCGGCTGGCTGGCTGTTGGCCTGGCCCTCATGGCCTTCACCAATTCCCGCAAAAAATAACGCCTAGCCGGGGCGGATCGGGTGCGCGGGGCCCTCTCTCCCGCGCACCGAACCCGGCACCACTTGGGTAGTTTTGTGAGGCCTTAACCCAACGCGGCCTCGCCCACTATATGGATCCATAAGGAGGAACCATGTCCACTAAGTATGCAATCGTTGGCGGCAAGCTCATCGACGGTACCGGTGCCGAGCCGGTCGAGAACTCCCTCGTTCTCGTCGACGACAACGGCAAGATCGAGTACGCCGGTGTCATGCAGGACCTTCCCGAGGGCGTTGAGGTTATCGACGCCGCCGGCAAGACCGTCCTTCCCGGCCTGATCGACACCCACCTGCACTTCTCGGGCAACCTGACCGACGATGACACCGACTGGGTCATGCAGCCGCTCCTCGAGAAGCAGGCCGTCGCCGTCAAGCAGGCCTACGACTGCCTCACCCACGGTCTCACCACCGTCTGCGAGATCGGTCGCTTTGGTATCCAGATCCGCGACTGCATCGACAAGGGCGTCTTCAAGGGCCCGCGCGTTCTGGCAACCGGCCTTGGCTTCTGCCGCGTTGCCGGCCACGGC
This sequence comes from uncultured Collinsella sp., assembly GCA_900542905.1. GTDB lineage: Bacteria > Actinomycetota > Coriobacteriia > Coriobacteriales > Coriobacteriaceae > Collinsella. The sequence goes on from UQPF01000002.1 coordinate 98,639, forward strand.
GACTCCCACCACTGCAGCCAGGAGCTCAACAAGGAATCGCACCCCTGGGGCGATCAGGTCGATGGTCCTTGGGATCTGCGTAAGGCCGTCCGTCGTCGCCTGCGCGAGAACCCCGATGCCATCAAGATCTGGGCTACCGGTGGCGGCATCTGGCGCTGGGACTCCGGCCGCGACCAGCACTACTGCTCCGAGGAGATCCAGGCCGTGGTCGAAGAGGCAAAGATGGTCGGCATCCCCGTGTGGAGCCACTGCTACAACAACCACGCCGCTGCCTACGATTCCGTTCGCTTTGGCTGCGAGCAGTTGATTCACGGCTTCGATATCGATGAGCGCACCATGGACCTCATGGCCGAGCAGGGCACCTTCTTCACCCCGACGATCGCCTTCCTGCCCACTTGGTACGCCACCTATCCGCCCGTCTACGTCCCCGAGCTGCACGACAAGTACGAGGGCACCCTGGTCGAGAAGGAGCTGCAGCGCAACTACGACTGCCTGCGCGAGGCCAAGAAGCGCGGCGTCGTCATGACGATCGGCTCCGACTCCTTCTCCTTCGTCACCCCGTACGGCACCTGCTCTATCGAGGAGATGTACGAGTTCGTCGACAAGATCGGCTTCACCCCGGTCGAGACCATCACCTGTGCCACCCTCAACGGTGCCAAGATGTGCCACATCGAGGACGAGACCGGTTCCATCGAGGCCGGCAAGTGCGCCGACCTGCTGGTCGTCAACGGTGACGTCGCCGCTGACATTCACGTGCTCAACACCGACAACATGGACGTCATCATGAAGGACGGCTGGATCGTCGAGGCTGGCACCTTTGGCGAGGCCAACAAATACAGCGCCTAAGATACCGTTTGTCGATGGCTGGATGTAAAACACAGTTTTTGATTGCATAATGCAATGGAGAGGGTCGCTTGCGGCCCTCTTTATTGCTATGGGTGCGGTAGATAAAAGGGGATGACGGTGGATTTAAACAGGCTGATTCTGGGCAAGAGCTACAACTCTACCAAGGTCTTTCGTACGGCCCAGCATGTGGTCCAGGCCATCCTGCTCGGTGTTGTCGTTCCGGCGCTTATCCTGTTGCTTATCTGGGATTTGACCGATAATCCCAACCCCGTCCCGGGCGTTGTCGTCATTGCCGGCTTGGTCATGCTGTGCTTCTTCTTCTCGTACGTCTTTGTCGTTCCCGACGACCTCACGTCGAGCGCTACCGACCGCACACTCGCCATCGCATCGAAAATATTCGCCTATACGTCGCGAGGCCTTACGCCCGAAGCGGCCCTGGGCGCTTCCAAAATCATCCTTTCCGAGACCATTGCCTCGGCCATCTGCTTTACCGACGGCAAGCAGGTGCTGGCGAGCTGGGGCGAGGACTCGGCAAAATGCCCCGCGGGCACTCCGGTTGTGCTGCGGACTACGCTCAACGTGATCAACAGCGGTGAGCAAAGCGTATTTTCGCGCGATGCCTCGACTGAGACGGGTGGCTACTTTCCGCGCCTGCGCGCCGGTATCGTCGCACCGCTCACCGTGCGCGGGCATTGCGTGGGCACGCTCGAGCTGTATTATCCCCGTCTGAGCAGCATCGATATGCGCCAGACGGCGCTTGCCTCGGGCTTTGCCGACCTCATTTCCACGCAGCTTGCGAGCTTTGAGCTCGAGCGCCAGGACGAGCTTACAGCTCGCGTGGAGCTGCGCGCCTTGCAATCGCAGGTCGATCCTCATTTTCTGTTTAACACCATCAGCACCATCGTGTCGCTCGTGCGTACCGAGCCGGACAAGGCCAGGTCGCTGCTCATCGACTTTTCCAATTACTACCGTCAGACACTGTCCGATTCCGATACCCTCACAACGCTCGAGCACGAGGTGGAACAGGGCACTCGTTACATCAACCTTATGCAGGCCCGGTATGGCGACGGCCGTCTGCGCGTCTCGGTCGATATCGACTTTGAGGTGCGCGACAGCATGGTGCCGCCGTTTATCTTGCAGCCGCTGCTCGAAAACTGCATCAAGCATGCGCAGCGCGAGACCGAGCCGCTTTCTATTCGTGTTAGGGCTTTTGAGACCGATGACGGTCTGGAGATCATCGTCGAAGATGACGGCATCGGTATGAGCGAAGAAGTCTGCGCGCACCTGTTTGAGCAGCATCGCCGAGAGGAGCCCGAGAGCATTACCGCCGACGGCTCCATCAAGCGAGGCTGCGGCCTGGCGCTCTTCAACGTGCTTCAGCGCATCCATTTCTTTTACGGGGAAGATTCTGGCATGCGCGTGAAGTCCCAGGAGGGCGTGGGAACGCAGGTCATCGTCGAGCTGAACGGCGAGCCGCATGAGCCGGCGCCGATGAAGGTGTAGCGCGCGGTTGGATTGAGAGAAAAAAAGAGGGGAAGCGCATATGTCCGAAGGTTGGAACATCCTGGTGGTTGATGACGAGCCTCCCATTAGGGCTGAGCTACGCTATCTGTTGGAAAAGGATACGCGTGTGGGTCAGATTGCCGAGGCGGGCAATGTCACCGAAGCCGTGGAGTCGATTCTGTCGAACAAGCCCGACGTGCTGTTTTTAGACATTACCATGCCCGGTCGCTCGGGAATTGAGCTTGCCGAGACGCTGCAGAACCTAAAGACGCCGCCGGTCGTGGTGTTTGTGACGGCATTTGCCGAGTATGCGGCCGATGCCTATAACCTCGACGCTGTCGATTACATCGTCAAACCGGTCGAGGATGCCCGCTTGTCAAAGGCACTCGATAAGATCGAGACTGCCCTGGGCGCTCGCCGTGTCGTCCATGCTCCGCGCCAGCCTTTGCGCCTGACGGTGGATCGTGGGGGCAAAAGGGTGTTCATTCCCGTGGCGGATGTCTGCTACTTTGAGGCGCGTGCCGATTTTTGCAACGCCGTCTGCGCCGAGGGAACATACCTGATCAATGAGTCGATTTCCTCGCTCGAGCGACGCTTGGCCTCCGAGGGCTTTATCCGTGTCCACCGCAGCTACCTGGTCAATTTGGAAGACGTGCATAATGTCGAGATCGGTTCCACGGGTCTTATGGAGCTCAGGCTCGATCGCGTAACCTCGACGGTGCCTGTGTCCCGTCGTCGCGCTGCCGAGGTCAAGGCGCACTTGGGACTTGCGTAGGCAGTCTGCATGCCATCGTTTACCGCCGCAGGTTTGGCAAGACCGTGCGGTGGGCATAATGGGTGACATCGAATGAAATCGAAAGGATCATTATGCCCGCGCTCATTACGCATCATCTGTTTGGCGAGGAAAGCATCGACCGTCTTCCGCAGGGCGTTATCACGTCCGACGAGGAGCGCATCGCCTTTATCCTGGGCAACCAGGGTCCCGACCCGTTCTTCTTCCACATGCTCACGCCGCGCATTTCCGACAGTACGTCGCTTGCTCAGGTCATGCACCGCTCGCGCATGTCGCGCCAGTTCTCATGCCTGCGCGATGGCGTGTCGCACCTGCAGCCGCGCGATGCCAATCTGGGTCGCGCGTTTGCGCTGGGCCTGCTGTCGCACTATGTGCTCGACCGCAATGCCCACCCCTTTGTCTACGAGCAGCAGTTTGGCATTGTTGAGTCCGACCCCGAGCTCGAGGCTTCGGGCGGTCAAGTTCACGCCGTGCTCGAAAGCGATCTGGATGTGCTGATGCTGCAGCTCAAGCGCGACGGTGCCACGGTCGAGGACTATCCGCCGGCGGGCGAGATCGTCACCACCGACCGCATCAATCGCGTGGCCGGTGTGCTGATGAGCTATGTCGCCGGGCGCGTGTACGGTATCGACATCCCGGCGGGGGAGTACGCCGGCGCCGTCTCGGACATGCAGATGCTCTATCGTGCCATTGAGCCTGTCGGCTCGGTAAAGACGCGTGCGATTGCCCTGGTTGAGGGCTTGGTGCACGACTACTCGCTGCTCGACGGCCTTGCCCATCGCGTGACGACGGAGCTGCCCGAGCGCACCGGCAACCTGGGCCACCTGGCATGGAAGAACCCCTTTACCGATGAGGTCTCGACTGAGAGCTTCCCCGAGGTCTTTGAGCGCGCGCTGGTCGATTACGAGCTCACCGTCGCCCGTTTTATCGAGACCGACGACATGGAAGCCGTGACCGGTCATATCAACTACAGTGGCCGCGTACTCGACGCCGACGAGGAGTTCGACCGCGAGGAGTAGGGCCCGTGCGTGCCCCTTTGCCGAATCCTTACCGGCGCCTCTGGACAATTGGGGTACGATGAACTAACTGCATATCGGGCGAATACGAAGGGGCCCTGTCCATGAAATACACCAAGCTCGAGCGTAACTGGGTTATGTACGATGTGGGCAACTCGGCTCTCGTGCTGCTCAATACCTCGGTGGTGCCCATCTACTTTAACGCCATCAATACCGGTGCTTCCTCAGCAGACCTGGTGGTCGCTTGGGGCAACGCGCAGACGATTGCCTCGCTGGTCATTGCCATGCTCATGCCCATTCTGGGCGCGCTTGCCGATTACGCCGGCAACAAGATCAAGTTCTTCTTGGGCTTCTTCCTCACGGGTCTGGTTCTTTGCCTGGCGCAGGCTATCCCAATGTCCGCCATGGCATTTTTGACCGTGTACGTGCTGTGCACCATCGGCCTTAACTCTTCTATGACGTTCTACGACGCCATGCTGCCCGACATTACCACCGACGAGCGCATGGACGCCGTGTCCAGCTCGGGCTATGCCTGGGGCTACATCGGTTCCACCGTGCCGTTTATCATCTGCCTGGCGCTCATTATGGGTGGCCCCGCTCTTGGCGTCCCCACCATGCTGGCAACGCGTCTGTCGTTTATCATCACTGGTGCCTGGTGGCTCATCTTTACCCTGCCGCTCATTCGCACCTATAAGCAAAAGTACGGTCGCGAGCGCGGTCCCGAGGACACCATCGGCCACATCGTGGGCGGTGTGTTCTCCGAGGTCGGACACACCATGCGCGAGATTGCCCACAATAAGACCGTGCTGGTCTACATGATCGCGTTCTTCTTCTATATCGACGGTGTGCACACGGTCATTTCCATGGCCACCAGTTACGGATCGGCCTTGGGCATCGATTCGACGCAGCTGGTGCTGGCGCTGCTCGTTACGCAGTTCGTGGCCTTTCCGTCCGCCATCATCTACGGCAAGCTCGCCGGACGCGTGGGCACGCTCAACATGATCCTGGTGGCGGTCGCCGCCTACATGGGGATTGTGCTGTTCGCCGCGTTCTTCCTAAAGACCGCCTTTGAATTCTGGGTGCTTGCCATTATGGTCGGCCTGTTCCAGGGCGGTGTGCAGGCGCTCAGCCGTAGCTACTTTGGCCGCATTATCCCCAAGGAAAAGTCCAACGAGTACTACGGCTTCTTTGACATCTTTGGTCGTTATGCAAGCGTTATGGGCACCTTCCTGGTGTCGGTCGTCACCTCGCTGACCGGCAACCCGTCGCTGGGCGTCCTTTCCATTGGCGTGCTGCTGGTCGTTGGCTTTATGCTACTGGTCCGCCTGTCCCGCATGACTCGGGCGGCAGAGCATGCCGCATAGGAGCGAGCGGCTATTGTGCCTGTCCACGGTACTCTTTTGGGGTTATCCGCAATAAACATTGCGACTTGCGAGCAATGATTTGCCCAAGTGGGTATGATGGAATCAGCTAGGTCGCGGGGCGTCGCCTGTGTTTGGCGGCGTCCCGTTTTTGTGTTGCAGGGAGGGTAAGGCATGAACGCCACGGTCGTGATTCCAACGTATTGGGCGGGCGATGACGCTTGCGCAAACGCCCCTGGCACCTATGACCATTCGACGCGACTCAACGCCGACAATCCCGAACTCGACCGCTGCCTGGCCTCGCTTGAGCAGGTACGTGACATCCCGCGCATCATCCTTTTGGTGGTCTGTCCCGTTTCTGCCACAGCCGATGTGTCGCTGCGCGTGCACGAGATTGTCGACGCGCATCCCACGCTCAAGGTCACCGTTGTCACCAACACCCAGGCCTCGCGCATCGCAGACCGGGTTGCTCAGATCGCGCCTAAGGGTTCGGGCGAGTGCGTGAGCCTGCGAGGCTACGGTGCCATCCGCAACATGGGGCTAGCTTGTGCCGCTGTGCTGGGGCATGACGCGGTTATCTTTTTGGATGACGATGAGACTGTCATCGATGCCGACTTTATGAAGCGCGCGACCTACGCGCTGGGTCAGCAGACGCGTCAGGGCCTGCCGATCTTGGTCAAGAGCGGCTATTTCTACGATCGCGACGGCTCGCCGCTGGCTCCCACGGACAAGGCGGGCATCTGCCATCGTTGGTGGACCAAGCGCATCGAGTTCAACCGTTGGATGAAAAAGGCGCTCTCGGGCACCCGCATCTCGCGCTCCAACTACGTGTGCGGCGGCCTGATGGCCCTGCACGCCCGCGCCTTTACGCGTGTGGCCTTTGACCCGTTTATCACCCGCGGCGAGGACTTGGATTACCTCTTTAACATGCGTATGTTTGGCTACGACGTGTGGTTTGATAACGAGTGGACCGTGCGCCATCTGCCTCCGGAGTCCGAAAAGCGCTCACCGCGCTTTATGCAGGATGTATACCGTTGGTACTACGAACGGGCCAAGTTGACGTTCGCCGCGCATCAAAAGGAGCTCATCCCCGTTACGGCGGCATCGCTCATGCCCTACCCGGGCCCGTGGATTTCGCGCGAGCTCGACGACCGCGTGCGCAAGACCGCTATGGTCCGCAGCGTGTTTACCCGCGAGCATGAGGGCTACCTGCGCATTTGGCGCCATGGTATCGGCGAGGCAAAGGCCTATGCGCGCCAAAACGCTGCAAGCTACCTGCGTTTCCAGAGCTTTTGGCCCAAGATCATGGACGGGCTTTGGCGTGACGCACAACTGATCAGTATCCTGGAGGGGGCCGAATGATCGACCGCCGCGCCCAGCGCGATAGTTCAATATCAATCTTTCGCATCATTGCCGTTGCATGCGCCATTTGCGTGCTGGTGTACTTTATTTTTGCCTTGGTGACCGGTATCGAGCCGATCGCCACGGTGATTGCCTGCGCGCTGCTGTGCATCTTTCTGTGCATCTTTATCTTTTTGACGCTCAATCCCGATTCGGTGCGCTCCCAGTACACCGAGGAGACGCTCTCGGTGGCCTCGGCCATGCTCGAGGACATTAAGGGCGGTCTGACGCAGGAGTCGGCGCGTTTGGTGTGCCGGCGCATTTTGCCCGAGACGCGCGCCATGACGGTGGCCATCACCGACGAGGACAACGTGCTTGCCTGCGCGGGCGAGTTTGAAGAAAAACTACTGCCAGATTCTCCCATCCACACGCTTGCCACACGCTACGTTATCGAACATGGCATCGTGCAGTCGTTCAACCGGATGGTGGATGTCGTGGGCTCGGACGGTTCGCACAACCAAGTCCCCGCCGGCATTATCGCCCCCATCAAGGTGGGCGATCGTACCGTCGGCACGCTCAAGTTCTACTACAAGACCCCGCGCGCCGTTGACCGTACCCAGTACGCGCTTGCCTCGGGCTTTGCCGAGATCTTGTCCACACAGCTCGCCATCCACGAGCTCGAGGTGCAAAAGGAGCTCACGGCGCGCGCCGAGGTGCGTGCGCTGCAGGCGCAGATTAACCCGCACTTCCTGTTCAACACGCTGAACACCATTGCATCGTTTACGCGCACCGACCCGCTGCGGGCCCGCGAACTGCTTCGTGAGTTCTCATCGTTCTATCGTGCCACGCTCGACAACTCGGGATCGCTTATTCCGGTCTCGCGCGAGGTCGCACAGACCAAGCGCTACCTTACCTTTGAGAAGGCCCGCTTTGGCGAGGACCGCGTGCTTGCGACGTTCGATGTGTCCGAGGACGTGGAAGATACGCTGGTGCCGGCGTTCGTGATCCAGCCGATTGTCGAGAACGCCGTACGTCATGGTATGGGCGATGACGACGCCCTGAGGATCGACGTGACCGTTCACCAAGACGGCGAGGATGCAATCTTGATTGCCGTGGCCGATAATGGTGTGGGCATGGATGAGGGTACCGCCGCCAGACTGTTTGACGAGCGCTCTGCCCGTCCCGACGCCAGCTCTCCCCAGGGTGGCGGCGCCGGTGTGGCCATGCACAATATTTCGGAGCGCATCCATCGCTTTTATGGGCCGCACTCCTATACGCGTGTCGAATCGGCGCCGGGCAAGGGCACCAAAGTGCTCCTTCATCTTGATTTGTCAGAGAGCATCTTTGACATTCAAGAGTAAAATAAAAGGCTACGGGCTCAACGTCATGCGACGGATGCCCGGCGTAGTTAGTTGACGAAAGGTTTTATCCCTATGCTGCGTGCGATGATTGTGGATGATGAGGCGCCGGCTCGCTCGGAGCTTCGCTTCCTGCTCGAGCAAACGGGCAAGATCGGCACGATCACGGAGGCGTCGAGCGTCCGCTCCGCCATCGAGATGCTTATGGAAAGCCGCGTGGATGTCGTGTTTCTCGATATCTCGATGCCCGGTGCCTCGGGCCTGCAACTTGCCGAGGCGCTGCATAAGCTCAAAAATCCGCCGGCGATCGTGTTTGTGACTGCGTATAGTGACCATGCGGTCGAGGCATTCGACGTGGATGCCGTCGATTATCTGATGAAGCCGGTTGAGGAAGCTCGGTTGGATCGCGCGATCGAGAAGGTCATGCAACGCGCCAAGCCGGTTACGGACAGCAAGGTGACCATCGAGCGTATCCCGGTGGAAAAGGGCGGCCGCAAGGTGCTCATTCCCGTGGACGACATTCGCTTTATCATGGCCAAGGACGATTACTCCTGCATCTATACTGTCGATGATCGTTTTTTGTCGACGACCTCGCTGGCGCAGTTTGAGGCCAAGCTCTGCGACTTTGGCTTCTTCCGTGTTCACCGCCGCTATATCGTCAACTTGGCGTGCGTTACGGACGTCGAGACGGTGCCCTCGGGCGCCATCCAGCTGGGCATTACGGGCGTCGACGAACGCGTGCCGGTTTCGCGCCGCCGCGTCGTGCCGCTCAAGAAGGCCCTGAGTCTCTAGCACACTGGCCCCGCAGCCCTGTAGACCCATCGTCTGCGGAGCCGTGGGGCCTTTTTTGTATGTACCTGCCGAATCGTTTTTTGCGGAAGGGATCCCATGAACAGTGCAAGCGCCAAGCGCATCGACATCATCTCGGACACCCACGGCTATTTATCGCCTGCGCTCCTGGACGAGCTTGAGGGCGCAGACCTGATTATCCACGCCGGCGACCTCACGTCAGAGATGGACTACGAGCACCTATGCACCATCGCCCCCGTGCGGGCCGTACTGGGCAACAACGATTACTACCGCGACTACGGCCCCGATGTAGACCGTCTTGCGCTCTTTACCTACGAAGGCCTCAAATTCGCCGTAGCCCACTACCGCGAAGACCTTCCGGTGGGATCCGTAGACGTAGCCATCAACGGTCACACCCACGTAACCAAAGAAGCCCAAGTGGGCCGCTGCTTAGTCCTCAACCCGGGTAGCGCCAGCTACCCCAGAGGCACCCGAGGCCCCACCATGGCCAGAATGCTCGTCAAAGACGGCAAGATCCTAAGCACCAAGTTTATTGACTTGGACTAACCGCAACAAAAACGGGGGATGCAGATGCGTCCCCCGTTTCCATTTGAGCCAAAGGCAGAGCTTCAGCAAGATCCTTAGACAAACCCCGCCGCGGAGAACGGGGCCGCCGAGCCGCGAAGCGGCGAGGAACAACAACGACTCGAACAAAGTGACGGCAGGGAGGGTCTCCGGGGCTGAGGGCGGGGGTTAAGTTTGTCGCGAGTTCCGCACGCAAAGGAAAGCACTTAATGTGCTTTCCGTCTTGCGCAGGACTGTAGAGCAGCAAACTTAACCCCCGCCCTCAGCCCCGGAGACCCTCCCGGACAGCCAAAAAATTTTTTCAAAAAAGTTGTTGCGCGGCGGACAGACTTCTGTGTATACTAATCCCCGCAGCGCACGCGAGCGGAAACAAACGCGAACGTCTGCCTGGGGAGTTAGCTCAGTTTGGTTAGAGCGCCGGCCTGTCACGTCGGAGGTCGCGGGTTCGAGCCCCGTACTTCCCGCCAACGCAATTAAAGCCACGTCTTCGGACGTGGCTTTTTGCGTTTGATGCACTTTGTTTCGATAGAACGATCGCCCCGGCGCATCTTCGCCCAGAATCCCCGCGCCTTCGGGAACGCAAGTAAAATCTAATAAGTATATTTGTCTGAACAACAGCTTTGTTGCGCAACACCTGTTCAACGAGACAGGGGGTTAGGTTATACTAAATTGCACTGTAGGCCGCATTTGATGCATTTCGCTCCAAGCGCGACGCTCAGTGGATATCCGATTTACTATTTGGATATCCTGCGGTCATTTAGCGTCTCGACACAAGCTCGGCCCCGGAGCTCGTTCGAGCTGTTCGTATTCCTTGAAAGGGGAAAAATGGACATATCGAGGAAGACTGATTACGCCCTTCGTATGCTGGCGATGCTTGCCGAGGATCCGGAGTGCTTGCTTTCTGTTCGCACCGCTGCCGAAGAGGTCAATGTCCCGTATTCGTTTGCCCGTTCGATTCAGCACGGTTTGGTCCAGGCCGGTATTGTGGAGAGCCTGCGTGGCGTCCACGGTGGCATGCGCCTTAAGGTGAGTCCTGACGATGTCACGATCCGTCAGGTCGTAGAGGCCGTTCAGGGCCCCATGGTTATGAACGACTGCACCGCGCCCGACGGCGACTGTGCGCGCATGGGCACGTGCTGCTATCATCCCCTGTGGGCCGGAGCCCAGGCGTTGATGCGCGACTATCTCGATTCCGTTTCGCTCGGCGATATCGTCGCCCATCGCCAGTTCCCGGCTGTTGATCCCAAGTTCGCCGACCGCGATGCGTTTCCCGAGTACGCCACCTGCGCGTGCGCTTGCCGGGAGGAATAGCGCAGCATAAGGAGCATTGCCATGATTCAGGACCCCTTTCGTTCGATGATTCGTTCGGAAGGGGTCCTGCGTTATCGCGACCTTCCGTGGCGCCGCACACGCGATCCGTACATCATTTGGCTTTCTGAGGTCATGCTGCAGCAAACGCAGGTGCCGCGCGTGGAGGCGCGCATGCCGGTGTGGCTCGATCGTTTTCCGACCGTGCAGGCGCTTGCCCAGGCCGCGCCTTCCGATGTTTTGGACGCTTGGCAGGGGATGGGCTACAACCGACGCGCTCTGGCGCTCCACAAGGCCGCCCAGCGCGTTGTAGAGGACTGGGACGGGGAGTTTCCGCACGAGACGCGTGACTTGATCGCTCTGCCTGGTATTGGCCCGGCAACGGCGCAGGGTATCCGGTCGTTTGCGTTTGATCTTCCGGGCGTGTATCTGGAGACCAACGTGCGCACGGTCTTTCTGCATCACTTCTTTCCCGATGTACCGGCTGTTCCCGATCGCGAGCTGGTGCCGCTGATTCAGGCGGCCTGTCCGGCGGCCCCCGGTGCGTCGGCGGACGAGATCGCTCCCTTTGCCGTGCCGCTCGATGATGCCGACACGCCGCGCGCGTGGTATTACGCGTTGCTGGATTACGGCGCGTATCTTAAAAAGACGCTGCCCAACCCGTCCAGGCGCTCGGCGGGCTATAGTCGTCAGTCCAAGTTTGAGGGCTCGCGTCGCCAAAAGCGCGCCCACATTGTGCGCATGTTGCTGGCGGCGCGCGATGGCCAGCCGGCGGGGATTACGCTTGCTGACGCCGTGGGGGGCGTTAACGAGATGGAGACGGCAGCCGGTCGCGGGCCGGTCGAGTGCGAGCTTGTCGCGGGCATTCTAGCCGATCTGGAGCGTGAGGGTTTTTGCCGAGCCGAGGGCGATCGCTGGCTGAGTGTGTAGCCCGCTCAAATCTGAAGAACGGGATTGTAAGGTTTAAATTCTCGGCTTGAGGGCATCCTAAAGGCGAGGCCGCTCGAAGCCTACGGGCGGCATGCGTTGAAGGGAAGTACACCTATGGATTTTGAGAACTCCCAAACCAAGAAGAACCTCGAGACCGCTTTTGCCGGTGAGTCCCAGGCACACACCAAGTATCGCTACTATGCATCCAAGGCCAAGAAGGACGGCTACGTTCAGATCTCGAATATCTTTGCCGAGACCGCAGGCAACGAGTCCGAGCACGCCAAACTGTGGTTTAAGTATCTGCACGACGGCGCCGTTCCGGGCACTCTGGACAACCTGCGCGACGCCGCCGCGGGCGAGAACTACGAGTGGACCACGATGTATGACGAGTTTGCCAAGACCGCCGAGGAGGAGGGCTTTGTCGAGATCGCCGAGAAGTTCCGTGGTGTCGCCGCCGTCGAGAAGGCCCACGAGGAGCGCTACAACAAACTCGTCGAGCGCATCGAGTCGGGCGAGGTGTTTGAGCGCGAGGGCGTGAAGGTGTGGAAGTGCCTGAACTGCGGGCACCTGCATGTTGGTGCCGAGGCGCCTGAGGTGTGCCCGGTGTGTAACCACCCGAAGGCGTACTTTGAGGAGCAGGTGGTGAACTACTAGCGCGTGACGCTAGCGTGAGCTGGGCCGGGAGGGCCGGACTACCTTCCCTCCTCGCTCACGGCTTCGCAGGGTCGCGTTGAGGGAAGGTAGTCCGGCCCTCCCGGCCCGCTTTGGGTCGTCGCGTGCTCGTTACTGAAAAGCTGATAAGAAGTTTGTGTGCCGCCCCTTTTGGGGCGGCACGTTTTGTGTGGGGGCTGGTTGGGACGGCAGCGTTCATGGGTGGGGTACACTGGGTGGCGACTTTTAGTTTATCTACTACCTGATGGGGTGTTTTTGTATGGGTAAGAAGTCTCGGGCTCGGGTTGCTGCGGCGGGAACTCGCAAGGATCCAGGTCGTCGGGTTGCCGAGGGTAAAAAGGCCGATCGTGCTGAGAAGGACAAGAAAGTCGGCGCGCATGCTCATCCTGAGTGGGCGCCTCATTTGAATTCGGCTAGTGAGGATTTGACTGCCAAGTTGTTTACTCTGGTCGAGGTAATTTTGGGCGTGGTGCCCCTTGTGGTTATCGGTTTATTCTTAGCTTCGAAGGACGCCACGAGTGTCGATAAACTCACCGAGGTCTTTTCGCAGGAGCCCTCGATGGTGGTCACGTTTATTTCTGCGTGCTTGCAGCCGTTTGTGGCGTACATGCTGTACATGATTTATCGCAAATACTGCGAGGGCGATGCGGGCTTTGCCGCCGGCAACCTGATCGGTCTTTTGTGCTCCGAGATCCTACTGCTCAATATCCCGGGCGTCATCGGTATGGGCATCTTGCTGTGGCGTGTTTGGCGCAACGTCGCCCCGCACTTTGAGAGCTGGTTGTTTGAACGCCGTGCAATGGGCGTGCTGGCAGACATCGCGGGCTCGCTCGTGATCCTAGTCCTGGCGTTTATGTGTGCCACCGCAGCTCGAGGTCTCGCGGGCATGTAATCTGCTTTCACCGGCTGCGGAGCGCGGGGCAACTGCTGGCTTTACCGCTCTGGGCGTCAGGCCCGCGGCGTATCCCTTTCCCTCTCGCTCACGGCTGCGCAGGGTCGCGCGAGGCAAAGGCATACGCCGCGGGCCTGACGACGCGGGCTTGCCAACGAGTTTTGACTCATAGAATGGTTTGTGTGCCGCCCCTTTGGGACGGCACTTTTTGTGTGGGTGGACAGTTAGTTCAGATACGTATAAATCGAGCTGCTTAATAGCTGGGTTTGGAGCCTTCGGACGCCTTTAGATGACCTGAAGCGCTTGATTTTGGGTTTTAAATGCCCGTTTTGAGGACAAAATAACGCTTAACTAAGCGTCTGAACGCTTCGTTAGGGGGTCTGATTTATACATATCTGAACTAACTGTCCAGGCTGCTTCGCTTGGGGCTGTCACGTTTTACTTGAGGTCCCGGTCTCCACAATTTTCGTCAAGCTTTTGGTTAGATTTTGGTCAGCTGGCGTAAGGGTGGAAGGCCAAAAGATTGCTGGCGAAAAAAGCTCAGAGAAAGTGCTGGTAGGGGAGTTGTTGAGGTTTTCGCCAGCTTTTGAGCAAAAGAAACTTTGTGGCTATTGCCGGCGATTGCGTTGTCGCGGTCATGGCGGTGCGGGATGCTGGTCGTAAGCGTCGAATGCTCCGATTTTGGAGGCCAGCATGGATCTGTTTCTTGAGACTCCGCAGCAACAAGCTGAGCGCATGCTGCGTCAGCAGCAGCGACTCATGGAGATGCAAATGCAAGGGGCGGCAGTCCAGCCCTTTGCGCAGAATGTCGTGCCCGCTGCTGTACCTGCAGCTGTGCCCGGGTGTGAATCGGCGCCAGAGGCCTATTCCGTACAGCAAGATTCATATGCGCAGGAGCTCGCGTTCGACAAGCGTCGTGCGCGTCGTCGCCGCGCGGGCCAGCGCCTGCGCACCTTGGCGATGATCGTGCTCATCCCGTTAGGGCTTGTGGCCATCTTTCTGGCGTCGTATGCCCTCACGTGCATCCTCAACGGCGCATCGCCCAACGAGGTGCTTCAACATCTAGCGGCCCTGGGCCAGCGCCTAGGTGACGTCATAACAACCATCCGCGCCGGCTGGGAGAGCTAGCGTTTGTCGCATTAGGACTTCTAGGGTGTAGGGATTATCGCCACGAGTGGAATCCTTGCATCCTGTGGGTTCTGTCGTGCGACTGAATAATATTATTGAAGATGAATAATAATAATGGATACAGGCAATACAAAAAGGAGGTGCGTGGTTGAATCTGACTTTTGAGGGGTTCTTGAAAGGCTATTGCCGAGAGCTGTCCGGGCAGCAGTCGCTGAATTTTAGAAAGCTGGTTAAGCAGGCAACAACGGTTGAGCCGCGCGTGGCGGAGCCTCTGTTTTTGCTCGCTTTGGTGCAGGGTAAGGCCGAATACGTTCTGGGTTTATCCGAGGGCTCGTGGATGGAACGGGATTACCGAGACGTTTTATCCTTGTACGGTCAAGCGGGTAGCATGGCGTCTCTATGCGCCAAAAGTGAGCTCCCCAATCGTTACGCCAACGTTTGGCGTGCGTATAGGGGAGTGAAGGAAAAGCCGGCGGCCGATAGAAGGGTGAACGCCCTGATGAGAAAGAAAACGCTGGAAGCATTGGAGGAATCGGGCATAACGCGCTACGGTATCTGCCGCGATTTGAATCTGAATAAGGGAAACGTGTACGCATACTTGGCCGGCGATGACTCAAAAGTGAGCAGGAAGACAGCGCGCCGCATTATGGAATATGCGGAGGAGAGAAGCGCCCAAGAAGGGGCCGGGCGCCCGGTGCGTGTGGCGGGGTAAGATTGATCACGGTTTTGATTGGTGCTCGATTGGGTTTGTTGGGCGGAGTTTATGTCTGCTATTGATATTGTGCTTGTTGTGATTGCCTTGGTGGCGGTGGGGGTTGCTGTGGCTTGCGCCCTGCAGCTTAAAGGTCTTCGTGCCGAGCTGAGGGAGCGTGGCGACAGCGACGCCGAGACGCTCGCGGCGCTCGAGCAGGCCAACAGTACACTCGATACCCTCAACGTCGCGTTGGCCGAAACCCGACGCACCGCAAACGCCATCGCGCAGCAGCAGACGACCGATGCGGCCGTGGAGCAGCAACGTTACCTGGCCATCGCACGCGAGTTCTCGCAAGCTGGTGACCGGATGGATGACCTGCGCCGTGAGACGGCCCAACAGCTCGGCGCCAATCGCGAGGGCATCGAGCATCGCCTGGACAAGGTGCGCGAGACGGTCGATGCTCAGCTGGGCGCCATTCGCAAAGACAACAACGTGCAGCTCGATCAGATGCGCGCGACGGTGGACGAGAAGCTCTCTCGCACGCTCAACGATCGCCTGTCGGCATCGTTTAAGCAGGTGAGCGACCAGCTCGAGGCCGTGTACAAGGGCCTAGGCGACATGCAGTCCATCGCCACTGGCGTGGGCGACCTTAAGCGCGTGCTGGGTAACGTCAAGGCGCGCGGCATTTTGGGCGAGGTGCAGCTGGGCGCGATCCTGGCGGATATCCTCACACCCGATCAGTATCTGGAAAACGTTGCCACCAAGCCCGGCGCCTCGGAGCGTGTTGAGTTTGCCGTCAAGCTGCCGGTAGACGAGGGCGACCCCGTACTGCTGCCGATTGACTCCAAATTCCCGGGCGACGCGTACGAGCATCTGCTCGATGCCCAGGAGTCGGGCGACGCGGATGCCGTCGCCGCCGCGCGCAAGACGCTTGACACTATGGTCAAGCGTGAGGCAAAGGACATCTGCGAAAAGTATCTGAGCGTGCCCGTGACCACCAACTTTGGCATCATGTTCGTTCCGTTTGAGGGGCTGTACGCTGAGGTCGTCAGCCGCCCCGGGCTTATCGAGACCCTGGGCCGCGACTATCATGTCAACGTTGCCGGCCCTAGCACCATGGCGGCCATTCTCAACAGCCTGCAGATGAGTTACCAAACGTTTAAGCTGCAAAAACGCACCGACGATGTACTGCGCGTGCTCTCCGCTGTCAAGGCCGAGCTGCCGCGCTATCAAAAGGCGCTGCGCCGCGCCCAGCAGCAGATCGAGACCGCGGGCAAAACGGTCGAGGGCATCATTACCACGCGCACCAACGTCATGGAGCGCAAGCTCAAGGACATCGACGCGCTGGAAGACGCCGGCCAAGCCGATGAGATCTTGGGACTCACGTCCGCGAGCCTTCTCGCGGACCAAGAAGACGAGGACTAATTGCAACAAGACGGTGGGGCACCGGCGCAAACGCGGGCGCCCCACCGCTTTTCGTATCGCACTTGTCTGAAGCGTGCTCCAATGTGCAACAATGGCGTTTCGCCCTATCAGACGCGAAAGGAAGCCCATGTCTCAGAGAAGCACCAGTCCGCTGAAACGCTCCACCGTGCGCCGCACGCTACAGCGTTTTTGGGACGTCACGCGCACGCAGCCGCTGATTGTCTTTCTCTCGGTGTTCTCGTCGGCGGGCTACATCTTTTTGCTGACGTTTGCCAATACCTATGTGATGGCCCTCATTGTCGACCGCGTTCAAGCCGGTCCCGTGGCGGGTGACCAGGTGTTTGAGGTCTTCGGCCCCTATATCCTGGCGCTCGTACTCGTTAACCTGGTGGGTCAGATCCTCTCCAAGCTACAGGACTACACCGTCTACAAGCTCGAGATCGCAGGCAACTATCACCTGGCGCGCCTGTGCTTTGACACGCTCTCCAATCAATCCATGACATTCCATACCAGCCGCTTTGGCGGATCGCTCGTGAGCCAGACGAGCCGTTTTATGAGCGGCTATACGGGACTGGTGGACGTGACGGTGTATTCGCTCATTCCCACCATCACCTCGGTCGTCTGCACGGTGGCGGCACTCGCCCCGGTGGTGCCCACATTTACCGTGATCCTGGTGGGCATCATGGTCGTCTACACTGCGTTTGTCTGGCTTATGTACAAGCGCATCATGCCACTTTCGGCCGCGACGTCCGCCGCGCAAAACAAGCTCTCGGGCGTGCTGTCCGACGCGGTCACGAACATCCTGGCCGTCAAGACCTGCGGGCGCGAGGACTTTGAGCGCGACCTATTCGATACCGCCGACCGTGCCGCGCGCGATGCCGAGACGGTATCGATGCACGCCATGATGCAGCGCAACTTTACGACCTCGGGTCTAATCGTCATCACCATGGCGGTGGTGAGCGTGTTTGTGGCGGGCGGCAACGCGTGGTTTGGCATCTCGGCCGGCGCGCTCGTCATGATCTTTACCTATACGTACAACCTCACCATGCGTCTGAACTACGTGAGCTCCATGATGCAGCGCATCAACCGTGCGCTCGGCGATGCGGCCGAGATGACGCGTGTGCTGGACGAGCCGCGTCTGGTGGCAGACGACGAGAATGCTCCCGAGCTTAAGGTGGGCGAGGGCGCGATCGATTTTGAGCACCTGAGCTTTGCATACCGTGACGCCGCGGCGGGCGAGAGCGTGTTCGACGACTTGACGCTTCATGTGGCGGCGGGCCAGCGCGTAGGCCTGGTGGGTAAATCGGGCTCGGGCAAGACGACGCTCACCAAGTTGTTGCTGCGCCTGGACGACGTACAGGGCGGCCGCGTACTCGTGGACGGCCAGGACGTCTCGCGCTGTACGCAGCAGAGCCTGCGCCGCCAGGTTGCCTACGTGCCACAGGAGGCGCTGCTGTTTCACCGCTCCATTCGCGAGAATATCGCCTACGGCCGCCCCGACGCCACCGACGAGCGGATTCGCGAGGCCGCGCGCTTGGCTAATGCGACCGAGTTTATCGACCGCCTGCCCCATGGCTTTGACACCATGGTGGGCGAGCGCGGCGTCAAGCTCTCGGGCGGCCAGCGCCAGCGCGTGGCCATTGCCCGTGCCATCCTCACTGATGCGCCGATTCTGGTGCTCGACGAGGCGACGTCTGCCCTCGATAGCGAGTCCGAGGCGTTGGTGCAGGAGGCGCTCGAAAACCTGATGCGCGGCCGCACCTCCATTGTGGTGGCACATCGCCTGTCCACCGTGGCGGCGCTCGACCGCATCGTGGTGCTGGCCGATGGTGAGATTGTCGAGGACGGCACGCATGCGCAGCTCGTCGAGGCGGGTGGCGAGTACGCGAGTCTGTGGGGCCGCCAGACCGGCGCATTCTTGGAGGCGTAAGCGTCTCGGACGTGGGACAATTGTGCCCATAAGTTTATTGTGCCGTTGAGCCGAGGAGTCGTTATGCCACGCGAGACCAATGCCGCCAAACGCGAGCGCGCCGTTGAGGTGTGTGAGCGCCTCAACCGTCGCTATGGCCCGGTCGAGTGCTTTTTGGACCACGAGAATCCCTTCCGCCTGCTGATCGCGGTGCTGCTCTCGGCGCAAACGACCGATGCGCAGGTCAACAAGGTGACGCCGCGGCTGTTTGCCCAGTGGCCCACGCCCGAGGCCATGGCACAGGCGAGCGTGGCCGATGTGGCCGATACTATCAAGTCACTCGGCTTCTACAAGAGCAAAGCCAAGCATGCCGTCGAGGCCGCGCAGATGATCGTCGCCGACTATGGCGGCAAGGTGCCGGCCGACATGAAGGAACTCGTGAAGCTGCCGGGTGTGGGACGTAAGACGGCGAACATCGTGCTCAACGTGGGGTATGGCATCGTGGAGGGCATTGCGGTGGACACGCACGTCAACCGCATTGCGCACCGCCTGATGCTGAGTCCCAAGACACATGCCAAGGAGCCGCTCAAGACCGAGCAGGATCTGCTCAAGATTTTGCCGCACGAGTATTGGGGGTCGGTCAACCATCAGTGGATCACCTTCGGTCGCGAGATCTGCGACGCCCGCAAACCCAAGTGTGACGAGTGCCCGCTGGCAGATTTGTGCCCCAGCGTGCGCGTAGCAGGGTAGGGCGGAACGCATCTTCGTCTGGCGTTTTTTGCGGGGCTGGGTTTGCCCTTGAGCCGGAGTCCTCTCCATGCGCTACCATGGCAGACAATGTATTTGACGTACGACCCGCCGAGCTTGCCCCGGCGGGCTTTTGGCGTTGCGATGCCGGAGGAACAGCATGCTCATTCACCGTATAGCCGCGCAGCTCTACACTGCCGAGGCACTGCAGACCGTCGAGGCCGGGCTCGATGCCGGCGAGGACGTGACGCTGGCCGTGTCTCAGTCGGGCCGAACGCTTATGGCCGCCGCCCAGTTTGCGCGCCGCCCGCGCCCCACGGTCTACATCGTGAGTGGCGAGGATGCGGCCGATCGTGCCGCGCGCAGCCTTGCCGCCTACGTGGGCCTGGCGCACGTGTGCCGTTTTCCCGAGCGCAAGGACTATCCGTGGCGCGAGCAGGCGCCCGACGATGCCGTGGTGGCGCAGCGCTGCGAGGCTCTGGGGCGCATTGTGCGCGGGGACAACTGCATCATGGTTGCCTCGGCCCGCGCGCTGCTGCGCTGCGTGCCGCCGGTCGAGAGCCACTACTGGGAGTCCACGACCTTTGCGGTGGGCGAGGAGATTCCTTTTGACGAGGTGCCGCATCGCCTGGTGGGCATGGGCTACACCAATGCCGGCGCCGCTGATGCGCCCGGTCTGTTCCGCATTCACGGCGACGCCGTCGAGGTGTTCCCCGCACAAGAGAAAGCGCCCGTGCGCATTGAGTTCTTTGGCGACGAGATTGACCGCATCCGCCGCATGGTGAGCTCAACGGGGCAGACCATCGGCAACGAGGACAGTATCGAGATCTTTCCGTGCCGCGAGCTGGCGCTTACCGACGAGGCGGTCCACAACATGCATGTGGCGCTCTATCGCGCCAGCCAGGACGACAGCAAACT
This sequence comes from uncultured Collinsella sp., assembly GCA_900542905.1. GTDB lineage: Bacteria > Actinomycetota > Coriobacteriia > Coriobacteriales > Coriobacteriaceae > Collinsella. The sequence goes on from UQPF01000002.1 coordinate 118,854, forward strand.
GGCGGCGCTGCTCGAGATGGTGGATGCGCGCATCGTCACGCCCGAGCTCGACCGCTTTTTGCCGGTGATGTACGGCCAGACCGTGAGCCCGCTGGCACACGTGAGCGGCAAGGCGCTCGTGGTCCTGTCCGAGCCGCGCTCGCTGTTCGACGACTGTCTGCGCGCCTACGAGGATATCGAGGCGCGTGCCGGCGAGGCAGGGATTGACCGCCTGGATGGTCTGTACGTGCGCGCCCAACAGCTCGATTTTGGTGCCCAGCAGCGCCTGAACTATGTGAGCCTCATCCGTGCCGGTGGTGCGGTGACGGCCGAGCTCAAGATTGAGCAGCCGGCCATCGCGGGCTCGGACAATCGCTTTATGACGCGCATTCAGGAAGTCGTGGGCAAGCGCTATGCCTGCGTGTTTGCCATTCCCGACCGCGGTGCGCGCGAGTCGATGGAGCTCACCTTTGGCGACGAGGGCATAACCTTTGAGGAGTCACTGACGGCCGCCCCCGAAAACGCTGGCGTCATTGGCGAGCGCGTACGCGTGGCGGCGGCAGATTCTGCCGACCGTGCTGCCCGTCAGGAGGCCCATGCTTCCATTCGCGAGCGCAAGGCCGACGCGCTTAACGCCCGCTCGCTCGAGGCGGGTGCCGCCCAGGCTGCCGCCGGTGTCGCCGTGCCCACCATCTCGCGCGGGCGCGTGACCTTTGTCGATGCCGCTCTGCCGCAGGGCGTGGTGGTGCCTGATGCCAATCTGGCCGTGTTCTCGATCGCCGACCTCAACGCCCGCATGGATGCCAACCGCGCCCGCAGTCGCCGCAAGGTCGATATTACGCAAATCACCTTCCCCTTTAAGCCGGGCGACTACGTGGTGCACGCAACGCATGGCATCGCGCTCTTTAGCGAGATTGCGCGCCAGGAAGTGGGCGGCAAGGAGCGCGACTACTTTTTGCTGGAATATGCCGATGGCGACAAGCTCTACGTGCCGCTCGAGCAGGTCGACCGCATCACACGCTATGTTGGCCCCGACGGCGACAAGCCGCGCCTGACCAGGCTCAACACCGCCGACTGGACACGCGCCACCAACAAGGCGCGCAAAAACGCCAAAAAGCTGGCGTTTGACCTGGTCGACCTGTATACGCGCCGCTCGTCGATTACCGGTATCGCCTGTCCGCCCGATACGCCCGAGCAGGTCGAGATGGAGGAGAGCTTCCCCTACGACGAGACGCGCGACCAGCTGGAGGCCATCGCCGACATTAAGGCCGACATGGAGGCTCCCAAGCCCATGGACCGCCTGCTCTGCGGCGACGTGGGCTTTGGCAAGACCGAGGTCGCCCTGCGCGCAGCGTTTAAGTGCGTGGACTCCGGCCGCCAGGTCATGGTGCTCTGCCCCACGACCATTCTGGCCCAGCAGCACTACGAGACGTTCTTTGAGCGCTTTGCCCCGTTTGGCCTGGAGGTCGAGGTGCTCAGCCGCTTCCGTACCCCGGCGCAGCAAAAGCGCGCGCTCAAGGCGTTTGCCGAGGGCACGATTGATGTGCTCATCGGCACGCACCGTCTGCTTTCGGCCGACGTGAACCCCAAGAACCTGGGCATGGTGATCATCGACGAAGAGCAGCGCTTTGGTGTGCAGCACAAGGAGCAGCTCAAAAACCTGCGCGAGCAAATCGACGTGCTCACGCTCTCGGCAACGCCGATTCCGCGCACCATGCAGATGGCCACGAGCGGCGTGCGCGACATGAGCCTGATCACCACGCCGCCGACCGGGCGCCGCCCCGTGATCGTGCACGTGGGGGAGTACGACCCCGACGTGGTGAGTGCGGCGATTCGCCTTGAGGTGGGTCGCGGCGGTCAGGTGTATTACGTGTCCAACCGCGTCAAGACCATCGATGACGCCGTGGCGCGCGTGCACGAGGCCGCGCCCGAGGCACGCGTGGGCGTGGCGCACGGCAAGATGAGCCCGCGCGAGGTCGAGGACGTGATGATTGAGTTCGCGACCAAAAAGATCGACGTGCTCATCGCCACGACCATCGTGGAGAGCGGCATCGACAACGCGACCGCTAACACGCTCATCATCGAGGACTCGCAGCGTCTGGGTCTGGCACAGCTCTACCAGCTCAAGGGCCGTGTGGGCCGCTCGGCCACGCAGGCATACGCGTACTTTATGTTCCCCGGCGAGTTGCCGCTTACCGAGGAGGCCACGGCGCGTCTGACCGCGCTTTCCGAGTTCCAAGACCTGGGCAGCGGCATGCGCATTGCCATGCGCGATCTGGAGATCCGCGGTGCCGGTTCGCTCATGGGCGCCGAGCAGCACGGTAACCTGTCGAGCGTGGGCTTTGACCTGTTTACGCAGATGCTGGGCCAGGCCGTGGCCGAGGCGCGCGGCGATGACGATGCCGGCGTGGAGGCGGCGAGTGTGGGCATTAACCTGCCCGCCGACTACTTCTTGTCCGAGGAGTACCTGCCGGCGGTGGACCAGCGCGTGCTCGTGTACCGTAAGCTCGCGGCGGCCGAGGACCTGGAGAGCATCGACGAGGTGCAGGAAGAGACCGAGGCCGCGCATGGCGAGCTGCCGTTGGCGGGACTCAACCTGTTCAATCGCGCGCGCATCCGCATTCGCGGTGAGCGCCTGGGGCTCGAGAGCGTCACGCTCAGCGGCGGTCGCATCACGTTTTTGGGCGTCGACGTGCCCAAGAAGGTGGCATTTGAGCTTAAGACCCGCTATGGCGCGGTGAACTTCCCCAAGAGCCGCAAGCTGTCGGTGCCCTACAAGGCGGGTGCCGGTGCGGGCAGCGGCCTGGGTCGCGGCCTCGACGCCAACGACGGCACCGGCCCGGTGACGGCGGCGCTCATGCTGCTGCAGCAGTTGGGTGCTAGTGATGATGACTAGCGAGCCGACGCTGCAAACACCCCATTTGGGCACTCTGGCTCCATCGAAAGGAAAGCATGTTCGGATACATCTATAAGAAAGATGCCGCCATTATCGCGGTTGTCCTGTGCCTTTGTCTGGGCGTGGGCAGTTTCTTCGATTATCAGATCTCGAGCGCGCTGTTCAATATCGGCAGCATGTACGGTCGCTTTATCGAGGCCGCCGGCGAGCTGCCGTTCGAGCTGACGGCAAGCGTCGCGGGAGTTATGCTCGTACGCGCGGCGCGTCCCGATTCCAGAGGGAGCAAATGGCTCGCTGTGCTCGGCATTCTCGTCAACGTTGGCCTGGCCGGCTACGAGATCGTTTCGTCCCTGAGGGTTGGCGGTAAACTCATCGCGGCTCAGTTGGTGCTGACGTTTGTGCTGGTCATCGCCTCCAACCTTATCGTCTATCGCCTCACGCGCACGACCGAGCCCGACGAGCTCACACGCTGGGCGTTGATGGTACTGGCCGTGTGGGTCGCTCAGGCCATTATCCTCAACGTGATCGTCAAGCCGTTGTGGTCGCGCCCGCGCATGCGCGTGATCGAGGTGACGCAGGGGCTCGAGTTTCAGCCGTGGTGGGTAATCGGCAACCCCGACAAGTGGAGCTATATTGCGGCCGGCGTAATCAAGGACGGCTTTAAGTCGTTCGCGAGTGGACACACGGCGCACGCGGCGATCGGCCTTATGCTCGCCGGGCTTCCCGCGGCGGCCTTTAAGGAAAAACCGTCGCGCCGCCGCGTGGTCTTTTGGACGGCGGCTGTGGTCGCGGCGCTCGTCGCCTTTGGCCGTATCGTGATCGGGGCGCACTTTTTGAGTGACGTGAGCTGCGGCTTTGCCCTGGTGCTGGCACTTGAGTGCCTTGCCGCGCGCATTGCCTATCCCAACGGCGTACAATAGCCCCGTTTGAATCATCTGGCCGATACCCGGTAAGAGAGGATTGCCATGCTCGCGTTTAACAACGACTATTCCCACGGCGCACATCCGGCAGTGCTGCAGGCGCTCGTCGACACCAATATGGAGCCGCAACCCGGCTACGGTACCGATGCGCACACCGAGCGTGCCAAGCAGCTTATCCGCGAGGCCTGTCAGGCGCCTGACGCCGACGTGTTTTTCCTGGTGGGCGGCACGCAGGCTAACGCCACGGTGATCGACATGCTGCTTGCGCCGTACGAGGGCGTCGTTGCCGCCGAGACCGGCCACGTCGCCTGCCACGAGGCGGGCGCCATCGAGTTTGGCGGTCACAAGGTGCTCACCATCCCCGGCTACGAGGGCAAGATGCACGCCGAGGACCTCGAGAACTATATCCAGGTGTTCTACGAAAACGAGAGCTACGAGCACACGGTGTTCCCGGGCGCCGTGTACGTGAGTCTATCGACTGAGTACGGCACGCTGTACTCCAAGGCCGAGCTCGCGGCGATTCACGCAGTGTGTCAGAAGCGCGAGATTCCGCTGTTTGTGGATGGCGCCCGCCTGGCCTATGCGCTGGCGGCCGATGAGTGCGACATTACCCTGCCCGAGCTGGCGCAGCTGTGCGACGTGTTCTACATCGGCGGCACCAAGTGCGGCGCGCTCTGCGGCGAGGCTGTGGTGTTCTGCGGCATGCACGCCCCGGCGCATCCCATTCCGCGTATTAAGCAGCACGGCGCGCTGTTGGCCAAGGGCCGCCTGACGGGCGTGCAGTTTGAGGCGCTCTTTACCGACGGCCTGTATTTTGAGATTGGTCGCCAAGCGATCGAAACCGCGCAGGCGCTTCGTCGCGTGCTGCACGAGCGCGGCTACCAATTCTTTTTGGAGACGCCCACAAACCAGCAGTTTGTGATTCTGCCCAATGAGGACATGGCGCGCATTCGCGAGCATGCCTCGATCGAGTACTGGGAAAAGTACGACGAGACCCACACGGTGGTGCGCTTTTGCACCAGCTGGGCCACGACGCAGGAGGATATCGACGCGTTGGCGGCTGTCCTGTAGCCTGATGTAATGACGAGGGGCCGCCTTGCGCTTGGGTTTCGCGCAAGGCGGCCTTTGCTTTTGAGGGGGAGGGGCTGTATGCCCGAGAAATCCGAGATGTTCGAGCCGACGATTCGTCTGGCGACGCCCGATGACGCGCCGGCGTTGCTTGCCATCTATGAGCCGTATGTGCGCCAGACGGCGATTACCTGCGAATACGAGGTGCCGAGCGTTGAGGAGTTCGCCGGGCGCATCGAGCGCACGCTCAAGCGCTATCCGTATCTGGTGATGGAGCTGGACGGGCGTCCGGTAGGTTATGCCTATGTGAGTCCGCTCAACAGCCGCGAGGCCTATGACTGGTCGGTCGAGACGTCAATCTACCTGGCGCGCGACGTGCGCCACGGCGGGCTGGGCCGCAAGCTGCACGATGCGCTCAAGCAATGCCTGATCGCGATGGGCATTACCAACATGTGCGCGCTCATTGCCGTGCCGCACGACAAGGACGATGAGTACCTGACGCACAACAGCCAGGACTTCCATGCCCATATGGGGTATCGCCTGGTGGGTGCCTTCGACCGCTGCGCCCAAAAGTTCGGCCGCTGGTACGACATGTGCTGGATGGAGCTGGTCCTGGCCGAGCGCACGCCCAACCAACCTAAGCCAACCTGGTTCCCCGACCTCCCCAAACCTACCATTTAGGGACAGGTTTATTTTGGCAGGTTAGCCGATGGGCTCGGTGTATTTAGCGCGGTCGGTGCGTTGGATGCGCTTGGAGACATGGAGCGGGCGGCCGTCGGTGTCGTAGACGTAGTCGGTGATCAGGATCAGCGCCTGCCCGCGCTCAACGTTGAGCAAAAACGCCTCGTTTTGCGAGGCATAGCACACCTCAAAGGTCTTATGCCCCTGTGCCGGCGCGCGATGGAATTCTTGGCGCAGCGTGGCGTAGAGCGAACCGTTGATATCGCGATCGATGAGTGCCTCAAAGCTCGGTGGTAGATAGGTGGTCTCCAGGCACAGCGGCGCATCGTCCAGATAACGCAGACGGACAAGTTTGACGAGCTTGCTGCCCACGGCGGCATCAAAGAACTTAGCTATGCTGCCGCCCGCCTTGGTAAAGCCCGAGTCCACGGTGCGCGTGGTGGGCTTCATGCCCTGGCCTTCGACCTGCTTGGTATAGCTCGAAAACACCAGGTTGTTCTCGTGGAGCGCGGGTGTGTCGGCCACAAAGGCACCACGTCCGCGCTCGGTGCGAACCAGGCCCTCATCAACGAGCACCTTAAGGGCATGGCGCACGGTGCTGCGCGACAGCCCCGATTCGTCCATGAGTTCCATCTCGGACGGCAGCTTGTCTCCGCGCGCGTAGGTGCCGGCGGCGATGCGGTCGCGCAGCATGCCCGCCAAGCGCTCGTATTGGCTCAGTTTCTTTTTAGATGAGACGCTCATATTGCCAACCTATATCTAACTTGTATGCCTAACTAAGCAAGCATGTATTCAATACAAGAACAAAACTGCTGGTAACGAACAATCGAAAACCTTACCAGCAAAATTTCTAAGACAAATATAGCATACAACTAGTCGACATAACCAAAACATGTATGTAACTTGTATGCCATCGAGAGCATCAAACGAGAAGAAAGGCTGATGCACGATGACTACTCAGGAACAGGTTAAGGATGTCGTCTCCCAGGTTTTGGCTGACAAGGCAGACAAGGGCGGCATCAAGCGCGTCGTGTGGATTGGCGCTGGCGGATCCAACGGCGGCAACTATCCTGCCCAGTACTTTATGGAGCACGAGGCCACGCAGGTCGTGAGCTCCAGCTACACCAGCAACGAGTTCGTGCACGCCACCCCGGCCTACGTCAACGAGAACACCCTGGCCGTCGTCGTGTCCATGCGCGGCACCAAGGAGACCATCGTTGCCGCCCAGGTCGCCAAGGACCACGGCGCCAGCACCATCGCCATCTATGTTGACGAGTCCGGCCTTACCGAGGTCTGCGACTACAAGATCCAGTACGACAGCCTGGCCGTCGACGAGTCCTGCATGGGTCGCACCAACTCCGCCGTCGTGACCATGATCGCCATGGAGCTCACGCAGCAGACCGAGGGCTATGCCGAGTACGAGACCGCTATGGCCGCGTTTGACTTGGTCGACCCCATCTATCGCAAGGCCGTCGAGTACACCCGTCCGCTCGCTGCCAAGTGGGCCGAGCAGAACGCCGACAAGCCCTGCATCAACGTCATGGCCCAGGGCCCGCTCTTTGGTGCCGCCTACGTCTTTAGCATCTGCAACGTGCAGGAGATGCTGCAGATCGACTCTTGCACCATCAACACCTGCGATTTCTTCCATGGCCCCTTCGAGATCCTGGACAAGCGCACCTCGCTGTTCCAGCTCATCAGCGTCGGCCGCAGCCGCTGCAACGACGAGCGCGGCATCCGCTTCGTCAACCAGTACGGTGGCGAGCGCGTCTATCAGCTCGACGCCAAGGAGCTCGGCCTCAACGACATCAAGGACAGCGTGAGCGAGTACTTCAACCACCTGATCTTTGCCCCGATCCTCAACAACGTCTACATGCGTGCGCTTTCCGCCGTCACCCACAAGGACTACATGACGCGCCGCTACATGTGGAAGCTGGACTACTAAGAGTTACGCGGTTTTACCAAACCGCGTAACGGGCCGACGCTGCAAACCCGCCTGAGCGGCAATCTGCCTTTCAGCTTCAGCGGCATGACCAGAAGGTCAATGCCGCTTCGCTTCAAGGCACCTTGCTCGCTCAGGTGGGTTTTCGCTGGCGTTGCCAAAGCATCGGCGTCGCCTTGGTCCAGATGTGGCATTTGGGGACAGTCCTAGTCGTTGGGGACGTTCTTAAACGACTAGTCATTCAGGAACGTCCCCAACGACTAGTCATTTAAGTGCGTCCCCAATGAGTACCCAATGAGTGTGTGGGCGAGCGGATTTTCCCGCTCGCCGATTTGTGTCTTGAAAAATGTATATAACGACTATAACGTAGTGTGAAACATATTGGAAACAATACCGAGGAGGCTGCGTTGAAGAAAAGCAATCTGGGCTATGTGCTGGTGCTGGTCGCCGCGCTTATGTGGGGCAGCATCGGAATCTTTGTAAACGGCATCTCGGCCATGGGCGTTTCATCCCAGAGCATGGCTGCCTTTCGCTTGTTGGTCGGAGCGCTTATCTTGGCACCGGTCCTGATGTTTATGGGCTGCCGTCCGGGTGAGGGGTCTACCGTGGCTCAGGGTCCGCTGGCCCTGTTCAAGGCAAGCCCCAAAGAGCTCGTCCCCTGCGCGCTTGTCGGTATCGTCGGTCTGGCCGCCGCCAACACCTGCTATTACGAGTGCATGGGCGAGGTCGGCATGTCCACGGCCTCGGTGCTGCTTTACACCTCGCCGGTGTTTGGTGTCATGCTCGGCCGCGTACTTTATCGCGAGGACGTGACCCCCAACAAGCTCGTTGCCATTGTCTTTAACATCGTTGGCTGCGTGCTTGCAGTGACCAATGGCGACCTTTCCGGTTTCCATTTTTCGGTTTGGGGCGTCACGTCGGGCGTGATTGCAGGCCTTTGTGGTGCGTCGCTCGCGGTGTTTAGCCGGATAGCAACCAAGACGGTCCACCCGCTGGCTGTCACGTTTTGGGGCTTTGTTTTTGGCGGTGCGGTTATGGCGGCTATCGCGGCTCCGTGGCCGGATGTCGCCGCGGCAATGTCGCCACAGCTGCTGCTGCTGTTCCTTGGCTTTGGACTCATCCCCACAGCTGTGGCCTACATCTTATATATGCAGGGTCTGTCCATGGGGCTCGAGACATCGAAAGTTCCCGTCGTAATGTCATTCGAGACGGTCGTCACCGTACTGTTGGGCATTGGTGTCTACGCCGAGCCCGCCGGCGCGATCAAGGTCCTGGGCATCGTGCTGGTGCTCGCGTCCATCCTGATCATGAACACCGATTTCTCCAAGCTGCGCAACAGCGTGTTTGTCGGTCATGTTGTTGAGAGCATGACCTTTAAGCCCAACGCGTGGTGGACGGAGAAATCGCAGGACATGGATCTGTTTAAGGAGCGCACCGGCATCGCGCTGGAGCCCACCGTGCAGGAAAGCCCCTGGTACTTTGTGCGATAGAGGATTGCGCGCAGGGTCTGACCTCGGGTTATCCAGCCAGCGCCGGCCTACCCTGCGCCAACGTTTCAAGTACGTTAAACCCGTCAACGGTCGATTTTCACCCGCGAACGGTCTTTATACTAATTAGCAATATAAGCAACGTATAAGACGTTATAATGACCATAACGAAAAGGAGGAGGCAAGATGAATCAGATCATTCTCGCATCTCATGGCGGCCTGGCCGCAGGCGCCAAAGACACGCTCGAGATGGTTCTCGGCGACGTGTCGAACGTCCACGTCGTGTCACTTGCTCGTGACGACAAGGAGCCCATCACCAATAAGGTGGACGCCATGATCGCCACGTTCAACGCGGACGACACCGTCTATGTGCTGACCGATATGCTCGGCAGCTCGGTCAACAACAACATGGTCGAGCTTTCCAAGAACGGCACGAAGTTCACGGTTGTCAGCGGTTTCAACATCCCGCTGGCGCTCACGCTCGCTATGAGCCCCGTCCCCGTCGAGGGCGCCGAGCTCGCGGCCCTCATCAACGAGGCCCGCACCGGTCTGACCAACCCCAACGCACCGGCCCAGCCCGCCGCGGCTCCCGCCAAGAAGGCCAAGGCGTCCCGTCACAGCTCCGGTCCCGCCAAGATCGTCCTCGCACGTCTTGACTACCGTCTGCTGCACGGCCAGGTCGTCTTTACCTGGACCACCAAGGTTCAGGCCGAGCGCATCATCGTCGTCGACAACGCTGCCGCCAACGATGACATCAAGAAGGGCGCTCTTAAGCTGGCCAAGCCCCAGGGCGTGCGCCTGAACGTCTTCACCGTCGAGCGTGCCCTCGCCAAGATGGACAAGCTCAACACCCTCGGCGAGCGCGTCATGTTCGTCTTTGGCAACACCGCCGAGATGCTGCAGTTCTGCCAGGGCTACAAGCTCGACGCCATCAACCTGGGCGCCACCGCCAACCACGACGGTGCCGATCAGGTCGGAGGCAAGGACAGCTCCGTCTTCCTCGACGCCACCCAGAAGGCCGACGTCAACCAGCTGCTCGACATGGGCATCAAGCTCTATGTTCAGCAGACCCCTACGTATCAGAGCGTCGACATCGACGCCAAGCTGTAATCAACCAGGCTTTTGCCTGACTGAAAGGAGAAGGGTATGAATACGTTCATCAGTGCGGTGCTCGTCGGCCTCGTCGGCGTGTTCTGCATGTGGGACTCCCGCCTGCTCGGTCGTCTTAACTTCGAGCAGCCCCTCGTTGGCGCCACGCTCGTCGGTCTGCTGCTGGGCGATGTGCCCACCGGCCTTGCCGTCGGCGCCGCCGTCGAGCTCGTGTCCATGGGCCTGGTGCAGGTCGGCGCCGCCGTTCCGCCCGATATGGTCCTGGGCGGCATCGTGGCCGCTGCCTTTGCGTGCCTGACCGATGCTTCTGCCGAGACCGCCATGACGATCGCCATCCCGGTCGCCGTCCTGGGTCAGCTCCTCGGCATCGTGTTCCGTTCCATCATCGCCGTCCTCACCCATGTGGCAGATAACGCGATTGATAACGGAAAGTTCAAGACCGCCTACCGTATGCACATCTGCGCCGGCTCCGGTTTGTACGCCATCATGTACTTCCTGCCGATCTTCCTCGCCGTCTTTGTTGGCACCGACCTGGTTCAGGCCATCGTCAACATGGTTCCCGAGTGGCTGTCCACTGGTCTTAACGTTTCGACCAAGATCATGACCGCCTACGGCTTGGCCCTGCTGCTCACCATGATGATCAAGAAGGGTATGACTCCGTTCCTGTTCATCGGTTTCCTGCTCGCCGCTTACCTCAACCTGTCCGTCATCGCGGTCGCTCTGATCGGTGTGTGCCTGGCTGTCGTCTTCATGGGCTTCAAGTTCAACGGTTCCCATGCAGCCGCCGGTGTCGATTCCGACTACGATCCGCTCGAAGACGACGAAGACTAAGGAGGAACACACTATGGCAACCGCAACCAAGGACGTGTCCCTGAACAAGAAGGTCAGCCAGTTCTTCTGGCGCTCCTGGGCCATCCAGGCCTCTTGGAACTACGAGCGTCAGATGAACATGGGCTTCCTCTACGGTATGGTTCCCACGCTCGATCGCCTCTATCCGGACGAGTCCGACCCCAAGCAGCTTGCTGCTAAGAAAGAGGCTTACCACCGTCACATGGCGTTCTACAACTGCACCCCGCAGACGAGCGCTTTCATCCTGGGCCTCGCCGCCTCCATGGAGGAGGAGTACGCCAAGGATCCCGAGAACTTCAACCCCGATTCGATTAACGCGGTCAAGACCTCCCTTATGGGCCCGCTTTCCGGCATCGGTGACTCCTTCTTCCAGGGCACCATCCGCGTTATCGCCTTTGGCTTGGGCGTTCAGCTGGCTCAGCAGGGCTCCATCATGGGCCCGATCCTGGCCCTTCTCATCTCCATCGTCCCCTCCGTGCTGATTACTTGGTTCGCAGCCAAGATGGGATATCAGGGCGGCCACGAGTACCTGAGCAAGCTTCAGGGCGGCGACCTCATGGAGAAGCTCATGTATGTCTGCGGCATCGTGGGTCTTATGTCCGTGGGCGGCATGATCGCCACGCTGATCGGCGCCACCACCCCGCTGCAGTTCGCTGACGGCACCGTCGTGATCCAGGACATCCTGGACAGCATGATGCCCCAGATGATCTCCCTTGGCCTCACCGGCCTTATGTACTGGCTCATCAAGAAGAACGTCAACACCGGTTGGCTTCTCGTGATCGCCATTGTGGGCGGCATCGCCCTCTCCGCGGTCGGCATCCTGGCCTAGTCGCGACTAAGCGCCTAACCGCTTTCCCCCGGGGGCCTGCCTGGCATCCCATACCCCAGGCAGGCTTCCATCCCCAAAATGCGACAATGGGACAGTCCCTTTGTCGCATCCTCAACGGGCCGGCGACTCGGTCCAAACCACGGTAACCCTGCGAGCGCCCGGCAATGTGGCGCCGCAAAAATTGAAAGGAATGTGTCAGATGTACGAGATCGACCTTAACCTCCCTAAGCAGATCGTCGCTGACGTCCTGTCCAACCACGAGATCCACAGCGTCGCTTTCGTCGGCTGCGGTGCCTCCATGTCCGACCTTTACCCCGCCAAGTACTTCCTGGCCAACAACACGGACAAGCTGAACGTTCAGATCTTCACTGCTAACGAGTTCAACTACGACACGCCTTCCTGGGTCAACGAGCACACCTTCGTGATCACCTGCTCCCTCGGTGGCTCCACGCCCGAGACCGTCGAGGCCAACAAGACCGCCAAGAAGCACAACTGCCCGGTCGTCTCCCTCACCAACAAGGCTGGCTCCGCTCTGACCGTCGACGCTGACTACGTCATCGTTCACGGCTTCCACGCCAACTTCGCTGCCAAGTGCGAGAAGCCCGGCTACGCCATCGCTCTTGCTGTCGAGATCCTTCAGCAGACCGAGGGCTATGACCACTACGAGGACATGATCACCGGCCTCACCAACGTCTTTGAGCTCTGCGAGAACGCTGCTCAGTCCTGCAAGAAGCTCGCCAAGAAGTTCGCCGAGGACTTCAAGGACGACAAGATGATCTACTTCATGGCTTCCGGTGCCTCCGAGAAGATGGCTTATTCTCACGCCGCCTTCCTGTTCACCGAGATGCAGTGGATCGACGCCGCCGCCTACAACACCGGCGAGTACTTCCACGGCCCGTTCGAGGTTTCCACCGAGGGTAAGCCCTACGTCTTCTTCATGTCCGATGGCGCTACCCGTCCGATGGACGCCCGCGCCCTCACCTTCCTTAAGCGCATGGGCGCCAAGGTCGCTCTGATCGACTCCAAGGACTACGGCCTGGCTGACGCCGTGCCCGCGAGCGTCGTCACCTACTTCAACCCGCTGCTGCACCTCGCCGTTATGCGCGAGTACGGCAACCAGATCGCCGAGGCCCGTCAGCACCCGCTGACCATGCGTCGCTACATGTGGAAGCTTTCCTACTAATCACAAGTAAGTAGACCTTACGGGTTGATTGAGAGGGGATGGGGTTTGCGCCCTGTCCCCTTTTTTGCTCTGGGGAGGGCGTGTCTGCCGCGTCATAAAACCCCAGATAAAACCTACCAAAATAAACCTGTCCCTTTTTGGCAGGTGGGAGGAGATGCGTATGATCAAGGCAGTGCTGTTTGATATGGACGGCGTGCTGGTCGATACCGAGTGGTTCTACAACCGTCGTCGCGTGGCGTTTATGGAAGAGAAGGGGTTCCACTTTGACGAGATTCCCGATCTTTCGGGGTCTAACGAGCCTGCCATTTGGGAGGCGCTGGTGCCCGACGATATTGAGCTGCGCGAACGCCTGCGCGTGGAGTACAAGCAGGTTTACAGCCCGGACCACCCCGTTCCGTATGCCGATCTGCTCAACGAGCAGACGGAGCCGGTGATGCGTGAGCTGCACGAGCGCGGCGTGAAGTGCGCCATCGCGAGCTCGTCCTATCGCGAGCTGATCGACGAGCTGGTGGAGATTGCCGGCATCGCCGACGTGCTGGACTACACCATCAGCGGTCACGAGTGCAGTGCGTTTAAGCCCGACCCCGAGATCTACCTGCGTGCCATGGAGGCGCTGGGGGTGGAGCCTGCCGAGTGCCTGGTTATCGAGGATTCGCCTTTGGGGATCGAGGCTGGCAAACGTTCCGGCGCCCGCGTCCTGGCGCTGCGTCCGCACGAGGGCGTCAACCTCGATCAATCGCAAGCCGATGCCGTTATCGATAATCTGACTGACATCCTATCTGCCATCTAGCAGCAAACCACCACAAAGGGGACAGGCACCTTTGTGGTGGTCCATGCTACAATCGCGGACATGCCCCACAACTACATCTGCCTTCGAAAGGAGCCTACGTGGCGAACGCCATCGATCAGCTCACGGACCGCGTGCTCGTGCTCGGCCGCCTTACCATCGTCCGCCGCGCCATCACTGCCGTGGCGGTCACAATTTCCGCCGTTCTCCAGACATTCCTGATCCAGGCGTTCATTCAGCCCGCCGACCTGCTCCCGAGCGGTCTCACCGGCGTCGCGGTCCTGCTCGATCGCGTTACCTCGCTGGGCGGCGTTCACATCGACATCTCGCTCGGTATGCTCGCACTCAACGTTCCCGTGGCGCTCTTATGCTGGAGCGGCATTAGCAAGCGCTTCGTCATCTTCTCGATGATGCAGGTCGTGCTCTCGTCGCTGTTCCTCAACGTCTTTCACTTCGCGCCATTTTTGGGCGACAAGATCATGCTCATCATTTTTGGCGGCGTGGTCTCGGGTCTGGGCGCTGCCATCGCGCTTAAATCCGGCGCATCCACCGGCGGCACCGACTTTATCGCGCTGTGGGTTTCCAACCACACGGGCAAGACCATCTGGGGCGTCATCTTTGGTTTCAACTGCTTTATCCTGGCGATCTTTGGTTTTATGTTTGGCTGGGACAAGGCGGCGTATTCCATCGTGTTCCAGTTTATTTCGACCAAGACCATCGACAGTTTCTATCGTCGCTACGACCGCGTGACGCTGCAGATCACGACGCGCAAGGCAGACGAGGTCATGACCGCCTATGTTGACCATTTTCAGCACGGCATTAGCTGCGCCGAGGTCATTGGCGGATACAGCCGCGAGAAGATGTACCTGCTGCACGCCGTTGTATCGACCTACGAGAGCCAGGACATTATCAAGCTGGTGTGCGACATCGATCCCGGCGCCGTGATCAACGTGTTCCACACGCTCAACTTTGTGGGCGGCTGGTGGGGCGGTCATGTCGACGAGCCCATGCCCACGGCTGTTCCCGATCCCGACAAGCCCGCACGCATGGCCAGCAGGCAGGCGCGCCTCAGCGAGCAGGACAGCCTGCAGCAGGACGACGGCAAGTAGGGTTTTGGCATTTTACCGGCCCGGCGCAATCCTGTCCGCTTGAGCCTCCCGAAAGCCTCGCTGCTTTCGGGAGGCTCTCGTTTGCCCATATAAAACCTACCAAAATGAAGCTGTCGCTTTTTGGTAGGGAGGGTGTATCGTTTTATCAATATGAGGTAATATGAAACTAGACGTTATATACGTATTAGTTATTTCAATATTTCGATAAGAGTGATTAGATATGCCTGCGCCCAAAAATGCACCGCTTTACCAGCAGATTTACGACGAAATCAAGGATGCGATCGAGAAAGGTGTTTATGCACCCAAGGAGCGTATTCCGTCCGAGCTTGAGCTAGCCGAGCAGTACGACGTGAGCCGCATTACGGTGCGCCGCGCCGTCGAGGAGCTGTGTTCCGATGGCTACCTGGTTAAGCAGCAGGGTCGTGGCACCTTTGTTTCCACGCCGCACATCAACCGCCAGTTCCACGCTTCGACGCTGCAGACGTTTACCGCGCTGTGTGCCGACAACGGCATGAAGGCGGGCGCACATGTGGTCGATCGCCAGATTGTGCCGGCACGTCAAAACGAGATGGAGTTCTTTGGCCTGCAGAAGGACGCGCTGCTGTTGCACATCAAGCGCGTGCGTACGGCCGACGGCGAGCCCATCTTTGAGGAGAACATCTTTGTGCCGTTTGACGCCTACCGTGAGCTGTTGACGGCCGATCTTGAGGACAAGTCGATTTTTGCCGAGGTCGAGCGTGTTGGCGGAACGCCGATTGTCTCAGTTGGCTACCGCACGGCCGAGGCCGTTCGTGCCAATGCCGAGCAGGCGGCCGAGTTGGGCATTGCTCCGCACGATCCGCTGCTCAACCTGCGCGCCAGCTTTACCGGTCCCAATGGCGAGCCGGTTCTGATGGGTAAGCAGTACTACGTGGGATCGCGCTACGTTATGGTGATGTAGGGTTGGTTCCGCCGTTCTGACGAACGGCGGACCGGCCGACGCTGCAAACCCGCCAGAGCGGCAATCTGCCTTTCAACTTCGGCGGCATGACCAGAAGGTCAATGCCGCCTCTTTTCAAGGCACCTTGCTCGCTCTGGCGGGCTTTCGCTGTCGTTGCCAAAATATCGGCGTTGCTGGGCCGGCACTTGGGGACGTTCCTTTTGTGCCGGCACCTGGGGACACTCCTTAGTCATTGGGGACGTTCTTAAACGACTAGTCATTCAAGAACGTTCCCAATGACTACCCGCAGAATGAGTGTGGCTGACAGCCGGGCGACGCCGGTCCGCGTGGCGGCGTATAATCGGCGGCAGATGACTTGGACGTTAGGAAACCATGACCGATAGCATGCAGCAGATGGCGCTCGACACGCTCGGCGCCTATTTTGGCTACACCTCGTTTCGCCCGGGGCAGGACCGCATGGTGGATGCGATTCTTGCTGGCCGCGATGCGCTCGGCGTTATGCCCACAGGCGCCGGCAAGTCTATCTGCTACCAGGTCCCCGCGCTCATGCTGCCCGGCATCACCTTTGTGGTGAGCCCGTTGCTGTCGCTTATGGAGGACCAGACCCGCGCGCTGCTCGCGGCGGGTGCGCGCCCCAGTTATCTCAACTCCAGCCTTACGCCTGCTCAGCAAAATACCGTGCTCAAGCGGGCGCGCGAGGGCCGCTATCAGCTTATGTATGTGGCGCCCGAGCGCCTGCTCGAGCCGCGCTTTCTGGCCTTTGCGCAGGAAGCTGCGGCCGAAGGCGGCATCGGCGTTCCGCTCGTGGCCATTGACGAGGCTCACTGCGTGAGCCAGTGGGGCCAGGATTTCCGTCCCGCTTACTTGCAGATTCGCGAGTTTATCGATTCGCTGCCGCGGCGCCCGATCGTGGCGGCGTTTACCGCCACGGCGACCGAGCGCGTGCGCGCGGACATTCAGCAGATGCTCGGCCTGCAAAATCCCGCGACGGTAGTGACGGGCTTCGATCGCAAGAACCTCTACTTTGGTTGCGAGGAGATGGGCGATAAGGCCAAGACCGCGTGGGTGCGCGACTACGTGATCGCGCATTCGAGCGAGAGCGGCATCGTGTATTGCTCGACCCGCAAGACGGTCGATGCGCTGGCAGGCGAGCTTGCCGAGGCGCTGGGCCCCAGCGGCATTCGCGTTGGCCGCTACCATGCCGGCATGGGCAACGACGCCCGCCGCCAGAGCCAGCGTGCCTTTATCGACGACGACATTCAGGTGATGGTTGCCACCAACGCCTTTGGAATGGGCATCGATAAGCCCAGCGTGCGCTACGTCATCCACAACAACGTGCCCGAGAGCATCGAGGCATACTACCAAGAGGCGGGCCGCGCTGGCCGCGATGGCGATCCGGCCAGCTGTTACTTGCTGTGGAACGGCAACGATTTTCGCATGCGCCGCTTTTTGATCGACCGCGGCGATGCTGCCGATGAGGCACTCGACGAAGAGCAGCGCGCGTGGGCGCTCCAGAACCGTTATCGCCTGCTCAGCCAGATGGAGGGCTACTGTAATACCACCGGCTGTCTGCGCGAATACATGCTGCGCTACTTTGGCGATGAGGCCGCGGCCGAGCATGCTGCTGCGGCTGGTGCGGGCGCCACCGCCACGGACGACGCCGAGGGCTGCGGCAACTGCAGCAACTGCCTCACACAGTTCGAGGTCGAGGACGTCACCGATATGGCTCGCGCCGCTGTGCGCTATGTGGCCACGCGTCCCATGCGCTTTGGCAAGTCGCTGATCGCCGATGTGCTCCACGGCGGCAACACCGAGCGCATTCGCCAGATGCATCTGGACGAGGACCGCGGCTACGGTGAGCTGCCGAGTGGATCGGTCGGGCGCATCAAGGACATCATCGGCCAGCTGTGCGGCCGCGGTTATTTGGCCACTTCGCAGGGGCAATACCCGGTCGTGGGGCTGGGCCCGCGTGCCACCGAGGTCGAGGATGAGGCGTTTGCCTTTACCGTTAAGCGTCGCGCGTCCAAGCGCAAGGCCTCGGCCCGCGCCCGCCGCGCCGTCGATCTGCTGCGCGAGGAGGCCGAGCTGGATCAGCGCCCGCGCGTGGGCGACGATGCCGAGCTGTTCGAGCGCCTGCGTGCCCTCCGCAAGGAGATTTCGACCGAGCTGGAGATGGCGCCGTACATGGTCTTTTCCGACAAGGCCCTGCGCGGCCTGTGCCGCCTGCGCCCGCAGACGCGCGACGAGCTGATCCAGGTCAACGGCATTGGCGAGAAAAAGGCCGACGCCTTTGGCGAGCAGTTTATGGCGGCAATTGAAGAGTTTGAGTCCGAGCATGCGCGGGATGGAGCGTAACGATGGTAGCCGATAGCAAGACCGACCGTACTGACGTGTCCGCCGTACCGCTGTACCAGCAGGTCATGGACGACCTAAAGGGCGAGATCGCGCGCGGTGTGTACCCTGCCGGCTCGCGCATTCCTTCCGAGATGGAGCTCGCGAAGTCCTATGGCGTGGGACGCGTCACCGTGCGTCGCGCCATCGAGGAGCTGTCGCGTGCGGGGTATCTCAACCGCCAGCAGGGGAGGGGCACCTTTGTGTGCGCTCCCAAGCTCAAGCGCAAGATTCGCCAGAAGGGTGACGTCCAGAGCTTTACTGAGGGTTGTGCTGCCAACGACATGGTGCCGGGTGCGCGTCTGGTGTCGCGCGCGGTGGTCGCGGCGACGCACGAGGATGCGGCGTTCTTTGGCGTGGAGCCCGGCTGCGAGCTTATCGTGGTCGAACGCGTGCGCACAGCCGACGGCATCCCTGTCATGCTCGAGAACAACGCCTTTGTGCTCGCCGACCATCCCTACCTGCAGACGCTTGCCGACAAGGACCTCACGGACAATTCCATCTTTGCGCTCGTTGCCGAGCATTCGGGTCGCGCGCCGCTCAAGTCCGACCCCTGCACCGTGGAGATTGCGCTTGCCGATGCTCAGGCGGCCCCGCTGTTGGAGGTGCCGGTCGGTGAGCCGCTCTTCTATATGGAGGCGTACTTTACCGATGAGGACGAGCGCCCCTTGCTGCTCGGCCGCCAAAAGATCGTGGGCTCGCGCTACGTGTTCGACATCTAACGTCCACAGATAGAACAACATAGAACAAATTTGCTAAGATGACTTCACGGGCGTTGTTGCACGTGTTATAAATAGGACAACATAGAACGACAGCAGGTACGAGCTGCCGTCGCTCAAAACCGCCGCACAAGGAGGAGCATCAGGATGAACGCACACGATCTGATTCAGGAAATCATCGAGCGCAAGGGCAAGATTGAGAACGTCTTTTGGATCGCCTGTGGCGGTTCGATGATCGACCTGATGCCGGCCAACGAGCTGCTCAAGCGCGAGGCCACCACGTTCACCTCGACGGTCTACACGGCACGCGAGTTTTGCCTGATGGCCCCCAAGAGCCTAGGGCCGAAGTCGCTCGTTATTGCCTGCAGCCACAGCGGCAACACGCAAGAGGTCGTCGATGGCTGCGAGATGGCGTTGGCTGCCGGCGCCGAGGTCGTCGCCATGACCGACTGCGAGGGCTCCAAGATTGACAACGGCAAGTGGATCACCTGGGTCTACCCGTGGGGCGAGGGCGTGCCGCAGGCCGAGGTGCCGCAGGGCATCGGCGCTCTGATCGCCGCCGAGCTGCTCGACCAGCAGGAAGGCTACGAGGCACTCGCCGACATGTACGAGGGCCTCAAGCAGATGGATGCGCTGCTGCCCGCCGCCCGCGAGAAGGTCAACGCCGAGCTGGGCGCCCGCTTTGCCGAGCTCTGCCAGCAGCACAAGTTCTTCTATATCCTGGGCTCCGGACCCAACTTTAGCCAGACCTACGCCATGGCCATCTGCTCGCTCATGGAGATGCAGTGGCAGCACTGCTGCTACATCCACTCCGGCGAGTACTTCCACGGCCCGTTCGAAGCCACCGAGCCCGGCGTGTTCTACTTTGTGCAGCTTGGCGCGGGCGAGTGCCGCCCCATGGAGGAGCGCGCTCTTGCGTTCCTCAACACGCACACCGACACGATCATGGTGCTCGACGCGCTCGAGTACGGCGTGGGCGAGGTACCTGCCAGCGTGCGTTCGTACCTGGAGCCGATCTTCTTCTACAACATGAGCTGCGAGCTGCGCGCCGCCCGCGGCAAGGTCTTCGACCACAGCCCCGAGGTTCGTCGCTACATGGGCATCGAGCAGTACTAGGTACCGGGAAAAGTATTCACCTTCGATTCGCAAGGGCGCTGCGTGAGTCAAAAAGCGGGCCGTGCCGGGGATTTCCGGCGCGGCCCGCTTGGTATCGCGCTTCGATTCGCAAGGTTGCGGCAGCCGGCGGCCTACTTTGCGTCGTAGGCCTCGGCGTCCCACCAGTCGAGCTGGGCGATGTTGTCGCGGATGTGCTGGCAGCTCTTGTGGAAGCCCTCGAGCTCGTGCTCGGACAGGTCCAGCGTGTAGACCTCCTCGACGCCCTCGGCACCGATCACGCACGGCAGGGATGTGAAGATGCCCTCCTCGCCATACTGGCCGGTCATAAGCGTAGAGGCCGAAAGCACGGCGTGCTCGTTATGCAGCACGGCGGCGCAGACGCGCGCGGCGGAGTTGGCGACGGCGTACTCGGTGCACTGCTTGCCCTGGTAGGTCACATAGCCGCCCTTACGCGCGAGCTCCTCGACTTCCATGTGGTCGAAGGCGTACTTGTCGGGGTTCTCGGCCTGAAGCTCGGTGAGGCTCTTGCCGGCGATGGTTGCGGCCTTAAAGGCGGCCAGTTGGCTAAAGCCGTGCTCGCCGATCATGTAGGCGTCGATGGACTTGGGGCTCACGCCGACCTTCTTGGAAATCTCGGTGCGCAGGCGGGCGGAGTCCAGGCCGCAGCCCGAGCCGATGATCTTCTTGGGATCGTAGCCGGTCAGGTGCCACAGCTCGGTGCACACGACGTCGCAGGGGTTGGAGATGCTCACGAAGATGCCGTCAAAGCCGGCGTCGACGATGCGCTTGGCAAAGGTGCGGGCGGCGTCGGTGGTAAAGAACAGCTCGCCGTCGCGGTTGCCGGCGGCCAGCGCGACCTTGCCGGCGGCGTTGACGATGACATCGCAGCAGGCAAGCTCCTCGTAGTGGTCGTAGCAGTTGACGATCTTGGTGTTGTACGGGACAAACGAAAGGGAGTCGCGCAGGTCCTGAACCTCGGACGTCACCTTGGCCTCGTTGATATCGCACAGGTACAGCTCGTCGGCAATGCCCTGCATGAGCAGGCTGTTGGCAACATGTGCTCCTACGTGGCCCTGGCCGACCACACCGATCTTACGCGTCTGGTACATATACGTATCCTTTCGGCCGAGTTTTTCGCGTCGAACCATTGTAGCTTCCTGCCGCCACTTTGCCAGGCTAAAGCGCGGTAGATTTTTGGGACATGCCTTAATCTCTACTTTTGGCTGTTTTGGACCACTGGCGGTGTCTCGGGGCGATGCACTCGCGCGGATGGGGCCGGTCGTTGTACCATAGCTGCAACTGACTCGTAAGGAGCATCCATGCCCATTCGCATCCCCGACGCCCTCCCTGCCGCCGCGCAGCTCGAGAGCGAGAACATCTTTGTCATGACCGAGTACCGCGCGCTGCACCAGGACATCCGTCCGCTGCGCGTGCTCATCCTCAACCTCATGCCCACCAAGATTGCCACCGAGACGCAGATCATGCGCAAGCTCTCCAACACGCCGCTGCAGGTGGAGGTGGACCTGCTGCGCACCAAGACGCACGAGGCCACGCACGTGAGCGCCGGCCACCTGGAGACGTTCTACCGCACGTTCGACGACATCCGCGACATCCACTACGACGGCCTGATCATCACGGGCGCGCCGGTGGAGCAGATGCCGTTCGAGGAGGTCGACTACTGGCCCGAGCTCTGCCAGATCATGGATTGGTCAACCACGCACGTGCACTCTACGCTGCACATTTGTTGGGGCGCGCAGGCCGGCCTGTACCATCATTACGGTATCCAGAAGTACGACCTGCCGGCAAAGGCGAGCGGCGTGTTCGAGCATTATCTGGTGAAGCCGCAAAGCCCGCTGGTCCGCGGCTTTGACGACCGTTTCTATGCCGTGCATTCGCGCAACACCGATGTGCGCCGCGAGGACGTGGAGGCCGAGCCGCAGCTTGAGGTCGTGGCCGTGTCCGACGAGGTGGGCCTGTACATCGTCAAGTCGACCGATAGCCGCCGCTTCTTTGTCTTTGGCCATCCCGAGTACGATACCAACACGCTGCGCCTGGAGTACGAGCGCGACGTCAAGCGCGGACTCAACCCTCAGGTGCCGGCGCATTACTTCCCGGGTGACGACCCCACCGCCGAGCCGCGCAACGTCTGGCGCAGCCAGGCTCAGCTGTTCTACACCAACTGGCTCAACTACTACGTCTACCAGACCACGCCCTACGACCTAGCCCGCGCCGGCGAGGAGCACTAGGCTGCGGCTGTAGCTGTGGTTGCTGCTGCGGCCGTTGCTGTGCTCGCGGCGTGACGAACGTGGATTTTCGGACACACGAGCGTGGATTTTCGGACGTTTACAAATCGAGCGTGGATAATCTCCCACTTTTGGCTCAAAACTAGGCTCAAAACGGGAGATTATCCACGCTCATTTTTTAGGCATGTAGATGCCGATGGCTCGGCTAAGAGACGGTGCATGCAGAGGCAAAGTCGCATTTGGCGTAGTCTTGAATCTCGACGGGTTTTTCTTTCTGATAATCCAATGGACCAAGGCCTCAAAATGTGGAGACAGGGACCTCTTGGCAAGGCTTCTACCTGCAGATATAAGCCATCAGCCTAAAACGTCCAAAACCGTCAAGCATTTGGTCAGCGCCTGGACGGTATTTGGTCAGACTTCGCATGAAACCGTCTGATACGTTTGCGCCGTTCCAAGAGTTGGGAGGCGACATGGGAAACATGACGGCGAATCAAAGACTTGCAAGTCACATTAAAGCATGCGAACAGCAGATGAGTTGCGTGTACGCGCGCACGGCGGCGGAGGCAAAGCAGATTGAGCGGCGTGTTGCGGCGGGAAGTCTAGAGGCGGTCATGCCGGGGCTGTATGCGCGTCCGGAATACTGGTCCGAGCTCAAGTTCCGGCAGCGTTATCTGCATCGGGTGCGGGCGCTTGCGCAAAAGCACCCCGACTGGACATTTTGCTCCTATACGGCGGCTGTTATCTATGGCATTTCGGTTTCGCATGCCAATTTGACGCACATCCATATCGCCGCGATGCCAGCCCAATCGACGACGCCGGGCTCTCAGGTCATTCGTCATCGCTATGCTCGTCAAACACGGGCCACCCAGATGGATATCGCCGTAACCGATATCGATCAAACGATTACGGATTGCTTGGTCGATGCATCGTTTGTCGAGGGACTGATCATCGCGGACTCGGCGCTCCATGAGCAACTTTTGTCGAAGGAGCATCTCGTTGAGACTGTCGACAAGCTTGGTCTGAATCGTCGCGGCGTTGTGACGGCGCGCAGGGTTGCACGATGTGCCGATGGGCTGTCGGAAAGTGGCGGCGAGTCCAAGGCGCGTGCCCTGATGATCGAGCGCGGTTGGCAGACGCCGGAGCTGCAAGTTGAGCTGTTCGACCCGGTTGAGCCGGGACGACCGTATCGCGTCGACTACTTGTGGCGCGTGGGCGACCGGCTGATTATCGGGGAGTTCGACGGATTCGTTAAAAGCGAGAAGGCGGCGGAGGAGGGCAAGCTCGCGAAGGCGCAGTTCGATGAGCGCCAGCGCGAGTCGAGACTTTCGCTGCTTGATAACTGCAAGATTGTGCGCTTGTGCTGGGATGATCTAAGGGATCCGACAAAGCTCGATCGCAAGCTCAAGGTCGCCGGCGTGCCGCGTGCGTGCTGAGGCAGTTGCAGGGCGTTTGGCTGCACAAGCGTGGAAAATCGGACGGACGAGCGTGGATTTTCGGACGCTTGTTGAATGAGTGTGGATAATCTCCCGTTTTTGGCTCGTAAGGGGGCTCAAAGTGGGAGATTTTACACGCTCATCTTGCGGGTGCGATACAGCGGCGGCTAGGCGCTGACGATGTTGGGCAGTGGCAGGTCGTGGGCGTCGGTGGGAACGTGGTCGACACGCTGCTCGTCAAAGGCGATGCCGACGATTAGGCATTCAGGCGCAACTGTGGGCAGGTAGCGGTCGTAGCAGCCTCCGCCGTAGCCCAGGCGCGCGCCGGTGCGGTCGAAAGCCACGAGCGGCACGATAATCATGTCGAGAGCCTTGGCGGGCACGATGGGGAAGTGGTCGCTGTCGACGTCCATGGCTGCGAAGGCCCGCGTAGGGTGGGCGATAAACGGGGTCTCGGACGCATCGCCGGCAGAGACTGCCCGCATGCACATGCGCTGGCCGCATGCAGCGGCGTCGCTTGTCGAGAGCATGCACGGATAGGCCACGCGCCAGCCGCATTTGGCGGCCGCGGCGGCAAATGCGGCGGGGTCGACTTCGGAACCCATGGCGGCATAGACGGCAACGGTGCGCGGTGCCGCGGCACCCAAGCGATCCATCAGCTCAACAAGCCGCGCGCATACAGCAGCAGACTTCGCCGCCCGCACATCCAAATCAAGAGCATCGCGCCGAGCAATCACCGCCCGCCGCAACTCAGCCTTATCCATCCCGACCTCCTCGAGCAAACCTGCCAAAAAGGGACAGGTTTATTTTGGCAGGTTTTATCTGGGCAAACGCGATATGGGCAGTAAAGCCACCGCAAATATGCCTGCGAACTGTGCCCTTTGTGGTGGTTTGGGCCTATGCGTTAATGCTATAACGCCGCAGCGATTGCTTCAGTCACAAACTTATTGAGTGACTCACCCTTCTTTGCCGCTGCCAGCGCTGCTTGCTTGTGGAGCTCAGAGCCCGTTCTTACGTTGAACGAGCCCTTAAAAGCCCGCTCGGGTTCCTTGCCCTTCTCGGCGCAAAACTCAAGGTAATCGTCGACGGCGTCGTGGAAGCATTGTTCCACTTCTTTAACCGTAGAGCCTTCAAACACAATTGCGTTCCTAATGCCGGCAACCATGCCGGTTAGCACATGCTGCTCGGCATCGAACTCGACTGGGGCGAAATAACCCTTGTATGCCAAAACGTTACTCATGACTACCTCCGACATCTTGCAGAAATCGAACGATGTTTCGAATGGTCCCCACTGTCAATTCGTCAGATGGACGTGGCGTGTGCATTGCGAACATCCTGCCATCTGATGGCCTGTAGAAGCGAACGCGCGATCCGGATGTCTTGCCTTTGTTGTCCATTTCAAAGCCATATGAAGCCATGACTTTTAAAAAATCGGTATACCGATACGTCGAAGGGCAGCTAAGCAGTTGGGCGATGAGTTTATCGGTCCGCGTCATCCCGCCTCACATTCTGCAACTATATCCTAGTTGCAATTTAAGTCCGATGCAAGCATCCCTACTATAGAACATGTGTACGTATAGAACAAGTGTTCGAACCACCACGAAGGTGCCATCTCCTCCGTGGTGGTTTTGCTTGCTGTGCGTTAGCCCAGCAGGTCGACTACGTTAAAGCCGGCGTTGCTCTTGGCGATGACGTCTCGGCCGCCAAAGACGCACGTAGGCGACTCGGCTGCAATGCGCGTCACGTCGGCGCCGAGCGAGCGAAGCTCACCGGGCGTGGCGGCGAGCATCTGGGCGCGGCGCTCCTCGCGTGCGTGCGGATCG
The DNA here is from genome assembly GCA_900542905.1 of uncultured Collinsella sp. Lineage (GTDB taxonomy): Bacteria > Actinomycetota > Coriobacteriia > Coriobacteriales > Coriobacteriaceae > Collinsella. The sequence goes on from UQPF01000002.1 coordinate 144,356, forward strand.
AGCCCGGCCAGGTAGGTCGTGTTGCGGCGCTTGGTGAGCGCGTACGGCTTCACCGGCGCGTCCATGCCGCTCACGCAGCTCACGATAAAGCCCTCAAAGGCGGCCTCGCCGGGTTCAAAGCTGCCGAGCCATTCGCCTGCGCGCGCCACACGCTCAATCGAGGGGTCGATTGCCGGGTCGCGGTAGGTGTAGAACGCCGCCTGACGCTCGCCGGCCGCGCGGAATCCGCAGCCGTACGCGCCGCCCTTCACGCGGATCTCGTTCCACAGGTAGTCGTAGGAGAGGGCGTTGGCGGCAACCGCCCAGGCGCCCGTCACGTCAATGCCCAGGCGACGCGGGTCGCACGCGCTTGCCGCAAAGCAGATGTCGCTGGGGATGACAAAGGCCTCGTGGCGGTCGCGCGGCGTCGGCACCACGAGCGCGTTGCGGCCGGCATCGGTGCTGTCGCCAGCGCCCAGCCCCAGGTCGCCAGCAGCATTCCAGTACACGTCAAAGTCCTCATCGCTGCCGGTAAAGCTCGCCATGCAGCCATCGGCCACAAAGATGCGGCCTGCCAGCTCGGCAAGCTTGGCGCGCAGGTCGTCCAGGCGCTCGTCAAAGTGCTCGAGCAGATCGCGCAGGAACAGATAGAAGTCCACGCCCGAAAGTTGCTCGCGCACCACGGCCGAAGGCGAGCTGTAGCTCATCGCGCGACCGAGCGCCGCCGAGTGACCGTTGTTGATAAAGCCTTGCTCAAGCCCAATGCGAATCTGCGTGAGCACGTCGCGCACGCGGTCGGCGTCGGCGTCGAGCAAAAGCGTGCTCGACCACACCTCGCGTGGCAGGCTTGCCAGCGCGTCGATCTTCTCGGACAGGGCGCCGGCGCTCACCAGCAGGTAGGGGCGCACGCCGTCCACGTCGGGCTTGGTCATGACCTCGGTCGTAAAGCTCAAAAAGCCCAGCTTGCCGGCAAGCAGGTTGTCGAGCTCCTCGGCCGAGTGCTCGCGCGTGGGCAGCTGCTTGAGCAGGCGGCAGAGCAGCGTCACGTAGGGCAGGTCTTCAAACGCGACGCGGCTCAGGTCGAAATACTGCATGGCGTAGGCCAAGCGGTTGGTGGGGATGCCGTGGCGCAGGCAGGGGATGGGCGCGGTCGTGTCCACGACCAGCGGCGGCTCGGGGCGCGCCTCGCCAATGTCGGACACGCGCAGGCGTGGCAGCGTGGCCTTGGCCTCGGGCGTGTCATCCGCCTCCTGCGCGGCGCGCAGCGCAGCCGTGCGCTCGACCACATCGGCCAGCTCGGCATCGGTCATGGTATCGCGCTTGGCTGCCAGCTCGGCAGCCTCGGCACTCTCCGCACCCTCGGCGGCATCCACCGGCACCAGCTCGACCAGCGCCATGTGGTCGTTTTCCAGCACGAGCTCGCGCAGCAGGTCCTCAAAATAGCTGCCGTCCAGCTCGCCGCGCAGCTCCTCGTACACCGGGCCGTACTTGAGCGCCAGCGTCGCGGCGTCGTCATCGTAGAGCCAGGTGCTCAGCGCGTCGCACGCAATGGCCACGCCGTCGGCGATACCGTAGTCGCGCTGGCGCAGGTCGTATTCGTTGCTGCTGATGATGGCCTCCAGGCGCTCGCGCGGAACGCCGCGCTCGCACAGGTCGCGGCAGGCGTCCTGGAACACGCGGCGCAGCTCGCGCGCCACGCCGGGCTGCGCGTTTTGCAGCATGATGAGCTCGTAGGGCTGCAGGCTCTCGGCCGCGGTGTAGCTCACCACGTTGCCGCCCAGGCCGGCGGCCAGAATGGCCTTCTTAACCGGCGCCTCGTTGGAACCCAGCAGTGCCTCGAACAGGATGTCCGCCGCGATCGTGCGCTTGCGGTCGAGCGCGCTGCCCAGCACAAGACCCAGGCCCACCAGGGCGTTCTCGGGTGTGGTTGCCATCTCGACACGCTTGTACTCGCAGGTCACGGGCGCCTGCACGACCAGCGGATTGGGCGCCAGCGTGGACGGGTCCTCGCCGGCGGCAACGGCTGCGTCCATGCGCCGACTTGCGGCACTCGGCTGCGACAGATAGCGCTCGTCCAAAAAGGCCAGGGCGCGGTCCACGTCCAGGTCGCCGTAGAGCGTGATGTAGGAGTTGGAAGGATTGTAGTGGCGCGCGTGCGTGTCCAGGAACTGCTCGTAGGTGAGCGCGGGAATCGCGCGCGGGTCGCCACCGCTCTCGTGCGCATAGGCGGTGTCGGGATAGAGCGCGGCGTTGACGGCGTCGTCCAGCACACTCATGGGGTCGGACAGCGCGCCCTTCATCTCGTTGAACACCACGCCGTTATAGCGCAGCGTGCCCTCGCGCAGTCTGGCGGCGCTGCCTTCGCTCTCGGCGCCCTCCGGCAGGTCCAGCTCGTAGTGCCAGCCCTCCTGTTCAAAAATGGTGGGCTTGGTATAGATAGCCGGGTTGAACACCGCGTCCAGGTACACGTCCATCAGGTTGTACAGGTCCTGCTCGTTGGTGGTGGCAACGGGGTAGATAGTCTTGTCGGGGTAGGTCATGGCGTTGAGGAACGTCTGCATGGAGCTCTTGATCAGGTCGACAAACGGCTCCTTGACGGGGAACTTGGCCGATCCGCACAGCACCGAGTGCTCAAGAATATGGAACACGCCGGTGGAATCGGCCGGCGGCGTCTTAAAGCCAATGGCAAAGGCCTTGTTTTCGTCGTCGCACGCCAGGTACAGCAGGCGAGCGCCCGAGGCAGTGTGGCGCAGCACGTAGGCGTCCGAGTCGAGCTCGGGCACGGCCTCGCAGCGCTCGACGGCAAAACCGTGGCAGGTGGTACCGGGTGCCAGCAGCGCGGCAGCAGCGGCGCGCGGATCGGTTGAGGTGGTGGGCATATGCAGTCTCCTTTGACGCCCCAGCGGGGGCGAATCGAGTCGAATCCTCGAGAGTATACCCATATGGGGCCGCGGTTCTGCGGCGAACTGGAGACGATGCCAGCGGATTGGGCATAGGCCCCGCGTGTCCCGCCAAATGAGCGTGGATTTTCGGACGAAATAATCCGTCGCAGGCCCAAATGCCGTCCAATTATCCACTCCCGCACACCTTTCGTCTCCAACCGTGAGATGAGAGATAGACGAGAGGCGTATACGAAAGATGGCTGTACAGCAAAGAGCCAAACAATTAATAGTGCTGTTAATAGTGCTGTTTGGTCGGTGATTGTTTTTTCAGTAAAAACACTTACGAATAAAGCAAGTTGCAAACAGCTGCCCCCTTATTTCGTGCTCATTTTTAAGGCGAGAAATTGCCGCCATATGATCGGACGAGTTTCAACGATTGCGATTTAGTATTTGGCGCGGATGCGGTCGATTCCGATGAAACGCTAGTTGACCACGCGGTAGATTGTGCTTTCTCCCAGACGCCCCGGCAATGCGCAATAAGCCAGATAACGAAGCGATTACCGGCGCGTCTATCCATAGGGAATTCCGGGAAAGCTTCTGCGGACAGTCAAAAGATTCGTCGGCCCCAAGCGGATTAAAGGTATTTGCATAGGACGTCATTTAACTAGAGACGATGCATATTGAATCGTTCAATGAACTTGCACGCTGTGTCCAACAACGCCGATTGTTGTTATAAGGGGCTTGATGAAAGAACGGGACCAAAATAGTACTTGCATAGTTAGTTATATAAAGTATTATAACGTTATGGGATGAATGAAGGGTTCATCTAAGTGAGTTAGGAGTAAGGGATGTTCAATTTCGATGAGCCTCGTTACGAGAAGGTTGTGAGCGATGCCCTCGCTCTCCGTCCTCAGATTGAGGCTGCCGTGGACAAGGTCTGCGAGCAGGGTTATTCCAACATCTTCTTCATCGGCTGCGGCGGCACCTGGGCCCACACGCTCCCGATGAAGTACTGGGTCGAGACCACCACGGCCGACGTCGACGTCCACTGCGAGATCGCCGCTGAGTTCCTCGCGTGCCCGCCCAAGGCCTTCAACAAGGACTCGGTCTGCGTCTTCTCCACCCGTACCGGCACCACCCCCGAGATCATCGAGGCCGCCAAGTTCTGCCAGGAGCAGGGCGCCCGCACGCTGATGTACGTCTCCAACGACAACACCCCGGCCACCGAGTACGCCGACTACAAGTTCTTCAGCTTCGCCGAGGACGACGTCCTGTGCGAGGCCATCTACACCTACCAGATCACGCTGGTCGCCCGCTTCCTCAAGAACGCCGGCGCCTTCCCCAAGTACGACACCTTCATGGAGGAGTTCGGCAACATCGCCCCGTACCTCATCAAGGCCAAGGACGCCCAGGACGAGCGCTGCGCCGCCATGGCCGAGGACTTCAAGGACACCGACTACCACATGGTGATCGGCTCCGGCATGCTCTGGGGCGAGGCCTACGACTACGCCATGTGCATCCTCGAGGAGATGCAGTGGATCAAGACCAAGTCCATCCACGCCGCCGAGTTCTTCCACGGCACCATCGAGCTGTGCGAGGAGGGCACGAGCCTCATCATGCTCTACGGCGAGGACGACACCCGCAAGCTCATGGACCGCGTGGACAACTTCACCCACATGCTCGCCGACGAGAAGGGCGTCCATGTCCGCGTGAACAAGTTCGACACCGCCGAGGTCGAGCTGCCGTTCAGCGACCCCGAGTTCCGCAAGATCGTCTCCCCGATGGTCACCTACACCATCACCGAGCGCCTGAGCTGCCATCTCGAGCACGTCCGCAACCACCCGCTCACCACGCGTCGTTACTATCACCAGATGAACTACTAATCCTTTCAAATTGCTGCTGTTGCCTGCAGGCGAGCTGTTCTGAACGTCTCGCCTGCAGGCTTATTTTTTGGGTTAATCAGAATAGTTGCCCAGTACCTCCTAGTTGCGCTGGTCGCATTATGGCGTCTATGGACGAGCAATTATTTGGCATTACGATGCTTGGTCGTCCGCTGTTTACGAGCCTGTTTGTCGGCCTGATTCTTGGCGATGTCCAGCAGGGCGTTATCGTCGGCGCTGCTTTGGAGTCCATGTTCATGGGCGCCATCATGGTCGGCGCGGCGGTTCCTCCCGAGGTCTATGCCTCCGGCGTGCTTGGCTGCGCGTTTGCCGTCATTACGGGTACGGGCACGGCAACTGCCGTCGCACTCGCCCTTCCCGTCTCCGTCTTCCTTCAGGTGTGGCGCAACTTCTGCTACGCCGTTCCGGGTGCCTTTGCCTGCAAGAAGATTGAGACCGCTCTGGCAAATCGCGATCTTGCCAAGGCGAATCTGTACCATCTGACCATCGTGCCGCTGTCGATTGGCATTCCGTCTGCACTGCTGGTGTTTTGCTCGCTGTTCTTTGGTGCCGACCTCATCAACAATGCGCTTAACGCTATTCCGCAGTTTGTGATGGACGGCCTCAACGTTGCGTCCGGCGTCATGGTCTGCATCGGCTTCGCTCTTCTTATTAGGACCATGGGCGACAACAAGCTTCTTCCTTGGCTGTTCATCGGCTTCATTATGGTCATTTACCTCAAGATGGACGTGGTCGGCGTCGCCGCAGCTGCCATTTGCGTCGCGCTGCTCCTGGCCTTCCGCGAGGGCTCGTCCGGTCCGCAGGCGGTTGCTGCAGATGAAGAGGAGGACTTCTAATGGCTACCCAGAACACCGACCTCAAAGAGGCCAAGAAGGATGCGATTATGACTCCCGATATGTATCGGAGCATGTTCCTTCGCCAGTTTACGAGCCAGTGCTCGCAGTCGTACGACAAGATGATGGCAATGGGCTTCATGTACACCATTCAGAAGCCCCTGCGAAAGATCTATCCCAACGACGACGATTACTATGCGGCGCTCGATCGCCATACTGAGTTCTTTAACATCACGCCTCATGTGCTTCCGTTTGTAGCCGGCCTAACGGTTTCGATGGAAGAGCAGGCGGCTGCCGATAAGAACTTCGACACGTCCTCGATTAACGCCATGAAGGTCGGCCTCATGGGACCGCTTTCCGGCATTGGCGATTCGTTCTACTGGGGTACGTTCCGCGTGGTCGCTGCCGGCATTGGTATTGGTATCGCTTCGACGGGCAACCCGCTCGGCCCCATCGTGTACGCGCTCATTTACTCCGTGATTAACTTTGCAACGCGTATCGTCGCAGCCCATCTGGGATACGACCTGGGAACCAAGTTTTTGCAGCAGTCCGAAGAGAACAACCTTATGTCTCGCATGACGCATGCTGCCGGTGTCCTCGGAATGACCGTTATCGGCGCCATGATTGCGGCACAGGTCTCACTGTCCACTGCCTTGACCTTTGACGTGGGCGGTTCGGAGATTGTCCTGCAGGATCTGTTCGATTCGATCTTCCCCGGTCTGCTGCCCTTGCTGGCAACCTTTGCCTGCGTCGCCCTGTACAAAAAGGGCGTCAAGACCATTTGGATCATCTTGGGCATCTTTGCAATCTGCATCATCGGAACGGGCTTGGGAGTGTTCGCGGCGGCGTAATGTTAACTCCTATGCTCGCGCGTTGGATAGCTAACTGACCGTTTGAAAACGGGGCTCGGCGTAAGGCCGGCCCCGTTTTTTTGAGGGATTTTCCGACTGTCCAAAAATCCACGCTCGTCCATTGCTTACGCATCTCTCATCTCTCATTCGTCACTAATACGAGAGATAACAGAAAGACGAGAGATGAATATGAGAGATAACTGAGCAGCAAAGAGACAAGAAATCACGGTATTGTCTCAATACCAATTGTTCTACCAGCAATAATATGTATAAATGAAGCAAATGGTAGACATTCCATCTCTATCTATCTCTTATCGCTAAGCCGAGAGATAGAGAGATAGAGAAATAGATGAGAGATAATTTTGAGAGATAACTGAGAGACGAGGGAAATCTATCCGCGGATTTCCTTGATTCCCAGGGCAATGTCACCAAGGCTGGACTCCAAGTTGCGGGCACCTGCCCTCAGCAGTTTTATCCCAAGCTCTTTATCGACATGGTTGTCTATGCGGGGACCCGGAAAGGCACGGCGGAGTCGCTGAGGTTCATGGACCGCACAATCTGTGAGGGATAGTTGGACGAGATGATTTCGGATACTGTCGCGGCTGTCGCCAAAAACCTGCGCCGTACCTCGACCGTCCAAGGCATCTTGCGTTAGTGGACGAGGCGACCCAATAATCGACCCTCGATTGGCGTCCATTAAGGTAAAGCGGTTGTTGTCCAGTCGACGGTGATGCTAAAGGCTCGGCTTACGCCGGCATGGCCCCGAACCCGTCTATCAGGAACAGCCTAAGAACCAGCTTGATGACATTTCCCGGTTTGACTTCTGCCGCATCAAAGACGTGGCGCTCGGCGAGCTCGCTGCAGTATGCATAGATGTCGCGGATAAGGTCCGCGCCCGAGAGCGTAAACATGTAGCCTGCGTCCGAAAGCGCATTGGGCGCGGCAGGCAACTTGGCCATGTGACAGAACGTTTGCAGGTCGGGCGCCATAACGTTCTGGTAGTCGAGGTGGCCGTTGGCATCCTGCGCGGCAAGCTCCAATTGGCGCACAAAATCCAGCGCCGCCGCTAACACAAAGCTCGGCGTAGGCGCATTGACGTCCTGAGTGGTCGCCACAAGCCTGCCCGCCGCCTGCGTGACAAGCCAAGCGACCTCGCGCTGGCAACGCACGGCCTTGCGTGTAACCGGCTTGATGGACGAAGAAGAAACGCTCCCCTTAGGCGGATTCGAAGCAGCCATAAGACCCTCCCATGAACAATCCGGCCCAACAAGCCCGGAAGAAACACGTGCTACATCAGTATACAGGGGAGTGGGGTAGCGGGGTACAAGCGCGCCAGCGGCAAACCGAGAGCATCAGCGATGTGCCGATCGCGGAATGAGATCTCGTAATAATTGACTCTCGGCCATATTATTGAGGGGCATGACTCGCGTTCGTATGGTTGTAGGTGCTGGCGATGAACGACATTGACCTTGCTGTTCCGTTGATGGATGGACCAAGCTATGACCGCGCCTGCAGTCTCGTGCCTTCCGAATACGTTGAGGCATGGGAGTGGTTTCTGGGTGAGGAACAGCGCGGCGGCGTTTGGACCAGCCTTCCGCACCACACCAAGGAAGATAGCCCTCAGTATCAGTACCGTTTGAGAATTGGCTCGGACTTCTTTCCCGTAATGCGGGATTCAGGGATCTTCTGGCCGGGCCAGGATCGGGTGAAGCAAGATCCCAATAAGATCTTTGCGCTTTCGGTCCATAACTCTAAAAAGAGCTTCTACACCGATGTGCCTCCGCTCTATTTGGACGATGGTACGTGGGTCATTAAGTACTCGGTTCAAGCGCCGGGTACCGTTGGTTTTCGAGACCAGAATTACAACCGTAAAATGCTCAACTGCATGGAATGTGGCGTCCCAGTCGGAGTCATATTTGCAACCGAGGTGGGCTATAAGGTGCTCGGCCTTGCGTTTGTTGAGCGGTTCGAGCCCGAAAACGGATGGTTTGTTCTGCACGGTCCTGTTCATAAAGGCGGACCGGATCCACGTTTTGCACCCGACATGAGTTATCTGAAGCTCATGCCCGTCGATATTGAGTTTGCCGGACAGGGTGCGACCGACGACGAAAAGGTCCGCTATGCGTTAAGGCGCGAGCGATTGGGGCAACAATGGTTCCGCAAGCAGCTCGTTGCCGCCTATGACGGCCGTTGTGCGGTGTCGGACTGCGGCGTCAGCGAAGCTCTGGAGGCTGCGCATATCGAGAATTACTCGGGACCCAAATCGCAGGTTGCCAGCAACGGCATTCTGCTTCGGCGCGACCTTCATTCCCTATTTGATGCTCACCTGATTTCGTTTGAGCCTGTTTGTGGTGAATATCGGCTGTGTGGATCGTACCTGCTGGATAAGACCGACTACGTTTCCTTTGCGGGTGCGACGCTAAGGCAGCCGAATGAGCATCAGTGGCGACCCAATACGGTGTTTCTTGAGGCCCATCGCATTGAGTTCGATCGCTCGGAAAAGAAGCGTGAAAAGGCGGGGCTTCTGCCGTATTAGCGTATTTGGTTTTGGCATTCTTTGACGATCGTGTCGTTTGATCGGATCGCGTGGCGATGCAATCTCGCGCACGCCCGTCGGTGCATGCTCTTCCTGATTTGTATAGCGAGAGGGGAGCGTGTATGAGCTGGCGAGGCGATGTCGCGATGGGGAAGTACGGAAAACTGCCGCGTGCCCTTATCGACAACAATATGTTTCCGAGCGTAGAGGTTGATTGCGGGTCGTTTGTCGTTGCCTGCCCTTGCTGCGGCTCGCAAATACCGTGTCTCGACATTCGGTTCATCGATGCGCACGACAAACTCAGTGACGAAGTGAGGAAACGCACGGGCGTTCATATGCCGGTGTATCCGGAGAAATGCTCTGTTTGTGGCCTCGATATCGTGTACGACGCCGGCGACGAGGGATAGGTGATGCGGAGGAGTTGGCTGTGAGTGTCTTTTGCCTCTACAAATAAATCCCCTCACCGAGTTGCTTGTGGAACTCGGCGTGATGGTCGCGTGCCCAGGTAAAGAGCGCCTGGTCAAAGTCGGTACGCGTGGCCGGGACGCCAAAGACGCCGGCAACTTCGACGCGCACAAACTCCAGTGCCGGCAGCTTGTTGATGGCAGTGAGGGCAAACGGGGACGAGGGCTCCTCGAACAGATAGCGGCTGCCTTGCAGCGCGTCGCAACTGGTGCACGTGTTGCCGAGCGACGGGGCTTTGGAGGCTCGCGCGCCTACGGGCTTGTAGCCGCAGCGCTTAGAAAGATAGTCGCGGATCTCGCCCGGCACGCAGCCAAGAGCGGGCACGATGGCGAGTGCGTTGGCGTTGGCCGTGTCGATGGTAATGTGCCCGGCTTCGTTGGGCGCGTGCGCGATGGCGATGCCCTTGTCGTCATCGGTTCGATAGGGAATGCCGAAGGCCGCGACCGAGGTCTCTTTGTGACACTTCCAGCACTCGCGCTTGCCCAGTACTAGATATATATACGGCGCTGAGGGGTCGGATCGGTCAACACCGGGCAGCCACTCGGCAAAAGGCTCGGGGTTGACGCCGCTGGGTACATACCAGATCTTCTTGGTCCGGTCCCATTTGGCGCCCAGCGCCTTGGCTTCTTCTTTGTGCGAAAAGGGGACATCGAGCTCGGTGCGCATGGCGGCTCCTTGGTGCTGCAGGTGCGAGTGGCTCAAGGATACCGCAGGGCGCAGACATCGCGGCGTTTTGTTGAGAAGTTGCGGCGCGGCCTGCTTGGTTACGCCGTTAGATAAATTGGCAAGTAGATGGTCGGCTTTTGACCAGTTGGGCGGTTGGAGCAGCTTGCGGCGCAGTTTTGTGCCTGGCTATTGTTGATGTTGGGGTATTGAATATATTTGGCTGCCATTCGTCAGGTGAATTGATGTTACGTTGCGATGACGGTTGGAACTGCCAGCGGATTTAGCGACATAAAACAAAACAGCCCAGAGGACATAGCCTCTGAGCTGCGAACATTTGGTGGGCGTTAGAAGATTTGAACTTCTGACCTCTTCCGTGTCAGGGAAGCGCTCTCCCCCTGAGCTAAACGCCCGATCAAGGGTGCGCAAGCGCGCAAGGGATAATATAACGGAGCCTGAACTCGGTGGCAAGAACATTTTTAAAAATCGCTTACATTGTGGAATTCGGGGGCTTTGTCATATCCATTTCAAAAGAGCCTGCTGCCGCGATTTGACTGTCGCATAATGCAAGGCCATTGCGGTATCGAGCTATGGAAAGACGTCTGCGGAATTGTCCTACCGATAAGCGGACAAGCCTTCGGCTGGTGCCTTCGCCGTGGTAAGGTAAGCCGAATTGTTTCCAGGCTGCTTCGAGGGAATGGAATGAGCAAAGAGCGTGTCGAGCAGGTCGAAGGCGCAGGGGCTTCGGTGCCGATGACCGATATATCGATCATTGATGTGCCCGAGGGCACCGATGAGCTCAGCCGTAGCACCCGCCGCGCTTGGCGCGAGCGCCTGAACAGCGCTTCGACGCGCAAGATGATCACGGGCGTCTTGGCTACGCTGGTGGGCGGTTCGTTTTGGGGCTTCTCGGGCACCAGCGCGAGCTTTCTGTTCGATACCTACCACGTCGACACCTTGTGGCTTATGAGCGTGCGTCAGATTCTCGCCGGTCTACTCTTTATGGCCGTGGTTGTTACGCGCGACCGCGAGCGCCTGATTAAGCTCTGGACCACACCCGCCGATCGCAAGCAGCTGCTGCTCTTTACCGCCTTTGGTCTGCTGTTCAACCAGTTTTGCTATCTTTCGGCCGTGCGCCTGACGAACGCCGGAACCGCGACGGTGCTCCAGTGCCTGCAGCTCGTTATCATCATGGGCTACACCTGCGTGACCGATCGCCGCATGCCGCGTACTCGCGAAGTTATCGGCATTGGCCTGGCTCTGGGTGGAACCTTTTTAATCGCCACCGGCGGCGACCCCACCAGCCTGAATATCTCGCCGCTTGGCCTGGCAGCAGGTCTTATGTGTGCGGTCAGCGCCACGTGTATGGCGGTGATTCCCGCCAAGATCCTGCCCGAATACGGCAGCCCCATCGTCACGGGCTCGGCAATGCTCACGGCGGGCGTGGTCTCGTGTGCCTTCGTGCAGCCCTGGGCGCATATGCCGGCGCTCGATGCCGCCGGTATCGAGGCGCTCGCGGTATTCGTGGTTATCGGCTCGTTTTTTGCTTACATGCTCTATATGCAGGGCGTTAAGGACATCGGCTCGGTGCGTGCGAGCCTCATCGGAACTGTGGAGCCGGTTTCGGCGACCATCACCAGCGCCGTTATGCTGGGCACGGTGTTTTTGCCGACCGACCTTATCGGCTTTGCCATGATCATCGTGATGATGTTCCTCACGGTGTAGCTGGCGCTGCCGCCAAGACGGAAAAGGTGTTGTGCCGCATTTTCGCCAATTGATGTCCGTGTCTGGAGTTTAGCTGTCGATGCTCAAAATGCCATAAACTAGTAACGTTATGGATTTTTTCATTGCGACTCAATTGCGAGGATTTCTTTATGGCTGGTAATCACTTTAAGGGCAGCGATAGCGGCCGTCCTGCAGTTCCGCCGCGTCCGAACGGGGCTGGTAAGGCCAGCACGCCGGGCGGCGCTGGACAGGGCGGTTCCGGTAAGCGCGTGTCCCCGGGCGAGACGGCGATGTTTACCGCTCTGTACGAGCAGTCACAAAAGGCAAAAAAGACCGGCCGTGCAAGAGGGAATGTCTTTGCGGGCGGTGCAACCTCCGCGTCGCAGCCGAGCGGGGCTCCTTCGGTACCTGCGAACAACGCAGGTGCTGCCAACGCCGCAAATGCCGCCGGCAACGTTAATGCCGGCAAGGCCGCCAACAATACTCCCTCTGCCGGTGGCGCGGGGCTTACGGGTAACCTTGGCACGATTTACACCGGTGCCTCCGAGACTGGCACGTTCGCCCGCCTGGATGATAGCGGTGCCGAGTTTGCGGGCTCGGGTTCCAAGGAAGATTATTACGATTTTGGCTTGAACTACGGTAGCGACGCTTCGTCGAGTTCGACCTCTGACGGTCTGGTCCGTCATCGCCATCGCAAGGGCGAACGCAAAAAGCGTCACACCGGCGCCATTATTGCCGCTGTAGTCGCGGTGCTTCTCGTTGCGCTTGGCGCAAGCGGCTTTATGCTGCTTAACTCGGCAAAGACCGTAAAGAGTGAAGCGAAGGAGGCCGTCGAGATTGTCGGTGGCCTTAAGGACAAGGTCACGTCGGGCGATTTTTCGACGCTGCCTGACGACGCGAAGAAGATTGATGAGCTTTGCGACAGCATGAAGGCGGAGACCTCGAGCCCGCTGTGGACGGCGGCTTCGTTTATCCCGGTGTATGGCAGCGACATCAATGCGGCCCGCACCATGATCGACGCCCTGTCCGATGTCTCGAGCAATGCGCTGGTTCCCATGGCCGATAACCTTTCGCAGGCCACGCCCGGCAAGCTGTTTCAGGACGGCATGATTAACGTGTCCGCGCTGCAGGCGGTCGCCGATTCGCTTTCCAGCAGCTCGAAGGTGTTCAAGAGCGCCAACGAGAAGATCCAGGGCATTGGCGATACTCATATTTCCCAGGTGACCGAGCTGGTCGATAAGGCCAAGGACGGCTTTGCCACCCTCAACGGCGCGGTTGACGCGGCGGAGAAGGTCGCCCCCGTCCTTCCGCAGATGCTCGGCGCCAACGGCCAGACGCGTAACTACCTTGTGTACGCCATGAACAACGTCGAGATTCGTGCCTGCGGCGGCTTTGGCGGTTCGCAGGGCCTGATTTCGGTCACCGACGGCCAGATGTCGATTGGCGAGTTTGTTCCCCGCATTGGACTCAGCGAGGATGAGGCAGTCGAGAGCGTCGACGAAGAGGATGAGGCGCTGTTCGGCAACCACAGTAACCTGTACAACTCGGGCAATACCTATTCGCCTGATTGGCCCCGCAACTCGCAGCGTGTCGCCGCGCTGTGGAAATCTCAATATGGCCAGGACGTTGACGGCGTCGTGGGTATCGACCCGGTGTTCCTGCAGTATCTGCTGGGCCTGGTCGGTAACGTGTCGCTGCCCGACGGAACGGTTGTCGACGGCACCAACGCCGCAAAGGTCCTCATGCACGATGTGTACTGGAACTATCCGGTCGAGGAGTCGGACGGCATCTTTGCATCCGTCGCCAGCGCTGCCTTCGACAAGATCCTTGGCGGTATCGGCGATGTCGATGTTACGAAGCTTGTCAGCGCCGTTGAGCGCGGTGCCGAAGAGGGCCGCCTGATCGCGTGGATGAAAAACGATGACGAGCAGAACGCGATCAAGGAGATGAACATCGACGCCTCGCTGCCCGATCCGGATGACCCGAGTGAAGATCCCATTGCTGGTGTCTACTTTAACAACCTGAGCTTCTCCAAGCTCGACTGGTACCTGAATGCCGATACGCAGATTGGCCAGGGCATCAAGAACGGTGACGGCACATGCTCGTATCGCATCACCGTTACCCTGACGAACATCATGACGCAGGAGGAGGCCGGCAAGCTGCCCGACTACGTCGCGGCGAGCGCGCCCGATGCCGCGCGCGACGACGAGCGTCTGAATGTCTCGTTGTTTGCCCCGACGGGCGGCAACATTACTGATCCTACCGTCGAGGGCACCCAGTTTGGTCTTGGCGCCGCTACGTGGCATGGAATCCCCTTCTATTCGGGCACCGTTGACCTGCATGCTGGCGAGACGACGACGATCACATATACGCTGACCACGTCAGCCGAGGCGGGGGACAAGCCGCTTACGCTGCGTCAGACTCCTACATGCCAGGCGGCTCGCGACAGCGCGTCGGCGTAGGGTTTTTCTGGTAGCGCAGATAATCGAGTACCATTTTGGGGCGGACAGGCAATCTGTTCGCCCCTATTTTGTAAGGAGAGCGCATGAAGTACTTTGGCACCGACGGCTTTCGCGGTGAGGCCAACGTTGGGCTGACGGTAGAGCACGCTTATAAGATTGGCCGTTTTGTGGGCTGGTATTACGGCGCCAACCGCGAGCGCAAGGCGCGCGTCATCGTGGGTAAGGACACGCGTCGCTCGAGTTATATGTTCGAGGCGGCGCTGGTGAGTGGCCTGGTCGCGAGCGGTGCGGACGCCTATATGCTGCACGTGATCCCCACGCCGGGCGTAGCACATCAGACCGTGGAAGGCTGCTTCGATTGCGGCATCATGATCAGCGCGAGCCACAACCCGTTTTGCGATAACGGCATTAAGCTCGTCAACAGCGACGGCTTTAAGATGGACGAGGACGTACTGGAGCTCATCGAGGACTACGTCGATGGCAAGAGCGAGGTGCCGCTGGCCACGGGCAACCACATCGGCGCCACGGTGGACTACATGCAGGGCCGCAACCGCTACATTGCCTCGCTCATCGCCAGCGCGAACTTTTCGCTGCAGGGCGTCAAGATCGGCATCGACTGCGCCAACGGCTCGGCGTCCTCGGTGGCCAAGCCGGTGTTCGACGCGCTGGGCGCCGACGTGCGCGTGATCAATGCCGCGCCTGATGGTTTTAACATCAACGTCGACTGCGGCTCCACGCATATGGAGCGTCTGCAGCGCCACGTGGTGGAGCAGGGCTTGGACGTGGGCTTTGCCTATGACGGCGATGCCGACCGCTGCCTGGCCGTGGACGAGCGCGGCCGCGTGGTCGATGGCGACCAGATCCTGTACGTGTGCGGCGTGTACCTGAACAAGCACGGTCGCCTTTCGGGCGGTACCGTGGTTCCGACGATTGCCAGCAACTTTGGCCTGATCAAGTCGTTGGAGCTTGCCGGCCTAAGTGCCGTGACCAGCGGTGTGGGCGACCGCCACGTGTATGCCAAGATGCGCGAGGGCGGTTACAGCCTGGGCGGCGAGCAGACGGGCCATACGATCTTTGGCGATATCGAGCGCACGGGCGACGGCATTATGACCTCGCTGCGCGTGATGGAAGTGATCCGCGCCGAGCGCGAGACGCTCTCGCAGCTCACGGCTCCGTGCAAGCTGCTACCGCAGGCGCAGGTGGCCGTGCGCGTGGCGGACAAGGACGCCGCGCTCGAGAACATGGGCGTGCAGAACGCCATCGCCGCGGCCGAGGCTGCGCTGGCAGGCGAGGGCCGCGTGCTCGTACGCAAGAGCGGAACCGAGTCGGTTATCCGCGTGCTGGCCGAGGCGCCCGACCAAGCATCCGCCGATGCCGCCATGAAGCGCATCGCCAACGCACTCGAGGCTCTGTAGTTACGCGGTTTTACCAAACCGCGTAACTGCTCGACGCTGCAAACGCCCCTAAGCGGCAATCTGACGTTCAATTTCAAGGGCGCGACCAGAAGGTCAGCGCCCTTTCATTTCACGTCACCTTGCTCGCTTAGGGTCGTTTTCGCTGACGTTGCCAAGACATTGGCGTCAACATAGTTGGCGTTGGCGATGGCGTGCTGGTCAATCCTTACAGCTCGTACAGTGTGGTGAACTTGTCCTGCAGGTAGCTGCAGTAGTAGCGGGCGTCAAAGGCCATGCCGCAGGCGCCCTTGATGAGTTCCGGCGCGTCCTTGGCGCGGCCCCACTGCCAAATGTGCTCGCCCAGCCACGCGCGGACGGGCGCCAGATCGCCGCTCGCGCAGGCACCGGTAAGGTCGACGCCGTCGCGGCACATGGCCGGCACAAACATGGCATCGTAGGCGCTACCCAGCGCATACGTGGGGAAGTAGCCAAACGAACCGCCGCTCCAATGCGTATCCTGCAGGCAGCCGTGCGTGTCGTCGGGAACGGGAATGCCCAGGTACTCGTCCATAAAGCGGTTCCAAAGCGCGGGGATGTCCTTGGCCGCAGCCTCGCCGGCAAACAGCATACGCTCAATCTGGTAGCGCACCATAATATGCAGCGGATAGGTGAGCTCGTCGGCCTCGGTGCGGATCAACGACGGCTGCGCGATGTTCACGGCGCGGTAGAGCGTGTCTTCGTCGACGTCGCCGTAGACCTCGGGCGCGTGACGACGCAGCACCTCGAGCAGCGGTCCCATAAAGGCGCGGCTGCGACCAACGGTGTTCTCAAAGAAGCGGCTCTGGCTCTCGTGGATGCCCATGGAGGTGCCGCCCTCCAAGCACGTGCGCGCATAGGCGGGATTGACGCCCAGCTCGTACATGGTGTGCCCGGCCTCGTGGATGATGCTGTAGACGTTGGAGATGCAGTCGTCCTCGTAGATGTGCGTCGCGATGCGCGCATCACCCACGGCAAAGCCCTCGCTAAACGGATGCTCGGTAAAGGCAAGCGTGGTGTCGTCCAGGTCCAGGCCGACAAGCTTCATAAGGTCGAAGCTCATGGCGCGCTGGGCAGCCTCGGGCACGTGGGCGTGCAAAAAGTCGGCAGCCGGCTGCTGGCCGCGCTCGCCGATGGCGTGCACGAGCGGCACGACCGTGGCCTTGACCTCATCGCAAAACGCATCGAAGCTCTTGGCGGAAAGGCCGCGCTCGTACTGGTCGAGCCAAACGTCGTATGGATCGCGCTTGGGGTCCATGAGCTCGGCCTGATGCTTAAGTTGGGCGACGATTCTATCCACATAGGTCTCAAAGCTCGCCCAGTCGTTGGCTGCCTTGGCCTTGTGCCACACGGCGTCCGCCTCGCAGGTGAGCCTGGTCCAGGCCTCGGCTTCTTCGGTGGGGATGGCACTGGCCTCACGTTGATCGCGGCCGAGCACACGGATCTCGTCGAGCAGCTGAGGGTCGTCGATTTTGCCGCCGGCGACGGTCTCGCGCGCCAGCGAGCGCACGAGCTCAACGGACTTCTCGCTGGTCAGCAGCTTGTGATGCTCGCCGGCAAGCGTGCCCATGGCGTCGGCACGCGCTGCTGCGCCGTTGGCAGGAGCAATCGTCGCTCCATCGAACTCGGCAATCTTGAGCAGGTACTCGCGAGTCCACAGCTTGCCTTCGAGCTTGCGGAGCTTCTTGATGCTCTTGCCCGCCTTGGCCTTCTTATCGAGTTTCTTTCCCATACCTATATCCTTGATCTCGCAGGTCGAGCGCCACGGGTGGGCGCGCGGCCAGTTTGCACAGCTACCTGCCTTGTACCCAGCACGAACAAAACGGAACGCGGCGATACGCCCACACAATGTGGTATCCTGTAGCCCAATGCGTTGACGGAGAGGGTTTTGCCCGCCGCGTCGCCGGCAAGAGAGGGAAGGTCATGGGCTGCAAGCCTTCCTGCGGTGGCAAGGGCCAAGCGTTCACTCCCGAGCAGCGACCTCAACGGGCGCGCGGCTAGCGGCGGCGAAGCCCCAGTAGGGAAGCCGTGAGCCTCGCGATAAGGGGCGCAGAGTGGGCACGGCGGGCCAGACATCCGCCGGGTCAAACAAGGTGGTACCGCGGAATTCAACCGTCCTTGGGCAATGCACACGCCCGAGGACGGTTTTTTATTACCGAACCGGGCCGCGTTTTCACAACGCCAGACGGCGGCAGCCGCCTCGGCAAACGGAGAGCGCGAGAGACGAAAGGGAAGACATGAGTCTGATTGATGATCTGGTCAAACTCGAGGAAGAGGCCAAGGAGCTCGTCGCAGGCGCCGACGACGCCGCCAAGCTCGAGGCCGCGCGCGTTGAGCTGCTCGGCCGCAAGGGCCGCATCACCGGCCTGATGCGCATGATGGGCAAGCTCGCCCCCGAGGATCGTCCCGTGATGGGCAAGCGAGCCAACGAGATGCGCCAGCTGATTGAGGGCATGCTCGACGAGCGCAACACCGAGATGAAGGCCGCCGCCCTCAAGCGCGCACTGGAGCACGACGCCGTCGACATCACGCTGCCGGGCATCCGTCCGCAGATCGGCCACCAGCACCTGATCAAGCAGATCATCGAGGAGGCCGAGGACATCTTCTGCGGTATCGGCTACACCGTCGAGTCCGGCCCCATGGTCGACACCTCCTACTACAACTTCACCGCGCTCAACGCCCCCATGGATCACCCGAGCCGCTCGGCCCGCGATACCTTCTACGTGGTCGACAACAACCCCGGCAGCGTCGCGCACCCCGAGGCCCACGCCCACGGCGAGTCCGACGTGCTGCTGCGCACCCAGACCTCGGGCGTGCAGATCCACACCATGGAGTCGCAAAAGCCGCCCATCTACATGATCTGCCCGGGCACCGTCTATCGTCCCGACACGGCCGACGCCTGCCACCTGCCGCAGTTCAACCAGATCGAGGGCCTGGTCGTTGACGAGGGCATCACCTTTGGCGACCTGAAGGGCACGCTCGACTACTTTGTTAAGTGCATGTTTGGCGAGGATCGCAAGACGCGTTACCGCCCGCACTTCTTCCCCTTCACCGAGCCTAGCTGCGAGGTGGACGTGAGCTGCCACGTGTGCGGCGGCAAGGGCTGCAACTTCTGCAAGCACAGCGGCTGGATCGAGATCCTGGGCTGCGGCATGGTCGACCCCAACGTCCTGATCAACTGCGGCATCGACCCCGAGAAGTACACCGGCTTCGCCTTTGGCATTGGCGCCGAACGCGTCGCGGCCCTGCGCTACGACCTGCCCGACCTGCGAACGCTCATGACGGGCGATATGCGCTTCTTAAATCAGTTCTAGGCCCGGCGGCTTTCCCAAGCACCGCACCTTGCCTTTCAATCGTCGGTTGCGTACCTAAGTACGCGGCCCTCCTCTTTCAAGGCAATCTGCGGCACTTGGAAAACCCGTCTCCGTTGCAGTTTTTGGCTCAAAGCCGCATTTATGAAAGGAGACCAGTTAGATGCGCGTTTCTTACGACTGGCTCAAGACCATGATCGATATTCCGGAGGATCCCAAGACCCTTTCGGACGAATATATCCGTACCGGCACCGAGGTCGAGGCGATCGATACCGTGGGCGAGTCCTTCGACCACGTGGTGACCGCCCAGGTGCTCACCAAGACCCCGCACCCCGATAGCGACCACATGTATGTGTGCTCGGTCGACGTGGGTGACAAGAACCTCGACGCCGACGGCAACCCCGCCCCGCTGCAGATTGTCTGCGGCGCGCAGAACTTTGAGGTCGGCGACCACATCGTCACGGCCATGATCGGCGCCGAGCTGCCCGGCGACATCAAGATCAAGAAGAGCAAGCTTCGCGGCGTCGTGTCCATGGGCATGAACTGCTCCGCGCGCGAGCTCGGCCTGGGCGGCGACCACTCCGGCATCATGATCCTGCCCGAGGATACGCCCTGCGGCATGCCGTTTGCCGAGTACGTGGGCTCGAGCGACACCGTGCTCGACTGCGAGATCACGCCCAACCGCCCCGACTGCCTGTCCATGATCGGCATGGCTCGCGAGACCGGCGCCATCTTCGACCGCGATTTCCACGTTGAGCTGCCCGCCATCAAGGCCGAGACCGGCCGCGCGACGGACGACGAGCTTTCGGTCGAGATTGCCGACGAGGGGCTGTGCGACCGCTATGTCGCCCGCATCGTGCGCAACGTGAAGGTCGGCCCGTCGCCCGACTGGATGGTCAAGCGCCTCAACGCCCTGGGCGTGCGTCCGCACAACAACATCGTCGACATCACCAACTACGTGATGATGCTCACCGGTCAGCCGCTGCACGCCTTTGACCTGTCAACCTTTGCCGAGCGCGAGGGCCATCGCCGCGTGGTGGTTCGCGCCGCCCAGCAGGACGAGAAGTTCACGACCCTCGACGGCGAGGAGCGCACGCTCGACGCCGGCATGGGTCTCATCACCGACGGCGAGCGTCCCGTGGCGCTGGCCGGCGTTATGGGCGGCATGGATTCCGAGATTGAGGACGACACCGTCGACGTGATGGTCGAGAGTGCCTGCTTCAATGCCGGTCGCACCTCGCACACCAGCCGCGACCTGTCGCTGATCTCCGACGCCTCCATCCGCTTTGAGCGTCAGGTCGACGAGACCGGCTGCGTGGATGTGGCCAACGTGGCCTGCGCGCTCATCGAAGAGATTGCCGGCGGCGAGGTCGCTCCCGGCTATGTGGACGTGTTCCCCGCGCCCAAGACCATCGACAGCATTAAGCTGCGCCTAGCCCGCGTGCACGCCATCTGCGGCGCGGACATCGAGCCCGACTTTATCGAGCGTTCGCTCACCCGCCTGGGCTGCACCGTCGAGCGCGATGGCGAGGACTTTATGGTCACCCCGCCGAGCTTCCGTCCCGACCTGCCGCGCGAGATCGACCTGATCGAGGAGGTCCTGCGCCTGTGGGGCATGGGCCGCGTGACGGCGACCATCCCGGCTGCCAAGAACCACATCGGCGGCCTGACCCGCGAGCAGAAGCTCACCCGTAAGGTCGGCGAGATCCTGCGCGCCTGCGGCCTCAACGAGACCACGACTTTTGGCTTTGCCGCCCCGGGCGACCTGGAGAAGATCGGTATGTCCACCGAGGGCCGCGGTTGCCCCGTGGTGCTCATGAACCCGCTGGTAGCCGAGCAGACCGAGATGCGTCGTTCGCTGCTGCCGGGCCTGTTGCAATCCGTGGCCTACAACGAAGCCCACGGCACGCCCAATGTGCACTTGTACGAGGTCGGCAACCTGTTCCACGGTCGCGAGAACGCCAGCCTGCCCAAGGAGACCAAGTCCGTGGCGGGTGTGCTCTCGGGCCAGTGGAGCGAGCAGTCCTGGAATATGAAGTACCGCAAGCTGCGCTTCTTCTTTGGCAAGGGCATTGTCGAGGAGCTGCTTGCCCAGCTGCGCATCGAGAAGGTTCGCTTCCGTCCCGTCGAGGGCGAGGGCTACGCTTTCTTGCAGCCGGGTCGTGCGGCCGAGGTTCTATCCGGCGGCACCGTGCTGGGCTGGGTCGGCGAGATTCATCCCGAGGCGCGCGAGGCGATGGGCATCGATGAGGTCGTCGTTGCCTTTGAGCTCGACCTGGACAAGCTGATCAAGGGCGCCCGCAACCAGGAGAACTACCGCGAGTTCTCGCAGTACCCGGCTGTTGAGCACGACCTGGCTATCGTGGTTGACAACTCCGTGACCTGCGAGGATCTTGAGCGCCGCATTACGAGCGCCGGCGGCAAGCTGCTCGAGGGCGTGCGCCTGTTCGATGTCTACCGCGATCCGGTCCGCGTGGGTGTGGGCAAAAAGTCCATGGCCTTTGCGCTCACGTATCGCGCTGACGACCACACACTCACCAGCGAAGAGGTCGAGAAGGCGCATCAGAAGATCGTCACCAAGGTGTGCAAGGGCGTAAACGGCGAGGTCCGCGGCTAGGACCGCTTGCGTCTGTGACGAATGTATTACAAAACGGCGCACTGCTTTGTTGGCAGTGTGCCGTTTTGCTATGATACCCGGCGGCGTGTTACGAATCTAACAATACGTAACACTGGCAAGGCTATTCAAGCGGCGCTGCAATTCCGTGCGCCGACAACCGGGAGGCGCTATGCACATTCCAGATAATTATCTGTCTCCGCAGACCGATGCCGTCATGGCGGTTGCGATGGTTCCCGTATGGGTTCACTGCATCAAAAAGGTGCGTGCCACGCTCGATCGCGAGCATATGGCCTTTCTGGGTATCTGCGCTGCGTTCTCCTTTTTGCTCATGATGTTTAACGTTCCGCTGCCCGGCGGCACCACAGGCCACGCCGTCGGCGGCGCACTCATCGCGCTGCTGCTGGGCCCCGAGGCCGCGGCTATCGCTGTCTCGGTCGCGCTGGCGCTGCAGGCGCTGCTGTTTGGCGACGGCGGCGTTCTGTCGTTTGGCGCCAACTGCTTTAACATGGCCTTTGTGCTGCCGTTCGTCGCTGCTATCGTGTTCCGTGCGCTCAACAGCCGTCTGCACGACAAGAGCTGGGGCACCTCGGTTTCTGCCATCGTGAGCGGTTGGGTTGGCCTGTGCCTGGCGGCCCTGTGTGCGGCGATTGAGTTTGGTATTCAGCCGATGCTCTTTACCAACGCTTCGGGCGCTCCGCTGTACTGCCCCTTCCCGCTGTCCGTGGCTATTCCGGCCATGTTGATCCCGCATATGCTGGTTGCCGGCGTGATCGAGGGCGTGGCGACGGCCGCCATCTACGGTTTCATTAAGAAGACGGCGTCGGGCGTTATCGTCGGCCCCGAGGCCGCCGATGGCCAGCTTGCCGCCGATGGTACCGCCAAGAAGACTTCCCTGATTCCCACGCTCATTCTGGTCGCCGTGCTTGTCGTGGCTACGCCGCTCGGCTTGCTTGCCACCGGTGACGCCTGGGGTGAGTGGGACGCCGAGGGCGCCGCGACCGCCGTTCAGGAGGCTGGCGACGACAGCCTGCAGGCTTCGGTCGGTCTCGACACTCCGACCTTTGCCGATGCCCTGCCCACGGGCGATTATCTGCAGGCCTATTCCGAGGAGCAGGGCCTTGGCTTTGCCGGCCAGGCCACGATGTATATTCTTTCGGGCGTGATTGGCGTGGCGGTGCTCACCATCGCATTCCGCCTGGTCTCGCTGACGGTCAAGGAAAGCGGTGCTCATGGCAATAGCCGAGCTGCCTAGTTGGCTTGCGGCCGAGGAGCGATACGAGCCCGCGGGGGCTCGGCATCGTGTGATGCAAAAGAACGTCCTGCACCTGGCGAGCCTGCTTGAGCGGGTTCGCCTGGGTGGAGGCGCGAACAAGGGCGGGTCGATGGTCGACCGCGCCCTTTCTTGCGTTTCGGCTCCGGTGCGCCTGTTAGGGATGTTCGTTTGCGTCCTGTGCGTGTGTCTGACGCAAAGCCCGCTGTACCTGATGTTGATGGCGGCGATCGCGTTGGTGCTGGTCGCGGTGCGCCCCGTACGCGGGCTGCGCGCTACCTTTGTGCCGGCGTTGGCTGCCGCGGGGTTTGCCGTGGTTCTGGCGCTGCCTGCCCTGCTGCTGGGTGCTTCTGCCTCGGGCGCCATGCTCAAGATTGCACTCAAGACGTTCATTAACGTGTCGCTGGTGCTGGGTGTTTCGTGGACGCTCACCTGGAGCCGCATGTCGGCGGCGCTTAAGATGCTGCACCTGCCCGACGAGGTCATCTTTACTTTCGATATGGCGCTCAAGCATATCGAGGTGCTGGGACGCACAGCACACGATCTGTGCGAATCGGTCATGCTGCGCAGCGTCGGTTCCGCGCCTGCGGGTTTTTCGCGCACCGACTCGCTGGCGGGTATCATGGGCATGACGTTTATCAAGGCGATGGAGTGCAGCCGCGCGATGGACGAGGCTATGCTTTGCCGCGGCTTTGCCGGCGTGTACCCGGCGCCTGCACGCGCCGGGTTTGGCTGGCGCGATGCGGTCTATGCGGCCGGCGTGGTTCTGCTCGCCGTGTTGTGCGCGGTGCTGTAGGCGCTGCTGGTTCCGGCTGGGGATGCAACTAGGGAAGGGCGACGTTTTGACGATCGATATGAATAGTGCGGCGGGCACGAACGGTGCGGGCGGCGCCGAGGCCACGCCGCTCATCGAGCTGCGCGACGTGGTGTTCTCCTATGCGGGCCATACGGTTGTCGATGGTGTGTCGCTGCAGGTCGATCGTGGTGAACTCGTTGCCCTGCTCGGTCCCAACGGCTGCGGTAAGACGACGATTATGCGCCTTATCAACGGTCTTGAACTAGCGGACGCGGGTGCGTACCTGTTTGACGGGCACGTGATCGATGCGGCATATCTCAAGGATTCCGCAGCCGCTCAGCGTTTTCATCAGCGCGTGGGCTTTGTGTTCCAGAATGCCGACGCCCAGCTGTTCTGCGCTACGGTGGGCGAGGAAGTTGCTTTTGGCCCCGCGCAGATGGGGCTGCCGACAGACGAGCTCGAGCGCCGCGTCCGCGATGCCATGGAGCTGTTCCAGGTTGCCGATCTGGTCGATGCCTCGCCCTATCAGCTTTCGGGCGGGCAAAAGAAGCGCGTTGCGCTGGCTGCGGTGGTGTCGATGAACCCCGATATCCTAGTGCTCGATGAGCCCACCAACGGGCTCGATGAGGACTCGTGCGACATCGTAGTCAACTTTTTGCTGGCCTACGTTGCTGCCGGTAAGACGGTTTTGATGAGTACGCACCATCAAGATTTGGTGCGCCGCCTGGAGGCCCGTGCCATCTATATCGATCGATATCACCATGTGGTCGAGGCGCCCGTGCCGTCGTATGGAACCGAAAGCGGTGCTGCGGAATAGTTGCTGCGTAGGGTATGTATGGCCGCCTGTGCGACTCTGCCGTGATGGTATAGTTAACCAGGTTTTATGGGGGTGGCTATGCCAAGTTGGAACATTCATATCGCTCAAACGGAGCGCTTGCTGGCACGTGCTAGCGTGCTTGCCGATAGCGTGCGCGACCGCAATGCCTTTTTGTTTGGCTGCGTGGTTCCGGATATCTTCGTGGGCTATATGGTCCCTGGCATCGCCGATCCCATTCCGTATCGCATTACGCACTTTGCAAAGCCCGAGCCTATCCCTAAGCCGCGCGAGCACGAGTTCTGGGATACCTATGTGGCGCCGCTGCTTAAAGGCGCACCCGCGGGCGAACCTGCTGAGGCTACCTCGATTGTCGAGGAACGCGAGCGACTGAATCGCGTGCACTATCCCCAGCGCTACAGGGATGCCGAGCCGGTTGTCGGTCCCGGCGCCTGTGAGTTCTCGCTTGCGTCCGAAGATGTGGCGCAGTCGTTGCTCGATTTAACGCTGGGCGTCTGGTCGCATCTGGTGGCCGATACCGTATGGAATACGCGCGTGAATCAGTACCTGGAGGCGCACGGCGGCAAGCCGTGCGAGGAATTCCGCATTAAAAAGCAAGGTGACTTTGACTGGTTTGGTAAGACGCTCGGCATTGTTTCCATCCCGCGTGCGACCGATCGTCTGTATACTGCGGCGACGCGTTTTGGGCAGTATCCCATCCATAAGGAGTATGTGCTCAAGACCATCGGCGTTATGCACGAGATTGTGCGCGAAAACCCCGGTGAGCCCGATCATCCGCCATACCGCCTGCTAACTGAGGAGTTTTTCGATGCAACGTTTACCGAGGTCATCGAGCTGACCGAGGTGGGCTTTGCGACTCGCGTTGCCGCTTCTGACGTTCCCGCAGTCCCCCTGATCGCTAGCTGCTAGCCGGCCGGCTTAACGGTGAACAGTTCATCCCAATTGACCAACAGCTCCCGCCGCAGGGCATCTTCGGCGGTACGCTCCTGATCGGTCTTTGGGATGTAGGGGAGTCCCGCCTTTTTATGAATGAGCTCGGCAATGCTATCAAAGCTCTTCTTGTCCTTGATCTGGTCGTAGGTAATTTGTATGACATCGTAGCCCATGCTGGTGAGCGCGGTGGTCCGCTCGGCATCGGAGAGGCTTGCGGCTTCGCCATCGTGGGCGGAACGGCCTTGGCATTCCAAGATGACGCCCATGCTGTCGGTGTTGCTCTCTATGAGGATATCGGCGTAGCAGCAGGTTTTGTCATACAGTGAGCGCGCGGCGTCGCTGAGTGGGATGCGCACGTTGTTTGCGATGTTGATGCCCATGCCGCCCTCGTTGCGGGGGAGCGAAACAAGCATGGAGGTCTGTACTTCGAAGGGCGAGGCGGTCTGCCCCGTCATGTGCTCGGCCGTCCAGCGCAGTTGTTTAACGCCGCGCAGGCCTGCAGCCTGCTTGGCGAACGCGGCGATATCCGCAGCGCTGAGGAGCGGTGGGCGCTTCCACAAGTTGGTGCCATTGCCGTTGACATCGTTAACTCGCTCCCAGCAGCAGTTGGGTGGAATGAGCTTAAGCGAAATAGCTTCATCAAGTTGTTGTTGCGTTCGCTCGCAGGGCTTAAACACTGCAAAGGAGCCGCACATCTCGTAGCAAGCCATGAGTAGCTGGTTGCGGGAGACCTGCGTAGCAAGGCTGAGCAGCGTGAACTCCGGTGAAGTGACATCAAACCCATGTTCAGTCTGCCTAAACGACCCAGGAGGCGGCTCTTGGGTCAGGAGGTGCGATTTAAACAGGCTTCGCGATCCGGATTGTGCCCGAGTGAATACAAGCCTGTGAAGCGGTGCGTGAAGCAGGTCTTTTACAACTGCATGACTTCCGAGGCTGCAACATCTGCGATCCATATTGCCAAGGCTAATGGCGGGGTAAAGGCCTAATACCTGCGGCGGGATACGGTAATAGTAAAAAGCGGATTGACCACATAGCGTCAGGTCCATGACGTCCTCCAGGTCGAAATGTGCTTTTGGACCGTGCGATGCCAGCGTCAATTCGGAAGTATGCGGCAAAATCTGAACCCTGTGAGCAGACCTGGCTTTTGAGCCTAGTTTATCAGGCATTTTGTTGTGAAAAAACAGGGTGTGCTCGGAGGTCTCGGAATTTGCCGCATACTTCCGAAAACGCGGTCGATCTGGCTCTTGCTAAAACGATTTAGCAGCGTCGGTTAAAGTGTGGTTTTGCCATCGGGCGAACACTTTTAGCGCCTGAGGCCTTATTTTTGGGCCTCGAAGGGCGGATTTCGCGCTTTTGGTAAAGAAATGAGTGCGTGTTTTGCCGTGTGCCGGCATTGGCACAGAAAAAGGGCCCGGAAGGCGAAGCCTTCCGGGCCCTTTGCAATGCACGTGTGCTTGCAAGTGCGATTTAGCGCACCTGAGCGACGTAAGCGACGTTGGTCGAGGAGACCTTGTCCTCGAGCTGGACGCTCATGCGGGGATCGCCGGCGGTAGCGACGGTCAAATCGCCAGCCTCGACGTAGCCGAGCTCCTTAGCGGTCTCGATCGCCTTGACGATCGTGCCGTTGACGGTGCCCTGGGTAATCTCGGCCTGGTGCGGGATAACGCCCCAGTACATGATCATCTGCTGGACGGCCCACTCGTGACGGGAGAACGCGCAGATCGGCATGTTGGGACGGAAGTGCGAGATCAGACGAGCGGTACGACCGGTGGTCGTCGGCACGGTGATGCACTTGGCGCCAACGGTGGTGGCCATGTTCACAGCGGACATACCCACAACGTTGTTGACAACGCGGGTGCCGTGAGCATCGGCCGGAACCTCGAGCGGAGCGTGGGCCGGGAGGTACTTCTCGGTCTCGAGAGCAATGCTGGCCTGCATCTTAACGGCCTCGACCGGGTACTTACCGGCAGCGGACTCGCCGGACAGCATAACGGCGTCGGTGCCGTCGTAGATGGCGTTAGCAACGTCGGCAACCTCGGCGCGCGTCGGGCGCGGGTTCTGCTGCATGGAGTCGAGCATCTGCGTAGCGGTGATAACGGGCTTGTAGGCCGCGTTGCACTTGGCGATGATCTCCTTCTGGATGTGCGGAACGAGCTCGGGCTTGATCTCGATGCCCAGGTCGCCACGGGCGACCATGATGCCGTCGGAAGCCTCGAGGATCTCGTCGAAGTTCTCGACGCCTAGGGCGCACTCGATCTTCGGGAAGATCGTCACGTGCTCGCCACCGTTCTCGCGGCAAAGCTCGCGGATGCCGCGGACGGACTCGCCGTCACGGATGAAGGAAGCGGCGATGTAGTCGATGTTCTCGGTCAGGCCAAAGAGGATGTCCTGACGATCGCGCTCGGTGATGGCGGGCAGCGAGATGTTGACGTTGGGCATGTTGACGCCCTTGCGCTCGCCGATCAGGCCGTCGTTCTTAACGACGCAGGTCATGTCCTGGCCGCTGACGGACTCGACCTCGAGGGCAACCAGGCCGTCATCGATCAGGATGAGGGAGCCCTTCTCGACCTCGGAAGGCAGAGCCAGGTAGTCGAGGGAGATGTGCTCAGCGGTGCCGTGGAAATCCTCGGACGTGGGCTGAGCGGTGACGACAATCTTGTCGCCGGTCTTGACGGCAACCTTCTTGCCGTCGACCAGAAGGCCGGTGCGGACCTCGGGGCCCTTGGTGTCGAGCAGGATGCCGACGGGCAGACCGAGCTCCTTGGAAATACGACGGACGCGCTCGATGCGACCGTGGTGCTCGTCGTAGGATCCGTGCGAGAAGTTAAAACGGGCGACGTTCATGCCCGCCTTGATCATCTCGCGGATGGTCTCGTCGCTATCGCAGGCGGGACCCATGGTGCATACAATCTTAGTGCGCTTGTACATTCAGACCTCCATCTGACATCGTCTTGCGCTGATAGATAAACCATAAGAAATAAAACCGAGATGATTATAACGAAATGCCGACCGAATACCCCAAAAAATCGACCGTATGCCGAAATGGAAGTTCATTTTTTGCGGGAAAAACGGTATATGAAAAATCTTTACCAACCACTCCAACCGCTGCTATCTGGGAGATATGTCAGTTTGGCGATGTGCCGAAGAAAAAACGTTTTACCAATGTTGAGCATCACACGGTCTGCACCGTTGCGTGCGGACCATATTTCCAAACCGATTGTTTTGGCTAGACGCGTCTCTTTGGGGTACCATAGCTCCACTATCAACTGCCGCTCAGCACGGCAGCCTTGATGAGCCCTTGCCCTTCTCCTGGGAATTATGATCGGGCATCAATCTGCTGAGTGGCCCGAATCCCAGGAGGGGACTCTATATGCAAAAGGAATACCTGTCCGCCGCGGCGGAGGTGCTCAGCGACCAAGGTGTCGATGAGAACCTCGGCCTGAGCAACGACGAGGCGTCTTCGCGCCTCGCCAAGACAGGCCCTAACAAGCTCGAGGAAGCCGAGAAGACGCCGCTGTGGAAGCGTTTCTTTGAGCAGATGGCCGACCCCATGGTCATCATGCTGATCGTTGCCGCCGTCATCAGTGCGCTCACGGGCATGGTCAAGGGCGAGCCCGACTTTGCCGATGTTGCCATCATCATGTTCGTCGTTATCGTCAACTCGGTGCTGGGCGTGGTCCAGGAAGCCAAGAGCGAGGAGGCCCTCGAGGCCCTGCAGGAGATGAGTGCGGCGCAGTCCAAGGTGCTGCGCGACGGCAAGCTCGTGCACCTGCCGAGCGCCGAGCTCGTGCCCGGCGACGTGATCATGCTCGAGGCGGGCGACTCCGTCCCGGCCGACTGCCGCGTGCTCGAGAGCGCCACGATGAAGATCGAAGAGGCCGCGCTCACCGGCGAGTCCGTGCCGGTCGAGAAGCACGCCAACGTGATCGAGCTTGCCGCGGGCACCGATGACGTGCCGCTCGGCGACCGCAAGAACATGTGCTACATGGGTTCCACCGTGGTATACGGCCGTGGCCGCGCCGTCGTGGTCGGCACCGGCATGAACACCGAGATGGGTAAGATCGCCGGCGCCCTGGCCGAGGCCAAGGAGGAGCTCACGCCGTTGCAGGTGAAGCTCGCCGAGCTCAGCCGCATCCTTACCATCATGGTGATCGTCATCTGCGTCGTGATCTTTGGCGTTGACATTCTCCGCCACGGCGTGGGCAACGTCCTTACCGACCCGACCGCCTTGCTCGATACCTTTATGGTCGCCGTCTCGCTCGCCGTTGCCGCCATCCCCGAGGGCCTGGTCGCCGTCGTGACCATCGTACTTTCGCTCGGCGTGACCAAGATGGCCAAGCGCCAGGCGATTATCCGTAAGCTTTCCGCCGTCGAGACTCTTGGCTGCACACAGACCATCTGCTCCGACAAGACCGGTACCCTCACCCAGAACAAGATGACCGTCGTCAAGCACGAGCTCGCTGCGCCCAAGGAGAAGTTCCTGGCAGGTATGGCGCTGTGCTCCGATGCTCAGTGGGACGAGGAGCTGGGCGAGGCCGTGGGCGAGCCGACCGAGTGCGCGCTCGTCAACGATGCCGGCAAGGCTGGTCTTACTGGCCTGACTGCCGAGCATCCGCGTGTGGGCGAGGCCCCGTTCGACTCGGGTCGTAAGATGATGTCCGTGGTCGTCGAGACCCTGGACGGCGAGTATGAGCAGTACACCAAGGGCGCGCCCGACGTGGTGATCGGCCTGTGCACCCACATCTACGAGGGCGATAAGGTCGTCCCGCTGACCGAGGAGCGTCGTGCCGAGCTCGTGGCCGCCAACAAGGCCATGGCCGACGAGGCCCTGCGCGTACTGGCGCTGGCAAGCCGCACCTACACCGAGGTCCCGGCCGACTGCAGCCCTGCTGCGCTCGAGCGCGACCTGGTCTTCTGCGGCCTGTCCGGCATGATCGACCCGGTCCGTCCCGAGGTGGCCGACGCTATCCGCGAGGCGCACGACGCCGGTATTCGCACCGTCATGATCACGGGCGACCACATCGACACCGCCGTGGCCATCGCCAAGCAGCTGGGAATCGTCACCGATCGCAGCCAGGCCATCACCGGTGCCGACCTCGATCGTATGAGCGACGAGGAGCTCGACGCGCGCATCGAGGACTACGGCGTTTACGCCCGCGTCCAGCCCGAGCACAAGACCCGTATCGTCGAGGCCTGGAAGTCGCGCGACCAGATCGTGGCCATGACGGGCGACGGCGTCAACGACGCCCCGTCCATCAAGCGCGCCGACATTGGCGTTGGCATGGGCATCACCGGTACCGACGTCACCAAGAACGTTGCCGACATGGTGCTCGCCGACGATAACTTCGCCACCATCATCGGTGCCTGCGAAGAGGGCCGCCGCATCTACGACAACATCCGCAAGGTCATCCAGTTCCTGCTTTCGGCCAACCTTGCCGAGGTGTTCTCGGTGTTCATCGCCACGCTCATCGGCTTTACCATCTTCCAGCCGGTGCAGCTGCTGTGGGTGAACCTGGTTACCGACTGCTTCCCCGCGCTCGCGCTGGGCATGGAGGATGCCGAGGGCGACATCATGAAGCGCAAGCCGCGCAACGCCAAGGACGGTGTCTTTGCCGGACATATGGGTCTGGACTGTGTGGTCCAGGGCCTAATCATCACCGCGCTGGTGCTGGCGAGCTTCTTTGTGGGCGTGTACTTTGACATGGGCTACATCCACATCGCCGATATGATCGCCGGCAATGCCGACGAGGAAGGCGTGATGATGGCGTTCATCACGCTCAACATGGTCGAGATCTTCCACTGCTTTAACATGCGCAGCCGTCGCACGTCGCTGTTCACCATGAAGAAGCAGAACAAGTGGCTGTGGGCTTCCGCCGCGCTGGCGCTGGTGCTGACGGTGATCGTAACCGTGCAGCCGACGCTTGCTGAGATGTTCTTTGGCCCCGTAACGCTTGAGCTCAAGGGCGTTGTCGCTGCCCTGGGCCTTGCCTTCCTGATTATTCCGCTGATGGAGATCTACAAGGCGATCATGCGCGCGGTCGAGAAAGAGTAGATTAACCTGTCCGGGTCCGCCCCACGCCCTTTCTCCCTCACTGGTCCTCGCGCTTCGCGCTGCGGGATCGTTCGGGAGAAAGGGCTTCCGGGGCGGGCCCTGCGCTATCCTTGCTGGCTTCTCTCCCGTGCGGATGAAAAGGGCTGAAGGAAAGACGGTGAGCGGTCGAGCAATTGCTCGACCGCTCTTTTTTGATTAAGGGATGTGCCCTTAGGAAACCCCTCCCGGCGGGCGGGCCCTGCGGTATCCTTGCTGGCTTTTCTCCCGTGCGGATGAAAAGGGCTGAGGGAAAGTATGTGAGCTGGTCGGGCTTTGCCCGGCCAGCTCTTTTTTAGAGCATTTGCTCGACCGACTCTTTTTGTGAACTGGATTGTATGGGGTTGAATCGGCGACGCGTTAGGAGAAGCCGGGAACGTCGCTGAAGGGGATTTGAGGCATAAAGAGAACGATGACGGCCATAATTCCCCAGTAGATTTGCAGAGGTAGCGGAGCCGATATCAGGGCATTAAAGAAGGACAAACCCTTTTTGCTTCCATATAGCTGGACCGAGCTGAGAAGAGCAATTCCAAAAGAGATGGCGCTCGGCCAGCATGCTTTGACAATGAGGCTAAGGAAATAGCATATTAATGTTATCGCTATGCACCCAATGCCCCAGAGCCACTTCTTGTTGAGGAAATACTGGATGCCCCATACACCAATTACGGGGGCAATGATGACTGCCAACATAGCCGTATCCTAACTATTTATACAACGAATGTATTCTCCGGAGTTGGGGGGATAGACGCTGCAAGGTAGACGGTACGCGTTGCCTGCGGGTACGGGGTGTCCAAGGAGTTGCTTTGCTGCATACTCAGGCCAAGTACCTCCGGTTTTGCTTATGATCTTCTTAATCAGTCCGTCGATTACAAGCCCCGTTACATAGCCGATGAGTTCTTTTCCAATAAAAATGGCAATTTTGACGATCCATTCTTTAGCGCCGCGTGTGGCAGTTGCTAAATCATCCAAAGACAGGGTCTGGAATCGATCGATAATTTGGACATCTCCGTTTTCATCTAGTGCGTATGTCGTCCATCCTGTGCCGGACTCATTGACAGCTTCAATGTACTCTTCGGCAGAAGGGAACTCTACTTCAAGAGGTTGCGCCTTAGATTGCTTTGGTGAAATGGCAATTGAGCAAAGCGCAACTGCGCTTGCGATGAATGACTTACGGCTTACGGGAACGTTGCGTAGCATGTGTATCCTCCTGACATTTAGCTTGACATTGCTGTGTTGTTCAGATTCAGCCTCCAATCCGTGAAACGCATTTCAAACGAATCAAGCGTGGAAAGGTCGAACTCGGACGCTATCTTTCCTTCAGAGATGGCAAAAATTGAAGGATAAAACTCGAATGACGGCAGAAGCGCCTTAAGTGTTTCCCTATCAACTTCCTTTTGGCTCTTAGGGACAACGAGGATCTCGATGTCGTTCTTGAGACTCGGCGAAAGCGAGCGCTCTGCCGCACGGAGTTCTTCACAGGCCGGGCAGCCCTCCAGCTCAATTTGCACGATAAAAGATTCGCCTTTGCTTAATTTCGATCGAAATTCGGGCAATGAGATATTGATTGGATCGGAATTGGTTCGTACTGACGAGAAGAGGGCGAAAAGGGACAGCGATAAGATAAGGATAAGGACGGTTTGCTTTCTCATGGGTCCTCCAAACTCTATAAAGTTAAATTAATTTATATAAAACATTAAATAAAGATTCTTTAAAATGAACGGTATCGATTTGCCGGTAAATGGTTTTGAGCGAGAGCGGTTGGATTGAAAAGTACAATGAACGCAGGGAAATAAGGAAAAAAGGAGGAGAAATGAAAGATCGCGATATACATCTGCGGTTGACGACGAGTTTTCTGACAATCTTCTGTATCGCTCTGGCGGTTCAAGCGCTATGTTGCGTGGTGTTGTTCGTTCATCTTGCGAACCTGTTGCTCATCGAGGGTATCTCTGCGGTGAGCGGCGGATTTCTGCTCTTGTTTATGGTTAGCACGCTTTGCGACGCTGCAACGTTTCTTCTGTTTACGATTCTGACGGCGAAAGTCAGGCATGAGGGTCGTCCTTTTGGTAAGTGGCAGACCAGGATTTTGGTCGCGGCTGGCCTCCTGATGTCGGTAAAAGCCGTCATCAGCATCATATGGCCGACGATTCAATTGCCATACAGCAATGTTCTTGGAACGGCTGAGCCCGTGTTTCCCGAGTTTGATTTTCAATCGCTTTCTTACGGACTCGTTTTCTTTGCGTTGGCGGGGGTCTTTGAATACGGTAGGGTATTGCAGGAAGATGCAGACGAGATTCTCTAGGGGGTGGCACGGTGCCGATTGTTATGCGTCTTGACCGCGTGATGGCGGACCGTAAAATCTCGTCGCAGGAACTTGCCGAAATCATTGGAATATCGCCTGTTAATCTGTCTCGAATTAAAACGGGAAGACTCAAGGGGATCCGCTTTTCTACACTTCAAGCAATGTGCGAGGCGCTTCATTGCAAGCCCGGCGACATCATCGATTGGATGGATGATGACGAGTACGCCGCAGCATTTGGTAAGTCGGACGGAACAATGCGTTAAAATACCTGCTCAGTTGTGTGGTTTTGTGCTGGGAGGCGTTTGTGGCTAAGGCTAAGGCTAAGGCGAAGAAAAAGACGACGGGGGCGCGGGCTAAGCGCGATCGTCGTCGGAAGCTCGCGACCGAGGCTCCCGCATCTGCCGAGGAGCTGCTGGCAAGCGTACCGGGGCTTGACGCGCTGCAGGACGTTCCGGCGTTCGATGACCTGCCGGTCGATGCGGCTCAGCAGGCTGCATTTGACGACTTTTGCGCACAGGCCGAGGAGCCCGAGCAGATGCAGCTTGGCGCCGTGGTGCGCTTGGATCGCGGGTTTCCGCTGGTGGCTACTGCCGATGACACGTTTCGTGCCGAGCATGCCGTAGGGTTTGCCAAGTCGCGTGGCGAGGACGAGGTCTTGCTGCCCGCCGTGGGCGACCGCGTGGCGGTTCGCCGTGCTCCCGGGCACGACATGGGCGTGATCGAGTGCGTACTGCCGCGCCGTACGAGCTTTGAGCGTTGGCGCGGCCGCGCTCGCGGCGAGCGCCAGGTACTCTGCTCCAACGTGGATAGCGTGCTGATCGTGCAGGCGCTCGGCGCCGGCGAGGTGTTGCTCGACCGCGTGGCGCGCTCGCTGGTGTTGGCGCTCGATTGCGATGCCGAGCCGGTGGTGGTGCTCACCAAGGCCGACCGCTGCGAGGCCGATGAGCTCGAGCGTGATCTGGACCGTGTGAGCCGTCTGGTGGGTCCGGACGTGCGCGTGATCGTGACGTCTTCTGCCGAGGGACTCGGTCTGGACGAGGTCCGTGCCTGCGTGCCTGCCGGGAGCTGCGCCATGATTTTGGGCGAGTCGGGTGCCGGCAAGTCGACGCTGCTCAATGCGCTGCTGGGCCACGATGCGCTGGCCACTGGCGGCGTGCGCGAGCGTGATGACCAAGGTCGCCACACCACGGTTGCGCGCGTGATGGTGGCACTGCCGGGCAACGCCGGCGTGATCGCCGATGCCCCGGGCCTGCGCAGCCTGCCGCTCGTGGGACATGAGCGGGGCCTGGCGCGTGCCTTCCCCGAGGTCGTCGAGGCGTCGCGTGCGTGCCGGTTTGGCGATTGCACGCACACTCACGAGCCGGGTTGCGCCGTTCGCGAGGCCGAAGATGCCGGACAGATCGACAGTCTGCGTCTGGAAACGTTCCAAAACCTGGCGTCATCCATGCGCGTGAGCGCTCAAATGCTCGATCCCGATGTCCATCTGTAATTGATTTTTCCTATGACAGCCGTCTCCCAACTGTTCGGGAGACGGCTTTTTTGCTGCGGAAAAGCTTCGAAACATACAGTTTGCTGACGTGCTGACCAAAACCTTGCCACGAGCTTGACGGGCTGGTCAGCTTTTGGTCAGCGATTGGTTTGACATCGAAAACCAAGATTGCGATTGCGCCGCTTTGCACTCTGACCGCTCAGACAATGGTGGTACGGGCATTCGCCCGGCACTGCCATGAGAGGAGCGGCCGTGAACAAGAGCAAGCGCATCGCCATCAGTCTGGTCGCGGGCGTGCTCGCTGCTCTGCTCTGCATGGTTTACGGCTCGTCGATCCGCTCGCAAGCCGAACAGGTCCAGGCTGAGACCTTGGCCAAGTACGGTGGCGATCGCGTCGAGGTATGCGTTGCGGCGCGCGATATCGATGTGGGCGAGACCCTCGATGAGACCAATGTCATAACCCAGGAATGGCTGACGAGCCTGCTGCCGCGTGACGCAGCGACCGAGCTGCGCCAGGTGCGCGGCGACGTGACGACTTCGCGTATTCCCAAAAACGCCGTGATCTGCAATGTCTACACCAAGGCCGAGAGCCACAAGCTCGAGGTGCCTAAGGGCAAGGTCGCTGTTTCGGTGGCGGTCGATGCCGAGCACTCGGTCGGCGGCGCCACGGGCGTGGGCAGCTACGTGGATGTGTATGTGCAAAAAGACGGCGTAACCGATCGGCTGTGCGGCGCGTACGTGATCGATACCAGTGAGGATTCCGGTGCCACGCGCGAGGGCAAGATCGAATGGGTGACGCTGGCGGCTGACCCCGAAGACGTCAAGGAACTGCTGGGCGCCTCGGGCAAGGGAACGGTCAGCTTGACGATTCCCGCCACGGCGCGCGGCAAAAAGAGCGGAGGCGACGAGTGATGAAGGCGATCTGGCTTGCGTGCTGCGCGTGCGGCGATTACGGGATGTTGCAGCGGGAAGTCGAGGGCCGTGATGCGGGTGCACAGGTGCTTCGCGTGGGTGACCTGGACGGGCTGGTTTCCATGGCGCGGGCGTTTCCGTCGCGCCGCGGGGCTGCCATCATCGCGGCGTCTCTGTTTGATACCGAAGATGTGCGCAAGACTGTTGCGAGCCTGACGGCCGAAGGCCGCGTGAGTCGCGTGGTCGTGTTGATAGAAGCGCTCGATCCGTCGGATATCGAGGGGCTGTTTCGCGCGGGGGCGACCGAGGTCATCGCTGCGCACAGTATATGCGGCAACGGGCGTGCGGGCGAGGGAGCGGTTGATTCTGATCGGCGCATGACGATTGAGCCCGATGCTTTTGTTGATAGGGAACCCGGGGCGCCTCGCGCTACAAGAGGCCCGCGTGTTGATGATTATGGAAAAGCGGAAGCCGAGCATGATCGGCGCCCCCGGAACCCCCTTGTATACAATGACGCTGGAGGGCCGGCGCAGCATGCTGGCGACTCCCCGGCAGTAGATATGGGATACGTGCACGGCGTGAATCTGGCGGATGAACTCGACGAAGTTGAGGGCCTTGCCGGGTGCGGCGAGTTGTCGCTGATGCAGCATGAGCAGATTGCGCAGAACGAGCCTGCCTCGCAGACCGAACAAGCTGCCATGCCGGCTTGGACGCAGCGTGTGGTTGCGGCGGGGGAGACGGGGACGCTGTCACCGACGCCCGCCCCGCCGCCTCCGATGCCGCCGGCAGACGCTGCCGCTTCGCCGCATCGAGCTCCGGTCATCTGCGCCATTTCGGGTTCGGGCGGTTGCGGCAAGTCGACGATCGTTGCCACCATGGCACACACATCGTCGCTGTTGGGCTTGCGTGCCGCCGTGCTCGACCTGGACCTGATGTTTGGAAACCTTTACGACTTGTTAGGCGTCGATGCTCCGCGCGATATGGCGGCGCTTATCGAGCCGTCGGCGGCGGGCATGCTCACCGAGCCGGATATCGTAGCCGCTTCGATGCGCGTGGCGCCGGGCGTTACGCTCTGGGGTCCCGTCGCGGCGCCCGAGCAAGCCGAGCTCATGGCACGTCCGGTGGAGCTACTGCTTGATGTTCTGCGTCGCGAATCCGACGTGGTCTTTATCGATACCTCGGTCTTTTGGGGCGACGCCGTGGCGGCTGCGGTGGCGGCGAGCGACCGTTGCCTGGTCGTTGGCGATGCGGCGGTGTCGTCCGCGGCATCGGCATCGCGCGTCATTGAACTGGCAGGTCGAGTAGGTGTGCCGCGCACGCGCATGAGCGCCGTGTTCAACCGGTTCGGTGCGCGCGGGGCAGACGAGGACGTCGCCATGCGCTTTGAGATTGCCTGTGCGTTAAGCTCCAAGATTCGTATCGCCGATGGCGGGCAGGATCTCGCCGCGCTCATGGCGTTTGGGCGCGCTGACGAGGCAGTGGGGCAGACCAGCGCTTTTGCGACTAGCGTGCGCGAGGCCACGCGCGAGATGCTCGTGGAACTGGGGTGCGCCGTCGGCCCTTGGAGCGATATGGTCGCCGACCGTGCAACGCGCACCGAACGCCCGCGTATCCGCCTTCCCTGGTCGCGCGAGGGTGATCAGCGATGAGCCTGCAAACGAGGATTAAGGCTGCCGGCGCTGCGGCGGCGGCAGCGCCTGTAGATGTGGGGCGTCGCCGCGCCGTGAAACGACGCACCAAGCGCGCCGTGATGGACCGCATGGGTTACGACGAAGTGGCGCGTATCAGCGCCTATATCGACCCGGCACTTGCCCGCTCGGAATTGCGTCCTGCGGTGGAGGCGGCGCTCAATGTTGAGGAGCCGACCGATCTCGCGACGCCCGAGCGCGAAACCATCATCGACGAGATTTTGGATGACGTGGTGGGCTTGGGGCCGTTGCAGCCGCTCATCGAGGACGACACCGTTACCGAGATCATGATCAACGGCTGCCGCTCGGCTTTCTTTGAACGCGGCGGCGTCTTGTACCCCATCGAGCATGCGTTTGAGGATGATGAACAGATCCGTGTGCTTATCGACCGCATCATCTCGCCACTTGGCCGCCGTATCGACGAGCGCAGCCCCATCGTCAACGCCCGCCTCAAAACGGGCTATCGCGTCAACGCGGTGATTCCGCCTGTGGCGATTGACGGACCGATTCTCACCATCCGAAAGTTCTCGGACCGTATCTGCTCGCTGGACGAGCTTGTGGGGCTGGGGTCGCTGCCGCTTTGGTATGCGCAGCTGCTGTCGTGCGCGGTGTCGCTGCGACAGGACCTGGCGGTTGCGGGAGGCACGGGATCTGGTAAGACCACCCTGCTCAACGCGTTGTCATGTGAGATTTCCACCGGCGAGCGCATCGTGACGATCGAGGACTCTGCCGAGCTCAAGTTTGCGCATCATCCGCACGTGGTGCGCCTAGAGGCGCGCGAGGCTTCAATTGAGGGTGAAGGCGCGGTGACGATCCGCGACCTGGTAACTAATGCCCTGCGCATGCGCCCCGACCGCATCGTGGTGGGCGAGGTGCGCGGTGCCGAGTGCTGCGACATGTTGCAGGCCATGAACACGGGCCACGACGGGTCGCTCACCACACTTCATGCGGGTTCAGAACAGGAGACCGTGGTGCGTCTGACGTTGCTTGCACGTTATGGCATCGACCTGCCGAGTGAGCTCATCGAGGAGCAGATTGCCATGGCGCTCGACGGTATCGTGATGTCCGAGCGCCACGCCGATGGCAGGCGCTTCGTCTCCTCGTATTCGGGGGTGCGACGCGCCGCATCGGGCGGCGTAGAGCTCGAGCGCTATGTGACGTTCGATGCCGCCGAGCGCACCTGGACGCTTGACCGCGAGCCGCCGTTTATCGCAGAAGGCCTGCGGTCGGGGACGCTCACACAAGAGGAGGTGGACGAATGGAGATCGCTGTGCCCCTCGTCGTAGGGGGCTTGGCAGGGCTTTCTGTCGCGACGGCGTGCGGGGCGGAACCTCGTGTGCCGCAGGTACCGCCGGCGGAGCTGGCACGTCAGGCGCTCGAGACGGTGGCAGAGAAGCTGCCGCGTGAGCTGGTGGAAAACGATCTGCTGAAAAAGATCGCCCGTTCGTGGGCATCGCTGGCTCCGGCGCATCGCCTTGGCCTCGTGATCGAGGATGCTTCGGGATGTTTGGCGTTTCTGCTGCTATCGAGCGGTGTCTGCTGCGTTTTACTAACGATGGTGTCGTTATCGCCCCTCGGATTTGCCTTGGGACTTGTTGCTCCGTTTGCCGTTGGTGCCGCTCGGGATGGCTTTGAGAGCCGGCGCGAGCAACACGATGCAGAAGAGGCAATGCCCGAGGCGTTTACCGCACTTTCCATGTCGCTTGCCTCGGGACATTCGCTGGCCCAGGGCATGCGCTTTGTGGGCGCTCATGCGCAAGAGCCAGTGCATAACGAGTTTTTGCGGGTGGCGGCGGCGATCGATTGCGGCATCTCGGCGACCGACGCGCTCGATGACTTGCTCGTGCGTATCGACGCCCCCGGTCTTTCGCTTGTGACCTTGGCGCTTAAGGTGTCTCAGCGCACCGGCGCTCCGCTTGCCGACTTACTGTCCGAGGCGTCGAGCATGGTGGGGGAGCGCATTGAGCTCAAGCGCCGCCTGGATGTTAAGACGTCGCAGGCTCGCATGTCTGCGCATATGGTCGCGGCGATGCCGGCGGGCATGTGCGCGGTGTTGGCGCTGCTTTCGGCAGATTTTCGTCGCGGTCTTGCGACGCCTGCCGGCGCGGGCGCTGTGGTGCTGGGTCTTGCCCTCAACGCCGTTGCCCTGGTGGTTATCCGGCGCATTATGCGGGTGGAGCTATGAGCGCCCCGGTTGCAGTTGCGGCTTGCCTGTGCGCCCTGAGCGTATTTGTCGCGACGGGGTTGGATCGGGCGGATGCACGCAAGGTCGCAGGGGCCTGCAAGCGCGAGGCGGTGCTGGTCGCTGCCGCGGGTCGCTCGGTGGTCGATGCTCTGACCGCGCGAGTGAAGGGCGCGGTTGGAGCGGGCGGCCCGGCGCGAGTGTCGCTCGGCGAAGTGTCCGAGATGATCGATGTTGTGCGCTTGGGTCTTTCGGCCGGTCTTTCGTTTGATGCGGCGCTTGAGATTTTCTGCGCCAACCGCCGGTCAGTGCTGGCTCTTCGCCTTGAGCGCGCCTGCATGGCGTGGCAGGTGGGCGTGGGCACGCGTGAGGACGAGTTGTTGGCCGCCGCGCGCGACCTGGACGTGCGAGCGCTCGAGACCTTTGCCATCACGGTGGGGCAGGCGCTCGCCCTGGGTGCCCCACTTGCCGAGACGCTGGCCGCTCAAAGTCGCGAGATCCGTGCGGCTCATCGCGCCGCGGTCGAGCGCGAGATCGAGCGTGCGCCCGTCAAGCTGCTGATTCCCACCGGCACGCTCATCTTGCCGGCGTTGCTTCTGTCCATATTGGGCCCGCTGCTGGGAGCAGGCGGGATGATGTAGGGAGGAATACATGAACACGATGACTGACGCTGCTGGCAAGGTCCAGGGCTGGGCGTTTTGCCGGGCGGCACATGTTCGTCAGCGCGCCAAGGAACTATTGCAGGAGGAGAGTGCACAGGGTACCACCGAGTATGCCATCTTGGTCGGCGTGCTCGTGGTGATCGCGATTATCGCCATCGTCGCATTTAAGGGCAAGGTCCAAGATCTATGGAACGCTATCAGCGAGGGCATCAACAGCCTGTAGAGGGCGAGCGTCCCATCGGGGTGCTGCTGGTGTTTGCTTGCCTGACCGTGGCGATAGCGGCGGTGCTTTGGGGGCTTAACGCCGCGCGGCAGCAGCGTCCTGGGACCGCCTCCGATTTGGGCTCAGATTCGGCGGTGGCGTCTCAAAAAGATGAGATGCGAGATGCGGACGATTCGGATGTCGCTGTCACGGCGCAAACCTTTCTGCGGACGCTCGACAAGCGGTCTGGCACTGCGACGGATTCGCCTGAGGGCAACGCGATTGCGGTCCGGCTTGCATGGTCCGAGGACCGACCGATGACCGAAGCGGCGGCGGATATGCTGCGTGCCTATCGCGAGGTACCCACGGCGCAACTTGCTCTGAGCGGCTATCTCGACATCAAGGGAAACGTGTGGGGCGCCATCGTGCGCGACGAACGCGGCTGGGTCGATATGGTGACAATTGCCGCGGATGCTGGCGATGCTTCGTGTCGTCTGCGCGCCGTGCGCCTGAGCCCGCAGGCAACGGACTCAAAGGAGGGATCGTGAAATGCATGATGTCCTGCGTGAGGAATCTGCCCAGGCGACGGTCGAATACGCCATCGTCACGGTGGCGCTGTTATCGATCGTGCTGGCGATCGCGGGACTTTGGCCTGCCGGCACCGATGGGCGCTTGGCGGCGCTGGTTGAGCGGGCGGCATCCCATGGCGTTGCCTCGACGTCGGTTATCGACGCCGCTGCGGCCGCTAAGGACATCGCGTTGTATTGATGCCGCGCGCGAGGACCGGGCGCAGTCTACGGTCGAGGCCGCTTTTTTGCTGCCGACGTTTCTGACACTCATCCTTCTCGCGCTGCAACCGGTGTGCCTGCTCTATACGCGCGCGGTCATGGAGTCTGCCGCCGCCGAGACCGCGCGGCTCATGACCACGACGACGGCGGAGGACGACGATCTTAAGGAGTTCACCCGCCGCCGACTTGCCGCAGTGCCCAACGTTTCGATCTTTCATGCCGGCGGGCCGTTGTCGTGGGATATCGAGCTTGGCCGGGCCGGTGCGGGTGGCGTCTCGTCCGTGTCCGTTTCCGGCGAGGTCAAGCCGTTGCCTGTGATCGGTGCGTTTGCGCAGGCTATGGGTGGTACCGCCGAGGGCGGCTACGTTGAGCTCAAGGTCGATGTCTCGTATCAATCGCGTCCCGAATGGCTGGAGGGAGATTATGATTCGTGGATTGCTGCATGGGATTAGGCGCTGCCTGTTGCGGGTGACGCAAGGGTTTGCGGCCCGCCGTCGACCAGGCGCTCTCCGCAAACGAGGCGGCTTTATGGGTCGAGCCGGTATCGACCTGTTTATCGAAGACGGTGCCTACACCACGCTCTCCTCTGCGGTGGTTATCTTGGTGGTGCTCACGCTGCTGTTTTCGTCGACGGCGGCGATATGGAGCATGTCGCGTGCCGGGGATACCCAGGTGGCGGCCGATAGCGGCGCGCTGGCGGGTGCCAACGTAGTGTCGTCCTATCACACGGCTGCCACGGTGGTTGATGCGAGCATCTTGAGTCTGGGGCTGGCGGGGTTTGCCACGATCGGGACGGGCCTGGTCGCCATCCTCATCCCGGGTGCCGAACCAGTTGCCGGCAATATGGTCGACACCGGGATTGAGATCATTAAAACGCGCAACAAGTTTGCCAAAAGCGCATCGGAAGGCTTACAGAAAATCGAGACGGCTCTGCCGTATCTGATCGCCGCGCGTGCCACGCAGGCGGTGTCGGCGCAGGATACCGATAGTGTGACCTATACCGGTACGGCGCTTGCCGTGCCCAGGACATCCGAGTCTGATTTTGTTGCGCTCGAGGGTTCCGAGATCTCGACCGATGCCATTAAAGATGCGTCGGAAGATCTGGAGCGCGCGGCCGAGGAGCTACAAAAAGCATCGGAGGAGACGGCGAAGGCAAAGGAGCGTGCCTGGCTAGCGGATTGCGGTGGATCGGATAAAGGTTCGGTCGGCAGCTGTTCGTGTATGTGGGAGCGCGCGAAAAGCCTAACGGATCTCTTCGGTGTTCAAAATCCGCATTACGCTTCGAGCGTTACGTGGGAGCCTCAAGTTGCCCTTGATCGCGCGAAGGACTACTACCATTGGCGTCTGACAAATGAGAAGCCCCAGGGCTCGAGTGTCGAGATGAAGGCAGAGTCTGCGGCGCGTAAGGCGTTTTATACCTATGCGAACGCGGAGGTCGATCGGGCATATATAACCGAGAACGGAGACAGGGTTTCCTCCTATATTCCGCTGCTGCCGCGCAACTCTGATGAGGTTCGGGCGACGGAACTCTATACCGATGCGGTGTGGCCGACTAGCGTAAACGATGACAAGGCGTATCTGCATTACGGGACGACCTGCCCCAACTATAAGAAAGGGACGCCGAGCGGATTTGCTTCGGTTGCCGATTACGATGGACAGGATAAATGCAGCAAATGCCATTTTGGCGTTTTGTCGCTTGGTGCTGTTGCGGCGCCTTCAACCTCTATCGAAAACGGCTTCGAGTATCACTTTGACAAGTTTAAAGACGCCCTGGAGGACTACGTCGACTGTCGCAACAAGGAGCTCGAGCTCGAGCGTCAGACCGAGGACGAAGCCGACCGTGCGGGCAATGCGTTCGATACCGCCATCAAAGAACTTTCCGGTGAGCGTCCGCGTATCGCTCCGCCCGGTCGCAACGGCGTGGTTGCCTTTGCGGTTTCGGGTGCCATCTCGAGCCCCGATGAGCTCAACTCTTCGTTTAACACGGCAGTCAGGCTTGGCGATCGCGGTGCCATCTCTGCCGCGGTGCTGGCGCCCGATGGGGCGACGGCGCAAAACAACGTGCTTTCGCGATTTTTCTCGACATTGAAGGAACGCTCGGGTGGCGTTGCCGGCGTACTCGATGGCGTCATGGATGTCTGGGGACGGCTGCTTGTGGGATACGGAGACATCCAAGGTTCGGCCGACGAACTTATGGACGAGATGATTAAAGGCCTAGGAGGGGGCAGCGGCGCGTTGGGCTCCATCGCATCGTGGCTCGGCGATACCGTTTCGGCGTCCGTGGCGGCGTTGGGTCTGGAGCCGTGCGACTTGCGCCTGCGAAAGCCGGTGCTGACCGATTCCGCCAACGTCATTAAGAGTCCGGGGTCTGACATTGCTGGTTTCTCTCAAGCGCAAGACAAGCTGCGAAGTATTCCGTTGGGCGTGACCGATCCCAAGGCGCTTTGCGAGGCGTTGGAATATCAAGTCGAACGCACCATTAGCGGCACGGTGTTCACGCTTGCGG
This sequence comes from uncultured Collinsella sp., assembly GCA_900542905.1. GTDB lineage: Bacteria > Actinomycetota > Coriobacteriia > Coriobacteriales > Coriobacteriaceae > Collinsella. The sequence continues at coordinate 188,661 of UQPF01000002.1, forward strand.
AGATTCCTCTGCCCGGCGGCGGCTCCATCCCGCTCACCGTCGATGTCGCCACGCTGGTTGGCGCTCTGGGCGGTGGGTCGTAATGAGTATCCGCATGCGTCTGCGCGAGGAGCGCGCCCAAGCGACGGTGGAGATGGCAGTGGTTACGCCCGTTTTGCTGGTGCTGGCACTCATCGTGTACAACGTCATGATCTTTGCCAGCGCTGTCGCGCGCTTCGACCGCGTGGTGCCCGACATCGTGTTGGCGCACGCCGCGGCGTCGGAGGGGGAGGGCGACGAAAGCTCTGCCGATGCCTCGGCGACGGTTCAGACTCAAATTCTGAATGCCATGGAAGGCTATGGCTTGCAGATCGAAGTGTCGAGCGAGCAAGGCGCGGAGGCATCGGATGGTGGCCTGCTCTCCCTATCCGGTACGTTTAGGACCTACACCTGCACCATGCACTATGAGCCGTGGCCGACTTCTCTCAGCATCGCTGGCGTTACGCTGGGGGCGCCGACAACGTTGTCGCACGAGCGCGCGGTGACGGTCGATCCATGGCGTCCGGGGGTGGTCATGTGACCGCGGTCTCGTCCTACATCGCGTACGCGCGGGCGCTCAACAGGCTGGGTTGGACGCCGGCCGAGTTTGTGGTGGCGGAGTCGTTTGCCGTGCGCCTGCGCGGCATGCTGGGACGGTGTCCGGTTGCCGCCAACGGCCTGCCGCTCGTCATGGCGTTTCCACGCTGCTCTTCGGTCCATACGTGTTTTATGGCCTATCCCATCGACATCGCCTTCATCGATGCACGCGGCAATATCCTCGCGCGCTACGAAAACGTATGTCCCTGGTGTATGTGCTCCTGCCCCGGCGCCTGGGCGGTATTGGAACGCCCTTCAATCCTCGCTACACCTCCCGCCCTCCAACAAGTGCCGGCGTAAGAGATTGGCGACAGCGGACTTTCGTCATACGAAATTGGGTAAGATGGAGGAGAAGGTGCATGGATGTTGAGATCCATCCGAACGCCAAAAAACACTTGACGGAAAAGCAGGTACTAGGTGCCTGGTTCGCGGTTACTGAGTGCATTCGCCGCGAGTCGGAGGACGAGCCGCCGAGATGGCTTGCCATTGGATGGCTTCCAGATGGTCGAAGTGTGGAACTTGTTGCGGTCGAACTAATTCGTGGATGGCTCATTATTCATGCCCTGTCTCCGGTTCAGAAGAAATTCTGGCAAGAGATCGAGCGAGCTCGGCAGAGGGGTCGATGATGAGCAAGACGTATACGGCCGCTAATGGTCAGGTTGTAACGGATGAAATGATTGACGCGTGGTGCGAGTCGTACGAGCGCGGAGAGTTTCCGGATGGCGAACACACCGTTGGTGGGATCGTGCATGGACGGCCCCCGCTCTCAGGTGAGGGGACGGCAACGCTGTCGGTCAAGATTCCTCTGGGAATGAAGGAGGCCATTCGTCGACGGGCGGCTGCCGAGGGGATGACGCCAAGTGAGTTTGCCCGTGCGGCTCTGAGCGAAAAACTTCTTGCTGCCGGCTGATGCCTCTGACGTGCCGATTTATAGAACCGAGGCTGTGCTCAAAAACTTTTTTAAAATTCTCGGTTGACCGGAACGCGTCCTTGGTTATACTAATCAAGCCTTGAAACAAGGCACACCTCAAATGGCTGGGTAGCTCAGTTGGTAGAGCAGAGGACTGAAAATCCTCGTGTCAGGGGTTCGATTCCCTTCCCCGCCACCTTGAATTGACTAGGACCTCTGCAAAGGGGTCCTTTTCTTTTATGAAGCTCCCACATGGAATCGAACCCTGTGAGGGCGCGGAGCTGAGTAAACGCGTAAGCGTTTGCCAGCGCAGCTCGCAAGGCGCGTAAGCGCCGCAGCGGTCCGTCCGCGCAGCGCGCGGACGCGATTCCCTTCCCCGCCACCTTGAATTGACTAGGACCTCTGCAAAGGGGTCCTTTTCTTTTATGTAGGGTTCTGCGGAAACTGCGTCCCGGAATTTGGCTTCAGAGTGGGATGCGCTTTCCGGCGCTTACTTCCGACGTGCGTGCACATCTCGGCGCGCCATCTCGGGCCCGCTCAGACATTCCTCCCGCTTTTGCGCCACTTTACAGACCGTTCGGTCGTCTGTCCGCACGCGCGGGTATACTCAAAACGATACTTTTCCTATGCAATACGATGCAGGCTCGGCCTGCACGATCCGAAGGGGGCAGTGATGGAGAGGATACTCGGCGTTAATCTCTCTGGCTGGTTTATTCCCGAGCCTTGGGTTACCCCGTCGCTATACGCGGCGACCGGTGCATCCAACGCGGCCGAGCTGCAGGAGGCCATGGGCACCGCCGCCTATAACGAGCGCATGCGCCGTCATTACGAGACGTTTGTGAGCGAGGATGATTTCCGTCGCATGGCGCAGATCGGCCTCAACGCCGTGCGCCTGCCGGTGCCTTGGTATGCCTTTGGCTCACAGGAGTCCGATGCCTCCTACATCTCGGTTGTCGATTACATCGACCGCGCGATTGAGTGGGCTGCCAAGTACAACATTCGCGTGCTGCTTGACCTGGCGACTGTGCCCGGTGGCCAGGGCGATTCCAACGATTCGCCCGCCACGCCGGAGGCTGTTGCCGAGTGGCATTCGTCCACTAACGGCCGCCATGTCGCACTCGACGTGCTCGAGCGCTTGGCCGAGCGTTACGGCGAGGCCGAGAGCCTGCTGGGCATTGAGCTGCTGGATACGCCGCAGATGAGTGTCCGCAAGAGTCTTTTTGCCATGACGGATGGCATTCCGGCTCACTACCTGCGCAATTTCTATCGCGATGCCTACGAGCTCGTCCGTTCGTATATGCCCGAGGATAAGATCGTCGTCTTTTCGTCTTCGGGGCATCCCAGCGAGTGGAAGCATTTTATGCGCGGCGCCAAGTACAAGAACGTCTACATGGACCTTCACCTGTACCATTACCGCGACGAGTATGCGCTCGATATCACGAGCCCCCGCGGGCTGACGACGGCGATTTCGCGTAACAAGCGCGAGCTTAAAGAGGCGATTTCAACTGGGTTCCCCGTGCTGGTGGGCGAATGGTCGGGCGCGGCGATCTTTGCCAACTCGTCGGTTACGCCCGAGGGCCGCAATGCCTACGAGCGCGTGTTTATCGCCAACCAGCTGGCTTCGTTTGCGCCGGCTGCCGGTTGGTTCTTCCAAACGTGGAAGACCGAGAAGCGCATTGCAGCATGGGACGCCCGCGCGGCGCTCGGTACGCTCGAGCGCGGCATGATTGAATAGGTTGATATGACGCAAAACAGCGCCCATACGGGCAAACTCTATGTGGTCGGCACGCCCATCGGCAACCTGGGCGACCTGTCCCCGCGCGTTGGCGAGGCCTTTGCCGCTGCCGATGTCATCTGCTGCGAAGACACGCGTGTGACGTCAAAGCTGCTGATGCACCTGGGCATTTCCAAGCCGCTTGTCCGTTGCGACGAGAATGTGATCGCCAGCCGCGCCGCCGGCCTGGTCGACCGTCTGCTGGCGGGGGAGACCCTCGCCTTTGCCTCGGACGCCGGCATGCCGAGCGTGTCCGATCCCGGCCAGGCGCTGGTCGAGGCGGCGCGTGAGGCCGATGTGCCCGTCGAAGTTATTCCCGGGCCCTCTGCTTGCGTCACGGCGCTCGTTTCGTCCGGCATTCCCTGCGAGCATTTTTTCTTCGAGGGCTTTTTGGGTCGAAAGCACGGCGACCGCGTGCGCCGTTTGCAGCGCCTTGCCGTGGTGCCCGGCGCGCTCATCTTCTACGAGTCTCCACATCGCATCGTGGCGACGCTCGAGGCCGTGGCGGAGGTCTTTCCCCAACGTGAGGTTGCCGTCTGCCGCGAACTCACCAAGCTGCACGAGGAGGTCTTGCGCGGGCCCGCTGCCCAGCTTGCCGAGGAGCTGCGTGCTCGCGGCGAGGTAAAGGGCGAGATTGCGCTGGTCATCGCGCCGCCGAGCGAGGGTGAGGAGGCCGGTATCGTGCCGGTTGGCGCCGCGGCAGCGGATCCCGACGAGGCCCTGCGCGAGGATATCCGCGCCGCGCTCGAGGAGGGGGAGCCCGCGTCTGCGGTGGCCAAGCGCCTGTCTCAGAAGTATTCGCGCCGCAAGCGCGATGTCTATGCCATGGTGCTCGATATGCAATAGATGGAGGATATCCAGCCCTTGCGCTAGAATCATCCTCTGTATGCAACGTTTTACTGGAGGACAAACCCCATGGATCAAAGCAAGCCTTCGTTCTTTATCACGACGCCCATCTACTACGTCAACGCCGATCCGCACCTGGGCACGGCTTATTCCACCATCATCGCCGACGTTCAGGCTCGCTATCGCCGTTCCGCTGGCTATAACGTCAAGTTCCTGACCGGCATGGACGAGCATGGCGAGAAGGTCGCCGAGGCCGCAGCCAAGCACAACATGACGCCGCAGGAGTGGACCGATAGCCAGGCTCCGCACTTCAAGGAGCTTTGGAGCAAGCTCGAGATTTCCAATGATGACTTCATCCGCACCACCGAGCCGCGCCAGCATCATGCCGTGCAGTACCTGTGGGAGCGCATGAAGGAGTCCGGCTACCTGTATAAGGGCAGCTACGACGGCTGGTATTGCGTGCCTGACGAGACCTACTTTACCGATACGCAGGTCCAGAAGGGCGACGAAGAGTACGGCAGCGTCGGCCAGCACTTGTGCCCCGACTGCCACCGTCCGCTTGAGCGCGTGCAGGAGGAGTCCTACTTCTTTAAGCTTTCCGCCTTCCAGGACAAGCTGCTCAAGCTCTATGACGAGCACCCCGACTTTGTCGAGCCTGCGTTCCGCATGAACGAGGTTCGCAGCTTTGTCGAGGGCGGCCTTAACGACCTTTCCGTGAGCCGTACGAGCTTTGACTGGGGCATTCAGGTCCCGTTTGACGAGGGTCACGTGACCTACGTGTGGTTCGATGCGCTGCTCAACTATATGACGGCCGTCGGCTACGGTGTCGACACCGACGAGGCGCGTGCCGAGCTGGCCTATCGCTGGCCCGCGCAGTTCCACATCGTGGGCAAGGACATCATCCGCTTCCACTGCGTCATTTGGCCCGCCATGCTCATGGCCATCGGCGAGGCCCTGCCCGAGCACGTCTTTGCCCACGGCTTCCTGACCGTGCGCAATGCCGAGACCGGCAAGGCCGAGAAGATGTCCAAGAGCCGCGGCAACGCCATCGCTCCGCAGGACGTTATCGACATGTTGGGCGTCGAGGGCTATCGCTACTACTTCATGACCGACGTCGTCCCCGGCACCGACGGTGCCATCAGCTTCGATCGCATGGAGCAGGTCTACAACGCCGACCTGGCCAACAGCTGGGGCAACCTTATCTCGCGTTCGCTCAACATGAGCGGCAAGTACTTTGATGGTTGCGCGCCCGCCAAGCCCGCACCGTTCGATGCGTTCGACAACCCGCTGGCAAAGATCGCCGATGGTCTGGTCGAGCGCTACATGGCCAAGATGGACGTGCTCGATTACGGCGGAGCCAAGGACGAGGTCATGGAGCTCATCCATGCCGCCAACCACTACATCGAGGACTCCGAGCCTTGGGCACTTGCCAAGGACGAGGCCAAGGCTGACGAGCTGGCGTTTGTGATCTACAACCTGCTCGAGGCCATCCGCATTGCCGCCCACCTGCTGATGCCGCTCATGCCTCAGACCTCTGCCGAGGCCCTGCGCCGCCTGTCCTGCGAGGACGAGGCCGCGACCGACGACCTCAAGGGCATTTGCGCTTGGGGCCTGCTTGCCGGCGGTCAGCCTGTCGAGAAGGGCGAGCCGCTGTTCCCGCGTCTGGGCTAAGACGCAGCGCGCCATATCGGCAATTTGCTGTTTAGCTGTAAGGGCATGGCCGCCACGGTCCATGCCCTTTTGTTTCAAGACGCCGCCATCATGCTAAGGAGGCAACCATGACAACTTCGCCTTTGGCAAACCCCACGGCCACCAGGGAGCTGCTGGAGGAGTTTGGCCTTGCGACCAAGCATCGCCTGGGCCAGAACTTCCTGATCGACAACCATGTAATTGAGCGCATTTGCGAGCTTGCCGAGCTTGCAGGCGATGAGCGCGTGCTCGAGGTTGGTCCGGGCGTTGGTACGCTCACGCTTGCGCTGTTGCAGGAGGCGGCGTGCGTCACGTCGATCGAGGCCGATCCCGAGCTCGAGCCGGTGCTCGATGCTCACGCCGCCGACTACGCCAACTTCCGCTTTATCATGGGCGACGCGCTTAAGGTGACGCCGGAGCAGATTGAGCAGGCCGCCGGCGGTGAGCCGACGGTATTTGTCGCGAACTTGCCCTATAACGTGGCGGCGACGATCATCTTGCAGTTCTTCCAGACGATGCCCGCGCTCAAGCGTGCCGTGGTCATGGTGCAAAAGGAGGTTGCCGATCGCATTGCCGCAGTGCCGGGCAACAAGACCTATGGCGGCTATACGGCAAAGCTCGGCCTGTATGCGCAGGTGACGGGTCGCTTTGAGGTGCCGCCGCGTTGCTTTATGCCGGCGCCGCACGTGGACTCGGCCGTCGTGCGTATCGACCGTGTTGACGGCGTGGTGCCCGAAGGACTCGACCGCGAGTTTGTGGCCCGCGTGATTGATGCTGCATTTGCCCAGCGTCGCAAGACCATCCGCAATTCCATGAGCGCCAACGGTTTTGCCAAGGACGTGCTCGATGCCGCTTTTGAGGTTTGCGGTATCGCACCCACCACGCGCGCCGAGACGCTCGATGTTGCCGACTTTGTCCGTCTGGCCCGGGAGCTAATCCATGACGCCTAATGCCGAACGCGTGACGTTTACCAAGAAAAAGACGACGGTTGCTTGTCCCGTGCCCTTGGCGCCGCTTGCCGACACGCATGCACATCTGCTTTCGTTTTGGGGCAAGGATGTGCCCGAGACGCTCGTGCGCGCCAAAGCCGCGGGCGTCGACCTGTTGGTGACGATGTTCGACCCCATTGCCGACAAGCGCAGCGTGGCGGACTATAGCGACTGGCTGGTGCGCGAGATTCTTCCGATGCAGGATATCCCGCAGATCAAGTATCTTGCCGGCGTGCATCCGTATGGCGCGCCGGACTATACCGACGACGTTCATGCACAGGTCGTTGCCGCACTTGATGACCCCTTATGCGCCGGTATTGGCGAAATCGGCCTGGACTATCACATGGACTATGACGACGATATCGCGCCGGCACCCCATAACGTGCAGATTGATTGCATGGCGCGCCAGCTCGAGCTTGCCGTGCGCCGCAATGTGCCGGTGGAGCTGCACCTGCGTCACGAGGACTCGGATGGGGAGCGCACCTCGCACGTTGATGCGTACAACGTACTGCGCGAGGTGGGCGTGCCCCAGGCCGGTTGTGTGCTGCACTGCTTTGGCGAGGACCGCGCCACGATGGAGCGCTTTGTGGAGCTGGGCTGCTATATCGCCTATGGTGGCGCGGCCACCTTTAAGCGCAACGACGACGTGCGCGAGGCATTTGCGGCAACCCCACTCGATCGAATTTTGTTCGAGACGGATTGCCCGTATATGGCTCCGGAGCCCATCCGCGGTCTTGAATGCGAGCCCGCAATGATCTCCATTACGGCAAACGCGCTGGTTAACGACCGTGTCGATCGCACAGGTGAGGACGCCGAAACAATCGCGCAAGCCGCTTGGGAAAATGCCTGCAAACTTTTTCAAAAATAGTTCTTGCGTTCGCGGTGGCGCTCCGTTATTCTAATTCCTGCACGCGGGCGTGGCGGAATTGGCAGACGCGTACGGTTCAGGTCCGTATGGGGGCAACCCCATGAAGGTTCAAGTCCTTTCGCCCGCACCATTGAATGAAAGAGCTCCCAGCAATGGGGGCTTTTTTGTTATGGGCCCATCACAGGGACTTGAACCTGCGAAGGAGCGAGCGTAAAGAAAACGCGGAGCGTTTTTAGCGAGCTGGCGAGGACGCCGGCAGGCGGCCGAAGCCGGTGCGGATCCGCGAAGCGGATACGCGGACGTCCTTTCGCCCGCACCATTAAATGAAAGAGCTCCCAGCAATGGGGGCTTTTTTGTTATGCACGATCTCCTTGGACGGGTATCCTAATGCCAACGTGTGCCTATCAGAGGAGAGACCATGCTGTTTTCCGGTATCATTGCCGCCCTTACGAGCCTTCTGCTTCCCATCATCATTTTGTTGCTGCTGCTTCCCAACGCCTGCTATGTCGTTGAACAACAGCATGCCGTGATCATCGAGCGTCTGGGCAAGTTCAACCGCATCGTCAACGCGGGCTTCCACATGAAGGTGCCCGTGATCGACCGCAAGGCCGCCACGGTGAGTCTGCGCACCATGAAAAACGGTTTTGGCATCGACGTTAAGACCCAGGACAACGTGACCATCGGCCTTGAGGTCTCTGCTCAGTACCACGTGAGCTATGACATGGGCGCCGGCCCGGCAGATTCGGGTATCTACAAGAGCTACTACATGCTGCAGGAGCCCGTCGACCAGATGCGTGACTTCATCACCGACGCCCTGCGCTCTTCGATTCCCGTCTACACACTCGATGAGGTCTTTGCCAAGAAGGATGACATCGCCAAGGATGTCAACGCTACCGTTTCCGAGCAGATGGCCGCCTACGGCTTCACCCTCGTGTCGACGCTCATCACCAAAATCGCACTGCCGACCGAGGTCGAGAACTCCATGAACGACATCAACGCCGCCCAGCGCAAGCGCGCTGCGGCACAGGAGCTCGCCGAGGCAGACCGTATCAAGCGCGTCACCGAGGCGACCGCCGAGGCCGAGGCTATGGAAAAGGCGGGCGAGGGCATCGCCAACCAGCGCAAGGCCATTGCGCTGGGTATCAAAGATTCGCTCGAGATCATCCAGGAGACGGGTGTCGGCAATGACGAGGCCAACCAACTGTTCATGTTTACGCAGTGGTCCGAGATGATGACGGAGTTCGCTCGCACGGGTAAAACCTCGACGGTCGTGCTGCCGAGCGACTTTTCGCAGTCGGCCTCTATGTTCGAGCAGATGCTGGCTGCCGGTAAGGTTCAGAACGAGTCAAAGGAGTAGGCACGCGTGAAATACACCGTCGTTTGTGTTGGCAAGCTCAAAGAGCGCTTTTGGAAGGACGCGTGCGCTGAGTACACCAAGCGCCTAGGCGCCTATGCCAAGGTGGATATCCGCGAGGTGGCCGATATTGACCCGGCCAAGGCGGGCGGCGTGGATGCCGCACGCGACAAGGAGGGGGCGGCGATTCTTGCTGCCTTGCCGTCTCGAGCGCATGTGATCCTGCTGGCTATCGAGGGCAAGGAGCGTTCGAGTGAGGAGCTCTCGGCGAGGCTCGACGATCTTATGCTACGAGGCAGCAGCGACATCGCCTTTGTGATTGGCGGTTCGGACGGCGTGAGCGATGAGGTGCGCGCCCGCGCCGACGAGATGCTCAGCTTTGGACGCATTACCTTGCCGCATAACTTGGCGCGCGTGGTGCTGCTGGAGCAAATCTACCGCGCCTGCAAGATCAGCCGTGGCGAGCCGTATCACAAATAGGTCGGCAATACGAAACAATGGCGTGGGACAATACCTTTCGTTTTGAGGAATGTGTCTGAAAGGACTATGAGATATGAAGATTGGATTTGTCGGTTTTGGCAATATGGCGAGCGCTATGGCCGATGGCTGGATCGCTGCCGGTGTAGCTGCGAGCGACATGTGCGCCTGCGCGGGTCGCTACGACGCACTGGTTGAGCGCTGCGAGGCGCGCGGCATGGTCGCCTGCCACGATGCCGCCGAGGTTGTCGCCGCATCCGATATCGTGGTCGCTGCGGTCAAACCGTACATGATCGAGAAGGTATTCGCCCCGCTCAAGGATGCTCTTGCCAAAAAGGTCGTTCTGTCGGTTGCCTGGACCTGGGACAGTGCCAAGTGGGAGCAGGTCCTGCCGGGCGTCGCGCATATCTCGACGGTGCCCAACACACCGGTTTCGGTGGGCGAGGGCGTCATCGCTTGCGAGAAGGCTTCCACGCTTAGTGATGAGCAGAGCGCAGTGGTGCTTGATCTGCTTGGCAAGCTCGGTGCGGTGGTCGAACTCGATACGAGCCTGCTGTTTGTGGGCGGCACGGTGGGTGGTTGCGCTCCGGCATTTGTCGCCATGGCAATCGAGGCCCTGGGCGATGCAGCGGTCAAGCACGGTATCCCGCGTGCCGATGCCTATCGCATTGTGAGCCAGATGGTGTTGGGTACGGCAAAGCTGCAGCTTGCAACTGGCCAGCATCCTGCGGCGATGAAGGATGCCGTATGCTCGCCCGGTGGTGCCACCATCAAGGGCGTCGTTGCGCTCGAGGACGCCGGCATGCGCAGCGCCCTGGTCAAGGCAATCGACGCAACTCTCCAGTAAAACCGACCAAAAAAAGGGCTCTTCGGGGGTTTGTGTGGGTTAGCCGCCCGGTAAAATTGCCCGCCTAGCAGCGGCGGCGCGCCTCGCGTATCGTTGTTTTCCGACCAAAGAAAAAATGAACGCGCGAAGGAACGCCGCCATG